>JADJKB010000016.1 GCA_016706225.1 Myxococcales bacterium
CGTAGGCCCCTTCTTTCATGGCCTCGACGGCCTTCTGTACCGAGCCGAACGCCGTCATCAGCACGACCTCGACCTCCGGCTTGGCGCGCTTCAGCTCGCGCAGGACGGTGAATCCGTCGGCGCCCGGCATGCGAATGTCGGTCACGACGACGTCGAACTCGTCGTTCAACGCCAAGGCCAAGGCACGCTCACCGTCGGAGGCAGTCACCAGCGCGAATCGATCTTGAAGAATGCGGCCGAACAGACTGAGGATCGTGTCCTTGTCGTCAGCCACCAGCACTCTCGGCTTGGTCATGCGAGGTCCCCTTCCGTCGGCGAGGCCTCCGGCAAATCGATGTGAACCCGAGTGCCGAGGCCGCGTTCGGATTCGATGGCGATGTCCCCGCCATGTGCGTGGATGATGGCCTGGGTAATCGCGAGGCCGAGCCCTGTGCCGCGGTCTTTGGTCGTGAAGAACGGCTCGAAGACTCGCTCACGGACCGCGTCGTCCATGCCCGGCCCGGCATCCCGGACGTCGAGGCAGACCCGGCCGTCGCGGTTCGACAACTGGACGTCGACACGGTCGGCGCCTGCCTCCCGCGCGTTGTTCAGGAGGTTGGCCAGCACCTCCCGCAGCTGGGTCTGATCGCCTCGTACGAGAGGCGCGCCCGCACACGCGAACTCGACGCCGGTGTGTCCGGCGGTGGATTCACTCAGGCGTTCGACCGACTCCTTGACCAGCAGGGAGAGATCCACCGGCACGCCATCGAAGCGCGGCGGTCGCGCAAGATCGAGCAGCTGCCGAACGATTCGTTGGCACTGCTGGGCCTCGTCCTCGACGATGCGCAGCTCCTCCCCGGCGAGGGCGGTCAGCTCCGAGTTTCTTCGAATGAGCTTCAAATAGCCCAGCATTACGCCCAGCGGGTTGTTGATCTCGTGAGCAACGCCGGCAGCGACCTGCCCTACTGCCGCCAGCTTCTGCGAACGGACCGCGTCGTCTTGGTGGCGCCGCACGTCCGCCGCCATCCGATTGAACGCCTCGGCGAGGTCGGTGAACTCGTCCCCGCCTTCAATCTGGATCCGGGTCGAGAGATCTCCCCTGGCGATGTTCGCGGCGCCTTCGTGCAGCCGCGCCAATCGGCCGCGGATGGACCGCAACATGACGTACCCCAGGACTCCAGCGACGGCGATGGCCAGGACAAAGCAACCAATGAACACGCTGCGCGCTCGATCGCGCATCCCGCGCTCGCGGGCTCGCGCCTCCATGCTGAACCGCTCGAGTTCCTCGTTCAGCCCCTCACTCACCGCGACCACCTTGACGACGATCCTCGTGATCTCGTCGTGCCCGCGCCGCACCGCGGCTGTGTCCTTTGAACCCACGGTGGGGACCACATCAGACTTGAAGATGCGGTTCATCTCTGTGACCAATCGCGCGATCTCGCGAGTTCTCTCTCGCTGATCGTCACCGCGCGCGAATTCCTGAAGTCGCAGCGTCGCGGCGCGAGTATTCTGCACTGCCACCTCGTAGTGGATGAGGTGCGAATGGTCCCGCGCGATGATGGTGTGGGCCTGGTGGATGTACTGTTCACGAATCATTGCGGCGACGGCGTGACCGGCGTGTTTTGTGTCCTCCAGCTCTGCCACCTCCGTCTCCGCTGCGCCGAGGTGCTCGAACGTGGAGAGCGCGACCCAGAGGGCGACCGCAAACAGGGCCAGCACGGCCACGGACGCGGCCGAGAGCCGCGCGGAGGTCCCCGAAACCGTTCCTCGAGTCACCACGCACCACGTTGTGCAACGCTCGTGCCGCCATCCGCGCGGAGAGAGGCGGCAGAAAGCCTCTCAAACCGTGACCGCCAGGGTCACCGTGTGACCGGGCAGGTCACGTTCGGAGCACCACCGGCGCGGCGTTCGCTGTTGGTACGGCACGTGCTCCCTGCCCAAGTCATGGCAGCCATGACCTCTTCCGGGCTCACTACCGCCGTTCTTTCTCGTGTCTACCGGCCGCTCACTCGGCGGGCAGCCAAGGAAATCCTCGAGGGCCGCGCATGGGATCTCGCCGGGCAGGCTAGACGCCGATGGCTGTCGTCCGACGTCGACGAGTTCCTCCGTGCAGCGTGGGAGCGCGTGGAGGAGCTGCTTCCCGGCGCAGAGCTCGAGCGGCTGCCCAACCTCGGTAATCGCCACAACGTCTTTTTGGCCGTGGTGACGACCGCGGCCTACCAAGCGCTGTGTGCTCAGGGGATGTCTCGAGACTACGCAGCCACGCTGATCGCGGACCTTGGTTTCAAGATCTACTCGCGCATGCTGGCAATGGCTGCGTTGAGACTTGACGGTCGGACGCTCGGAGCGCGCGCGCGCATGAGCCGCGCCCTCCGAGGTCTGCTCCGGTTCCCGTTCAGCGCGCCCGGCGCTCCGGGATACGCAGTCCGAGCTTGGGAGGACGCAGACGGGTTCCACACCCACTGGACACACTGTCCGCCCCAGTCCTTCGTGCGCCGGTTGATCGAACGCGACGGTGATCATGGGGGAGCTCGATGCGTTCTACCGGTCCTGGTGCCTCTACGACTGGCCGGGCGCCGACATCCTCGCCGCCGATGGGCTCGCCGGCCACTATTCGCGCCCGCACACGCTCTCGAGAGGCGACGCGGTCTGCGATATGTGCTGGAAAGCCTGACTCTCGGCGCATCGAGCTGCCAGCTGGTGGGTCGGCCATTGGGTCACCTGTGACTGAGTTGCTCACATTCCGCTGCCGTTACTTCTTCTGGTGCGCGTGAGCACGAACTCGGATTTGCTCTGCCTCCTTGGCATTGTTACTGGTCAAGACCACGCTCTTTCCGTCCTTCGAAACCGCCACTTCCAGGCCGGGAACGTAGGACGGGCAAGCACCCATGTGCTCGAAGTGCTGCGAGCGGCCGAACGCATGGTGGCATCGGATGTGATCCGCCACGGCCTGGGCGGAGGTCCCGTTCGCCAGCACCACGGCGGCGCCATTGGGCACGTCCTTCACTTCGGTGACGACCGAGAGCAGCGGACAGACCGCACGGGTGGCAGGGCGGAACCGCTTGCACTCCGCTTCCTCGAAGGATTCCAGCGCTTTTGCGGCGGCCAGGTGCTCCGCGGCGTGTTCGCGCTGTTCCTCGGCGTGCCCGAGGTGGATGGCCGTGGGGTTGTATTCGCTGTCTTCGTAGTCCGCCAGCGCAAGTCCCGAGTTCCCTGACGCCCGGATGGCGCCGGTGCGTGGCTCACTCGCGTTCGGGTCGTAGCGCGCTTCGTGTGCGCCGGCCTGGGACTCGTCGTGTTGCGCGTGCTCACGGTGCTCGGCGGCACTCATGTCGTCGGGGCGTGTGCCGGGATTGGACGCGCAGGCAGTGAGGATGAAGAGCACGAAGATGGATGAGCGGGTGATGTTCGACATGCTCTGCCGTCATTCAAGTGGCGTGCCAGGCGGACGGGTGGTTGGCATGGGCGTTGCCAGCGAACCCCCCATGCGTCTCGCTCAGCATGCTCCCCTCACACTCCTCTTCCTGGCCTGTGCTTGCTCACCAGCGCCCGAGCCGCAAGCTCCCCCGTCAGCCCGCTCCCGGCAAATCCAAGAGCACGAGCGGGCCTCCGTCGAATCCGAAAACGCTGCTACGTCGCATGCTGCCGAATTCGACCCGACGGCTGCGCTAAAGATGCGCGACTGCCCCAGCGCGCCTGGCGGGGTCTGCTGGGATTCCGTCTCGAACCCTACCGCCTGGCACGCTGCCGAGACCGAACGCCTGCGGCGATTGGCGCAGGAACACCGGGCGGCTGCGGAGGCACTTCGGACGGCGGAAGAACGAGCGTGCGACGGGATCCCAGTCGCGGATCGCGACGAGAGTCCTTTTGCCCATCGGGGTGACATTCTCCAAGTGGAACCGCTGTATCGAACGACCGCTGGGGCGGCGCGCAGCCTCGCCGGCGCCCGAGTGGTCTTCCGCCGAGTGCCGGGAATGACGGTGGAGTGGCTGCGGGTCCTCGTGGACTGCCACCTTGCGCGCAACGTCGCGGCCGGGCACGAGATGCCGGAGATGCCGAACTGCCCCCTCGTCCCGAAAGGGGTCAGTGCCCATGTCGAGTCCGTGCCGAGTGGCTTCGCCGTTTCCGTCAGCGTCGCCGACGAAGCGACGGCGAAGGAAGTGCTCCGAAGGGCCCAAGCACCCAGCGCGTCGCCCGACGCTCAGTGACTCTCACCTTCCTCGGGAAGCTCGGTCTCCTCGGGGGGCGCAGGTGCTTCTTCAGGGGGCGCCGGCGCTTCTTCGGGCTGCTCGGCAGGCGCAGGAGGTTGTTCTCGAGTGTCTGGCGCCGGCGCTTCTTCGGGCTGCTCGGCAGGCGCAGGAGGTTGTTCTCGAGTGTCTGGCGCCGGCGCTCCTTCGGGCTGCTCGGCGGGCGCAGGAGGTTGTTCTCGAGTGTCTGGCGCCGGTGGCGTAGCTGGCGCTGCGGCCGGCTCCGGTGGTTCGCGTCGGACACGCGTGATCAGTGAGTACACGACGGGAAGGACGAACAAGGTGAGGAGCGTCGTCGACACCATCCCGCCGATCATGGGTGCGGCGATGCGTTTCATGACGGAGGCGCCGGTGCCATGACTCCACATGATGGGCAGGAGACCAAAGGTGATGGCACAGACCGTCATCATCAACGGCCGAACCCGCGCAGCAGAACCGCGCAAAATGGCCTCACGAATGCCCTCCCGTGTGTCGGGCAGGTCACCCTCTTGGCCGGCGCGCAGCGCCTGTTTCATGTACAGAAGCATGACCACGCCGGTCTCGGCTGCGACCCCGGTGAGGGCGATGAACCCGACGCCGACGGCGACGCTGAGGTCGTAATGCAGCGTCCACAAGAGCCACAGACCACCGGCAGACGCCAGCGGCAGGCCCAGCATGATGAGCACCGACTCCTTGAGGGAACCGAAGTTGAGAAACAGCAAGAGAAAGACAATCAGCAGTGTAACGGGGACGATCACGCGCAGGCGGCTCGCAGCGCGCTGCATGTACTCGAATTGTCCACTCCAGATCAGACGATAGCCCGGGGCGAGCTGCACTTCCTTGTCGACGACCTTCTGGGCGCGGGCAACGTAGCCGCCGATGTCGCTGTCGGTGACGTCGACGTAGATCCACGCGCTCGGCCGCGCGCCTTCGGACTTGATGACCGGGGGCCCTTTCACGAACTTCAGGCTCGCGAGCTGTCCGAGCGGAACCGAATGCCCCATCGGTGATTGCACGAGCACGCTCTTCAGGCCCTCCATCGACTGCCTGAGCTCACGAGGGTATCGCACGTTGATCGGGTAACGCTCCAACCCTCCACAGTGTGCCCCACGTTCATGCCGCCGATGGCCGACGAGATCACGTTTTGGATCTCTGAGACGTGAATCCCATAGCGCGCGGCGGCGATGCGATTGATGTCGATGTCGAGAAAATAGCCCCCGGTGACGCGCTCCGCGTAGACGGAGGCGGTGCCCGGCACGTTTCGCAGCTTGGCCTCCACGTCCTCCGCGACCTTGGCCAGCACCTCCAGGTCGGGCCCCACGATCTTGATCCCAACCGGAGTCTTGATGCCGGTCGCGAGCATGTCGATCCGGGTCTTGATCGGCATCGTCCAAGCGTTCGTCACGCCCGGAAAACGGATCGCGGCGTCCAGCTCTTTGACGAGCTTTTCTGGAGTCATGCCTGGCCGCCACTGGTCCTCTGGTTTGAGCTGGATGATGCTCTCGACCATGCTGAGGGGCGCCGGATCGGTGGCGGTAGTGGCACGGCCCGCCTTGCCGAAGACGTGCTCGACCTCGGGGAAGCTCTTGATGATCTGGTTGGTCTGCTGAACGACCTGCTTGGCTTTGGTCGTCGAGATCCCCGGCATCATCGACGGCATGTAGACGAGATCGCCTTCGTAGAGCGGAGGCATGAACTCGCTGCCCAGTCGGGTGAGGGGCCACGCACTCCCGAGCAGGACCACGAGTGCCACGAGCAGCGTGGTCTTGGGGTGCCAGAGACACCAGCGCACCGACGGGCGGTAGAGGAATGACAGCGCGCGGTTGAGCGGGTTGGCCGACTCGGGCCGAATGCGCCCCCGCACCAGGGCGCCCATCAACACCGGCACGATCGTCACGCTCAGAACGGCCGCCGCCAGCATCGAGTACGTCTTGGTGTACGCCAGGGGCTTGAACAGGCGTCCTTCTTGCGCCTCGAGGGCGAACACCGGGAGGAAGCTGAAGGCGATGATCAAGAGCGAAAAGAACAAAGAGGGCCCGACCTCTTTCGCCGCTCGGGCCGCGATGTCCCAACGGCTCTCCCCCGGCGCAGCGCGCTCGATGTGCTTGTGCATGTTTTCGATCATCACGATGGCCGCGTCGACCATCGCGCCGATGGCGATGGCGATTCCACCCAGGCTCATGATGTCGGCCGTGATGCCCTGGGCGCGCATGATCGAGAACGCCAGCAGAATGCCGGCGGGGAGCGTGAAAATCGCCACGAAGGCGCTTCGGAAATGGAACAAGAACAAAATGCAGATCAGCCCGACCACCAGGCACTCCTCGAGGATCTTCTCCTGCAGTGTCCTGACGGCACGCTGAATGAGGCCGGAGCGATCGTAGGCAGGAACGAGCTTCACGCCTGCGGGCAACGTCTTCTGTAGTGCGTCGAGCTTGGTCTTCACGTTCTCGAGCACGCTCATCGCGTTCTCGCCGTAACGCATGATGACGATTCCGCCGACCACTTCCCCCTCGCCGTCCCAATCGGTGACGCCACGACGCAGCTCCGGGCCGATGGCGACACTCGCCACGTCCTCGATCCGCACGGGAACGTGGTCTGCACCAACGCTGAGCGGAATGCTACGCAGGTCGTCCAGCGTCTTCACGTAGCCCTTGCCGCGGACCATGTACTCGGTCTCGGCAAGCTCGATGACCCTGCCTCCGACGTCCTGGTTGCTCTGTTTGATGGCGGTGCGAACGGCGTCGATCGACAAGTTGAACGCTTCGAGCTTCTGCGGGTCGACCGTGACCTGATACTGACGCACGAAGCCGCCAACGCTCGCCACCTCGGCAATCCCCGGCACTTGCTGCAGCTCGTAGCGGATTTGCCAATCCTGGATCGAGCGGAGCTGCGCGAGGTCGTGGCGATCACTCTGCAATGTGTACTCGTAGATCCAGCCGACCCCGGTCGCGTCCGGCCCGAGCGCCGGGCTGACGTCACTCGGTAAGCGGTCCCGAACGTAGTTCAGGTACTCGAGCACACGGCTGCGCGCCCAGTACATGTCTGTCCCGTCCTCGAAGATGATGTAGACGAACGAGAGGCCGAAGAACGAGTAGCCGCGCACCACCTTGGCCTTCGGAACCGAGAGCATCGTGGTGGTCAGCGGGTAGGTGACCTGGTCCTCGACGACCTGCGGTGACTGCCCGGGATACTCGGTGAAGATCACCACTTGCACGTCGGAGAGGTCGGGGATCGCGTCCAGCGGAGTGGTCGATACCGCGTAGGCGCCACCGCCCAGTGCGATCAGCGTCAGGAGGACGACGAGAAAGCGATGTTTGACCGAGAGCTCAATGAGTCTTCCCAGCATCGTCGCTCGCTTTCATCGAGGGTCCGTCGTTGTGTGCGTCGCCCGCGTCGGCCGAGTCATGTCCGGCGTCGCTCATCGAGTGGGCCATCCCCTTCATATCCGGAGCAGCGGGTTTCACGTTGGAGCCGAGCATCTTCTTGACCGCCTCCTTGAGGCGACTCTCGCTGTCGAGGAGGAACTGCCCGCTCACGACCAGCTTCTCTCCTTCCTTCAGGCCCGAAAGGATCTCGTAATTCTCCTCACCTTGTGTGCCGAGTTCGACCTCTCGGCCCTCGAAACGGCCCGGACCGGTCATCACGAACGCAATGTTGCGCTCGCCGCTGCGGATGATGGCCTCGAGGGGAGCGAGCAGCGTGTTCTTGCTGGGAGCCGTGTGGATCCTCACCGTCGCGAACATGCCCGGCTTGAGCTCGACGTTCGGGTTCGGCAAGAGGAGCCGCACCTCGACGGTGCGCGACTTCTGATCGAGCGAGGGTAGACGTAATCGACCTTGGCCGACAGCACCTTGCCGGGCATGTAGTCGAACTCGATCGTCGCATCTTGGCCGACGTAGACCCAGGGGGCGTCGAACTCGTAGACGTTGGCGATCACCCAGAGCGCGTTCAGATCCCCGATGGTGAACAGGTTCTCGCCGGTGCGAGCGAACATGCCCTCGAGCGCCCGTTTGTGGATGACGTACCCACTCCGCGGCGCAGAGAGGGTGATGGTCCGGCTGCTCGTCCCCGCTCCTCGATCTTGTTGACGAAACGCTTGGAAATGTCGAACTGCTCGAGCCGACGTCGAGCCGCGTCGTTGAGGTGCTCCGCATGCGGCCCGTTCGCGGTGCTCTTGGTGATCTGCAGGAACTCCTCCTGACTCGCGACGAGCTCGCGGCTGTACACGGCCAGCAGCGGTGCGCCCTTCTTGACGAATTGACCCGTTTCGTCCACCCAGAGTTTCTCGATCCAGCCGTCGAACTTCATGTTGACGGTCGAGATCCGGGACTCGTCGTAATCCACACGCCCGAGGGCGCGCACGAGGCGGTCGAGTTTGCCCCGCTTCACCGGCGCGATGCGTACGCCCATCCGTTGTACGGTCGCCCCGTCGACGCTGATGGTGTTCAGATCGGCGGCGGGGTCGCCTTCGTACACGGCGACGAGGTCCATGCCCATCGAGTCCTTGCCCGGGTTCGCCGAGACGAACGACGGATCCATGCTCGAGCGGTAGAACACGATCTTCCCCCCAGCCGGGGCCGAAACCGCAGGCGCCGAGTGCTCCCCTTCGTGCGCCGGCGGTGACTTGTCGCAGGCGCCGGTTGCCAGGAGCAAGAGCAAACAGCTCGAGAAGTGGCGAATCATGGCAGTCGTTCTCCGGGCTTGATGCCGATCAGCGCACGCAACACATCCAGCCGCTCGGCGCGCTCCGCGAGCAGGCGTTCGTATTCGAGGCGGGCATCGAGCTGCGCTGCCCAATTCTGGAGTACCGAGACGAGCTCGACCTTGGCAAACACGTAGTCCTCGATGCTGGCATCGAGGGCCTGGTCGGCCTCCGGGATCAGCTCTTTCTCGTGAATACCGACCTCCTTGCCCAGCCGCTCGATGGCATCCACCTGCTGTTCAACCTCTGTCTTGACGTCGAGCGCCAGCGAACGCGTGGCAGCTCGGGCCTCGTCGAGTCGATGACGTTCCTCTCGTACCCGAGCGGACTGTTTGGTCTCGGACCAGATGGGCAGCGTTCCACCGAAGCTGATGACCCCCATGTCCGCCCCCTCGGTCGGATCGCCCTTGGCCGCGAAGCGCAGCCGATACCCGACCGACACCATGAAGTCCGGCAGGCGATCTTGCTTCGCTTCGCGGATTCGATTCGCACTCACGCGCTCGCGCGCGCTGCTCACTGCGAGATCCGGGTTCTTCTCGCGCGCCATGCGCGCGAGCTTGCGCCGGTCGAGTTTCGCCACGACGAGGGGCGGTCCTCTGGTGGGACCCAGATCGCCGGTCGGCGAGCGGCCTACGGCGGCGAGTAGTTCACGCTGCGCCGAGCGAACCGCCTGCCGGCGGCGTTCCACGAGCGCGCGCACGCGGCTGTGAGCGACCTGGCTTTGCAGTGCGTCTTGCTGGGCGGCCTGCGCGACGGAGAATCGGGCGTGGACGGCGTTGGCGAGAGCGTTGATCGCGTGCTCGCTCTCGCCGGTGATCAGCTCGGCTCGCTCCGCGAAGTGCAGGCGCCAATACGCGCGGCTCACGCCAAACGCGACGGCGAGGCGCGTGGCTGCCAGCTCCTTTTCGGAGACTGAGATGTCAGCCCGAGCAACGTCGCCGCGGCGGCGCAGCTTGCCTGGGTAGGGCAGGGTCTGCGAGAGGGTGAACAGTACGCCGGTCATGGCGCTCGCGTTCAGCCGCGGGTCGTCGAACGGAACGTTCTGGAGCGAGCCCATCAACACGGGATCCGGCAGGCTCTCCATGCGTGAGGGGATCTCTCGTCGGGCTCTGACTGCGGCCTTTGCCTTGGAAGTTCGCGGGTGTCGTTCCATGGCTTCGTCCACCAGCACGCTCAGCGATGGCGCGTCGGGTTTTGCTCCCGTCGCCTTCGGCGGCTCGGCGAGGGCAACACTCGGCAAGAGCCAGAGCGCGCCGCAGACCATGAGCAGCGCCAGTTCAGCGGGCTTCGGTGTCGCGGGCATGCCGACACCACAACGCAAGCTCTGTGCCGGGCTCGGACACTGGTGTCACTGTGGCGGCTCGGATCGTGCAGACGATCGGAGGACTGCCATGAGTGACACTCCGTTGCCTCGCCGCGATCGGTGGTTTCCCGTTCTGCTGGTGCTGGTCGCGTCGACGTCGGCGCGGGCGCAGGTTCGAGCCCCCGCTCCGCGCGGGCCCGCCTTGGCGCCGCAACCCGAACGTCCTGCGGATGACCCGCGCGACTCATCGTCGGCGCACCCTCGCCGCCAGCCCGTCGAGTTGCACTTGCTGGCGGGCTTCGGCAGCGCCATCTGCGCCGATAAACAGCCCGATAGCGAGTGCGCCGCGGCCGGTGGGACGGCGTTTGCGCTCGCTGGGGCCTGGCGTTTCCATGACCACTTCAGCTTGGGTCTCGAGATGGCCATCTGGAGCTTCTGGCCTCGGGACTCGTGGCGGGGAAAGCTCGGCACCGAGGCCTCTGACGCGAAGTTCAGCTCGACCTACCTCGCCCCGTTCGCGCGCTGGTATTGGGTCGAGCCGAGCAAGCTCAATCCGTACCTGCAGGGCGGCTTCGGGGTCGGCAAGCTGACCACCGAAGCCAAGAATGACAGTGGCGTCTACGCCTACTCGGCGAAGGGGCTGGCGTTCCCGGTTGCGGTCGGTGCGGACTGGCAGCTCTCGGAGTTCTTCCGATTCGGTGTGCAGCTTGGCGCCTACCTCCATGTGTCAACCCAGGTTTGCGAGACGAGCATGGGCAGCGAGAGCTGCCGTAGTCCCGGCAAGAACTCCGAGGGCAAGCGTGAAGGATTAGCCCTGCCCTGGCGCGCGGTCGCTGTAGGAACGTTTGCGTTCGGCGGTTGAGCCGAGCCTGCTGGCGTCAACCGTGGCGCCGCCACGCGAGCCCACCGCTCTCGAGCACGCCGGGCCACGCATCGACGTATTCAGCTCGTTCGCCGGGCCCTGACACATCGATCCAGACGGCGTGCCCAGTGCCGGGCGGCCGGACGTCGATGTGAACGAACAAACTGTTCGGATAGAAGCCGCATGCGGCGTCGATGAACCTGCGGCACTCGCGGAATAGTTCCTCATTCGGCACGCCCGCGACGCTGATGTCGAGCGCTCGCCCCTGTCGGTGGCGACTCGTCGCGCGATCCCGGCGATAACCGCTGTAGATCGTGATGACGCGCCCGGGAAATCGGTCCGCGAGGCGTTGGGTCATCCACAGCAGCCTCGGGCGCAAGAGCTTCACTCCGTCCACCCACTCGTCGTCCACCTCGCGCTCCAAAACCGGAGTGAGCGGGAGAGGGAGCAGCGGGCGAGCCGCGCCCTCCTCCCGCGCGAGGATACTCACTCGATCCAGCGCATCGGGCGCGATGCCTCCGTTGCAGTCCAAGAGCCGGAGTGTGTCGTGTTCGTTACCGCGCCGCAGTGAGACGGGCTTTGGGGTGTCAGCATCACAACCTCGAGCCAGCTCGAGGGGAAAATCTGCTGTCGCCGACCGCCAAGGTGAAAACCCGAAACGCTCACCCGAGGGGCGAAGATACGGTTGCAACAGCGACGCGGGCTGAGACAAGGCCAAGCCCGCCGGATCAACGGACAGGCTCAGCGCGTTCCACGCCTGGTTTGGGGCCAACGCGGCGAGCAAGAGCAGCGCTCCAACGGTCAGGATGACCTCGCAGTGGCTTGTGTCCTCAGCGTCACGAGCGGGAGTTTCAGCACCGTCGGTCTCATGCCCCCTCGACACTGCAGACGCTGTGCCAGAACTAAGCTCGTTTCGGATGGGCGTCTGGCGCATGCAAGGGTGAAAAGAACCTGTGACGGTGGCGCGCGGATGCGACCGATCTGGTCACTTCGCGAGCGCGAATCTGCGTTCCGGCGGCGGCTTTCGAGCGCTTTCGACGAGCCCCCCCGATGGTCTGATGGTTGCAGACCAACGCTGCAGCAACCCGGAGGAAAGCTGATGAAAACGGTAGAACCGAGGTCCCATGCCTGGCTGATCGTGCTGGAGGACGGCGCGAAGTGGCCGGCTTGGGTCGATGAACATCGTGTCGATGAGGACACCGCGGTGATCGTCCAGCAGCCCGGACAGAGACAGCACTCGCTCATCCAGCGAGTGCGCGAGCTCTCCGTCGAGCTCGCTACGAGCGGACGCTCCGTCACCCGCGCGGTTCTTGCGGTGGGAAGCGCGGCCCCTGTCGGGCAGTGGGCCCGCAGGTCAGAGCTTTCGCGTGCGATGCTCCAGACGGTGAGCCGAGGAACGGGTGCTCTCGTCATCGTTGCCGATGACCCGATCCCTCGCGAGCGGCACGAACTCTTGGCGTTCTGCGGGTCACTGGCCAGGATGCCAGTCGCGGCCGGTATTGCAGTACTGCTGGAGCTGGAGGCACAGGAGGCGCCGGAGCGCCGCTCGGCGTGAGCCGCGGGGCTGCGGCCGCTCATTTCTGTGACCCAGGCGGTCATGTGGTGACCGAACCGGCCACACCGCGGCGTCCGTGCCGCACGGCGACAGGTCGCGCTTCCGCAGGTGCCTCACCGACGGCTGCTGCGTGCGATGTTCAGTTCCAATCGCCCCCGCAGCGCCGAAGCGTCCTTCCTCACGTCGGAGGGGGCCCCGCGCTCGGCCCGGCGCAGGGCGGGGAGCGCCGCAGGGTGCTCGACCATCAATACCGCTCTCGCGATTGCCGTCCGGAGCTGGGCGTTCCCGCGCGAAAAGCCCCGGGCCAGGGCCGTCGCAGCCGCTTCACGAATGGCGTCAGCCTGTTTGGCGTCGAGCCTCGAGGCGGCAATCGCCCAGCTGGAGCCCACATAACCAAGAGCGCGGGCCGTTGTCACTGCCAGCGCATCGTCGATGGGCTCGGCGAGCACGCTCGCCAACCTCTCCGCCACATCCAGCGAGCGGCAGTGTCCAAGCCCCGCAATGGCCTCGGCGCGCCTCGGCTCGCCCGCGCGGACGTGTGACAGGAGCAGAGCTCTGTCGCGCGCGCGGCAGAGCATCCCGAGGCCGGCCGCAGCGCTGCCCACGAAGCGGGCATCTTGGGCTCGCGTGAAGACCGCCTCCAGGACCGGCCCTGCTCGCGGGTCGCGGGCAAAAGCAACGGCCTGAAGCAGACCATCCCCGAGAGCGATCTTTTGTGCGTCATCGAGGCCAAGCGTGTCCGCGCGCCACGCGACCATCTCGAGCATCGGCAGCAATGCTTCTCGACCCAAACGCATGAATGCCCGCGCGGCAGTCGGTTGGTTGTTCCTCGACTTCATCATGCCCGCACTGCGGAAAGTGTCGACAGCGCGAGCCGCTCGGAACATGGCGGGGTTGCGGGCTCGTGCGCGCGCAATTTCGGCTTCAGACTGGCGCGGGAGGCCGGGTCCAGAGCGGCCGGCGTGAGGACGACGCCCTCGGCCCGCGCGTGACGTGCGGTCGCTGCCGCACCGACGACGAGCAGAGCACCGAACAGGAGCTTCGTGAACTTGTTCATGCAATCACATTCCCTGGTCTTGGTTGGCGGCGTCCCACCACTTGGGTTCAGCAGGCGTTGGCAGGGCGCTCCAATTGCTGGCACAATGAACGTCGCCCAAGAGCACGTGGTAGTTCCACGAATCTGCGAACCGCACGTCCAGGCCATTCCCGTCGGAGCCCAGCTTCATCGCGGGATCCTCGAGGCGCGCGAGTAGCTCCTTGGCGAACACGTCCTCCCCACCGACCATTGGCCCGAAGGTCTGCGCGAACACCGCCGTGTTGCCGTTGGCGATCACTCTGATGTTCGCCGTGTCCGGCAAGTAAGCAATCTTGCCGCCGTCGATCTCCTCGTAAAACACCGGCACTTCGACGAAGTCCTCCTCAGTCAGCCCAGCCCGCTCCGCGAGCGTTGCGTGCATCTCCTCGATGTGCAGCTGTGCCTCTTGATTCCAGCCCATCATGGTGGCGTCACCCAGCACTTCCGCGACCGTCGTCTGCCACTGCTTCGCCTCGAAATCGACTTTGCCCTCGAAGATGGGGGCGTCGCCGTGCCCCTCGGCCTGCCACTTCTCGAACAGGGTTTTGCAGAGCGCTGGTGAGTTCTGGATCATCTTGAAGCCGCGCGGCGTCGCGGCACGCACTGCCCCGTAGACTTCGTCCATGTGCCCGACGACGAGCCAGCTGGTATCCAGGTAGATCGGTGGCTGCACCTGTTGGGCTGCGTAGAAATCCCGCGTGCTCTGCTTGATCCCCGCTCCGAGCAAGAGGCGCCCCGCTGGCGCTGCAGGATATGGCGGAAGCGCTTCGTGGTTTCCGTGAGAGTCGTAGGTGCTTCCCGTGCCGAGCTCCGTGGCCTCGTCGAACAGTACGGCCACGGCGCGTTCTGGCCCGAGCATGTGCTTTTTCAAGAAGGCCAGCGGCAGATGGTCCGGATTCTCGTCGCGGCCCCAGGGGCGCGGATTGAAGACTTTCATGACGTGACCACCACCGTCTTTTGCGGGCATCCCGGTCCAGCCTGTCTGGAACCAATCCTCGAACCAGATGTCGGCCGACCCGTCCACATAGCTGTCAGGTACTAGCTGAACAGTCAGCCCCGCCCCCTCCACCGCATCGGTCATCGTCGCCACGAAGTCGGGAGAAAAGTCGCTGAAGTACACCGTGTCGAAGGGGCGCAAGTTGTGGTTCATCAACCACGGCGCGGCACGCAGCTGCACCGTGTCCTCTCCGATCGGCCCTGCAGCATCGCTGACCGAGAACGTGAGCGTGGCAAGCCCCTGCCAGTCTTGGTTTTCGGACCGTACGAAGTCCCTGCCCTCGATGCCAAGCTCAACCCCGGCCTGTAGGTCAGCGGTCGACAGCGACAGCGGCTGATTCGTGTCGATCGAGACCCAGCCCGCCGGAGTTCGCTGGAAAACCCGCACGAACCCCCGAGCTGCCAGGTCGAGCTCGACCGTTCCGCTCGCCGTCTGCGACGCCGCAGGCCAGGGCCGCGCGATGACTCGCGCCAGATCCAACTCGTCGGCGGGGCCATTCACCAGCTCGTCCTGGTTGTCCGCAATACCGTCGCCGTCGTCGTCGTCCAAGTTGATCAGAAATACTGCGCCGCTATCCCTGCTCCAGGTCTCTTCACCCGCTTGTTCGCTCGGGTCATCGAGGTCCACGATGCCGTTGCGGTTGTTGTCGGAGAGGAGGTCGACGACCGGCGCCGCGGGTTGCCGCGAGGGCGATCCGGTATCCCCACAGGCCCAGAGCGCGAAGCAAGTCACAACCAGTGTTGCGCGACAGAGCGCACAGGAGTTCTTTTTCATCAGGATCCCGTCCAGCCGATGACGCGCCCCGCAGTGCACACGGCGTACCGTTGCTCTGCGAGCCAAAATCAGTGCGTGCGGGTGTGGCTGCCGTGACCAATTCGGTCAGGCGTGATCTCTTGCGTCACGTTCCTGGCAATCACCGTTGGGCGTGCGCAATGTTTGCATGCACAATCTCGACAAAGGAGACGTCCAATCCGCATCCGTACCAACGTGTCAGAAAGGACGGAGTCATGCTGTTCCGAATCGTTTTGTTCTCGTTGTTGGTCTTGCCCTTCGCGGGGTGCCACATGTCGAGCTGGGATGCTGAGCATGGCTGTTCAGCGAACGGAATGTGCGGCGGCAACGGCACCAGCGTCGACGGCTGCGATTCGGATGGAGCCTGCGCGTCGAACGAACGTTGCAGCCGGGAAGGGCGTTGTGTTCAGAGCAATCCGACGAACGCGTGCACGAGCGACGCCCAGTGCGCGCAGGGCAGCTACTGCGATCCAAGCCAGAACCGCTGCGAAATCGGGACTCTCTGCGACGCCGAGAGTGATTGTGGCGAAGGCTTCAACTGCAATCTCGCGCACGCAACGTGCGAGCCCGCAGCTGCTCCGACCTGTGGCGAGCTTGGAACAGAGGCGGAGTGTGTCGGGCGTAGCGACTGCGTCACGGTGTATGCCGGAGTGAACTGCTCGTGTGGCGCGGACTGCACGTGCAAAGGTGGTGAGGCAGGGTGCGTCTGCCAGAGCTTCGAGTTCTTCCGCTGTGCACCGGCGTCCTGATTGCGCCTCCCAACGCCGAACTTGGGCGATACCCAACGCCGCGTTCAAACTGGCCCGCGACGCGGCCTTCTTCGCCACGCGCCGGGCGTACGACACGATTGGCCCGTCGCTGTGGAACGATGGTTGCTTTAGCCGCCAGCATGATCAAGTCGTGGATGGTTCTCCTTGCGGCGATGGTGGTGGCGGGTTGCGAAAGACCCGAGAGCGGGTCCGGGACGAGCAGCTCGGGCTCGACCACTCAGACGCTGCTCGAGCGTGTCGAATCCAAGAAGGTATGCATGGTCAACAATCGGTACATGGGTCAAGACCAGACCGCTGTCGTCGTGGACGACAAGACCTACTACGGTTGCTGCCCCGGATGTGAGAAGCGACTGAAAGAAGAACCGGCAGTCCGTAGCGCGACCGATCCCGTCAGCGGCCATCGCGTCGACAAAGCCAGCGCCGTCATCGGCAAGCGCAAGACCGGGGGCGACGAAAATGTACTCTACTTCGAGAGCGACGAGACCTTCACGACGTTTGGCAGCAAAGAGAACCGCGGCGGACGATGAAGTGATGCACCAGGCGGCGCCCACTGCCCACCGCAAGGAGTGAATTGCGCCCCGTCACGGCGCGGGATGTTTCGCCGGATTTTGAGCCGGATCATCGCGGGGGCTCGGTTGTGGCGCCGGGTCCTGGGGGGCTCAGCGGGCGGCTGCTGCACGCGCGCGGCGGCGGACCTCGCCGACGATCTGCGGATCGCTGCTGCGGATCCGGATGGACCGGCCGTCACTGCTGAGTTCGACGCGGATCCCCGGGAGTCGGAACGGGCAGGCCGAGTCTTGGAAGTGCTCTGCCCGCGCGAGCGCCTGCTGGCAACGCGCTGAAGCAAGGAGCTGGTCGAGCGGGCGCCCGTCGACGAAGCGCAGTTGCACGCCGACGGAGGTATCTTCGACGATGGCCGATTTGCGGTCCAGCGGGCAAGACGCTCTGCTTCCCGGAAGTATCCCGGCGCACTCGGCTTTCACTCCGTCCTCGAGCACTTGGGCGGCATGAGAGTGCTGTCGGGCTCGGTCGCGGTTCTCCAGTGCTTGGTCCCTGTGTCGGATTATACTCTCTGTTTGCGTTACCCACCGTGGGGCTCCCCAGCGCGGGATTGTCGGCGTTGATGGCAGGCACGCTCGGAAAGCCATAACTCGTTGGGGCGCTGGCGTGCGCGTTCGGGTCGTAGTTGGCTTCGTGCTGCGCCGCCGTCCGGGCATCCGCCTGAGCTTTCGCCCTGTGCGCCTCGAGCGACATGTCGTCCGGTTGGGTCCCAGAGCTCGCGGCACCACACGCTGTGATGCCCAGTGATGTCATGCTGAATAGGACGGCGAATGATTGGCGCATCTGGTTGGCTCCCGCGCTTGGTCCCAGATTACGGAGCACGAAACGTGCCGCTAGTGCGACGCTTCAAGTCATGTTCGTCGGTCCCAGTCCCGCGCTGGCGCGCGAAATTCGGCCGCAACCGCCCCCGTGCGTCGGGTTTCTCGGCGAGAACTTGGTGGACGTTGATCACCCCGTCGTTGAAGGCTCGGGCACAGCCCGCAAGGTAGACCTCCCAGATCCTGAGCAGCCGTTCGGAAACGAAATTTGCGGCGTTGCCCCGCCTCTTCCTGAACCGTTCGAACCACTCGCGTAGCGTAAGGGCGTAGTGCTGGCCGAGGGCTTGAACATCCAGAATTTCGAATCCGGCATCCTCCATTTCCGACTGCAGGCGAGCCGCGGAAACAAGTTCGCCCCCGGGGAATACGTGGCGGAAGATGAATGCGCCGCCGGCGTTTCTCTCGATGCCTGGTCGCCTGCTGGTCCCCTGGCTCAGAAAGAGCCCACCAGCGCGTAACGCTCCGTGGATGGCGCCCAGGTACGCAGGCAGCTGGGCCAGGCCGACATGTTCGTACATTTCAATCGAGCTGATCTTGTCGTACCTCGCTCGTGGCAGATCGGCGTAGTGGCAACGCTCGACGGTTACGCGCTCGCCAAGGTCGGCCGCGGTCACGCGAGAACGCACCTCGTCCGCCTGATTCGCCGACAAGGTGATACCGTGCGCGCGGACTCCATGCCGCTGTGCGGCCCAAATCAAGAGCGCTCCCCAACCGCAACCGACGTCGAGCAGCCGTTCACCAGGGCGCAGAGCGAGCTTTTTGCAAATCAGATCGAGTTTGCGCTCCTGGGCCTGCTCGAGGCTCTGCTCCGCGTGGGAAAGGTAGGCGCATGAGTACACCCGCTTGTCGTCGAGGAACGCTCGGAACAGCTCTTGGGGGAGATCGTAGTGCGCCTGGACATTCTCCCAATCGCGCGCGACAGGGTGCTGCGAGGGCACCTCGACGAGCTTCGGCGCGAGCCTCTCGCCGTGAGCGTCGGAGTCGGAGTCGCGAAGGTATGTGGCAAGCCCCGCGGCTTCCCAGAGATCTCCCTCGATGTTCAAGCGCCCGTCCACGTAAGCCTCGGCAAACTGCGCCGGATCCTTGGAACCAAAGCAGCCGCGAAACGTTTCGGGGTCCGTGAATGCGAGGGTGAAGTCGCGACGACCGCTCCAGGATACTTCCTGGCCGTTCCACAGTCGGACGGCGAAGTTGTGCGTCGGATGATCTCGGAAAACGGGCTCCAGCATGGCGCGGGCATCGCGGAGCTCGATGCCCGGGGGAGAGCGTGGTGTGGGCAGCATGTCTACCAGGGGTAGCAACGGCCGTGCCGCCGTGTTCGCGCATCCGTGCACGAGCAACGGTGTGGTATTCGGCCGGGCCATCGCCGCGGGAGGAGCTTGCTCCGACTCCGTCAGGGCGACGACGAGCGAGCCAAGCTAACAGCGCGGTGAAGGGAATGTGGCCGCAAATGCGGCACGCGAATTGCACCGTGTTGCAGCATGTTGTCGAACAGTCATCTATTGCGCTGGAGCGCGCGTTTCGTGCTCTTCAGTTTCGGTGTCGTGACGGCGGTACTGGCCGTCGTTGCGCATTGGGGTCACTTGCAAAGCGCGCTGCCGTGGCTCTTGCTCGCAGCGCTGCTCGCCGCGCCGTGGTTAGCGCGCGGAGTTGAGCGCTGGCGTGCACAGACGTGACCTGAGCGGTCACCGCGTGGTCGTAGCGGTCACGCGGTCGCTGGGAGATCTGTCGCGAAGCGGGCCGGAAGCCGCCCTGCGCCGCGGTCTCTCGAGCTCCGTGCCGAGACACGGCGATCTCCTTTGCGGCACGGCGATTGCTCCCAGAATGATCGAGGTCCTTTTCCACCAACGTGCACTCCACCGCTCGCGTAAGGAGAAACATGACCACCACGATCACATTTCACGGGGCCGCGGAGACGGTCACCGGGTCCCGCTACCTGGTCGAGACCGCTGACGCGCGGGTGCTCGTCGATTGCGGCCTGTTTCAGGGCTACAAGAAGCTCCGCGAACGCAACTGGAGCGTTCCAGAGTTCGATCCAGCGTCACTCGACGCAGTCGTATTGACGCATGCACACATCGACCACACCGGGTACGTGCCGAGGCTCTGCAACTTGGGCTACGCGGGCAAGGTTCATTGCACTCGGGGCACGCGCGATCTCCTGCAGTTGCTGCTGCCCGATTCGGGATACTTGCAAGAGGCAGATGCGAGACGTGCCAACAAGTATGGCTACACCCGGCATCTCCCGGCTGAGCCGCTCTACACGCGCGCGGATGCAGAGCGCAGTCTGAATCAGCTCGTTCCCCATGCCTATTACGAGTCGGCCGAGGTAGCGCGAGGTGTGTCGGCAAAGTTCACTCGTGCCGGCCACATCCTCGGCTCGGCATGCCTCGAGCTACGGATCGACGACCGAACGATCGCCTTCACCGGCGACGTCGGACGCCCGGTCGATCCCATCATGAAGCCTGCCGACCCCCTCGGCCCAATGGATTTCCTCGTCACCGAGTCCACCTACGGGGACCGGCGGCATCCTGCCGAAGACGTCTCGGGTGAGGTGGAGCGGATTGTGAACGAGACGGTGGCCAAGGGCGGCGTCATCTTGGTGCCTGCATTCGCCGTCGGTCGGGCGCAGCACCTGTTGCACATCGTGGCGGAGCTCAAAGCGGCGCGGCGCATCCCGGATCTCCCCGTGTTTCTCGACAGCCCGATGGCGATCAGCGCGACCGGGATCTTCTGCCACCACAAACAAGACCACCGACTCTCAGGCGACCAGTGCCACCTGATGTGCGAGGCCGCTCAGTACTCTCGCACTCCCGACGACTCGAAGGCCATCGATCGGCGTTCGACCCGGCGATCGTGATCTCGGCGAGCGGCATGGCGACGGGCGGCCGCATCCTGCATCACTTGCGGCGCTTTCTGCCGGACCACAGGAACGCCGTTCTCATCGTGGGTTATCAGGCGGCGGGAACGCGAGGGCGCGCGCTGGTCGACGGGACCGACGAAGTCAAGATTCACGGACAGTACGTCCCCGTTCGAGCCGGCGTGGTTCAAGTCCACGGCCTCTCCGCGCATGCGGACTACCGTGAGATGCTCGACTGGTTCCGGGCGAGTGAGTTGTCACCACGGCGCGTCTTCGTGACCCACGGCGAGCCAGCAGCGGCCGAGGCTTTCCGGCGCCGCCTGAGGGACACCTTCCAGTGGGAAGCGTTGGTTCCGGAAATGGGAGAGCGGGTTGAATTGGCATAGCCCAAGCGCGAACCATTGGGGTTCCGGCTTGCGAGGAGTGTGACGATCGCGGTTACACGGTTCGCCCTGCGATGCTCTATTTCATGGTCCGATCGCGGCATGGTGTTTGCAAACTCGCTCACTCCGCCATGGCCTATCTCCACCACCTTGTAATCCACTTTGCGATCGCGCTCGCGATCGTTGGCGTGCCGTGCTGGCTGATCGCCTGGCGCAAGCAAGGCAGCTGGCTGCCCGCAGCGCGCGGTCTCGCGTACACCGCCGCAGCGGCGAGCGTGGTGGCAGCGGCGAGCGGGCTTCTGTCCGCGGCGCATGTGATTGAAATGGGTGGCGACCCGGAGCGGATCGCGACGCACAGAAATCTCGCGTTGGTCGCCGCGGGAATCATGGTCGTGGCGGCGAGCCTCGTTTGGCGACAGGAGCGGCATTCTGGAAAGCGGTGGTTGGTGACTGGTGTTTTTTCGCTGGCCGCCGTCAGCCTGGCCGTCGCGTCGCATTTTGGGGCAGACATGCTGCACCCGGGTCTGGCGCCCTGGTCCAACGTACCCCACCATCACGGCCCTTCGTCCGACGGTCAGCACCCACATCCAGACGAGCACACCGCAGGGGGAGTTCCACTGGTGACTGCGCCGGCGATGCCCAGCGTTCCTGTCGCGCCGGTCGGAGCGATCGCGAGCGCAGCGGGCCAGCCGGCCGCGACGAACCCCGCGGCTCCAGCGGGCAGCCCGCACGATCACTCTCAGCACAAGCACTGACACTCGACCTCCCGATGGGCAACCGCCGGTGTCGTCCCCGCCTCGAAATCCGGACGCGGAGCCGCGGCGCTGCACAGGTTCCCGGCGGCCGGACCGACGCAGAAATCCGCCGAGCTGCTGGTCTACACGGTCGTCATCGCCGCCATCTTTGCCGCCGTGTTCGATCTGTCTCGCATCGCCTCGATGTGCGCGATCTTCTACCTGATGATGGACATCACCATTCACTGGGGTGTCCTGAGGCACCTGCACGAGGACGTGGGCGCCAACCGTGCTGTCCTCGGCGCTGCGATTGGCCTCGATACGATCGCCTTGGGGGCATTCCTGCTCGTGAAGGGGGCGACCGATCCGCTGATCGTTGCGGTCAGCCTCGTCACGATCGTGGTCGTCACTGCGCTCGAGCGGTTCTACCCGCGCAGACTGCGCCCGACGGGTGAGCAAAAATGAGACGGCGGGCGCGGGCAGAACTGGCACGAGCGTTGCGTCCAAGTTCGCCGTTGTCCGACGCGATCCACATCTCTGGCGCCGGCCCCGCAGGCCTGGCTGCTGCGATCACCATCGCCCGCGCTGGCGGGCGGGCCGTGGTCCACGAGCGCCAGACCGGCGTCGGCATGCGATTTCATGGCGACTACCAGGGTATCGAGAACTGGACGCGCGACGGTGACGTTCTCGAGGAGCTCGCCGGCATCGGGATCGAGCCGACGTTCGACGCCGCACCGTTTCGGGAGCTCGTCCTGTTCGGACCAAAGGGTCGACAGCGGTCGGTACGCTCCAGTACGCCGCTCTTCTATCTGGTGAAGCGAGGAAAGGAACCGGGGACGCTCGACGCATCCCTCGCCGAGCAGGCCGTCCGGCTCGGGGCCGAGCTCCGACTCTCCGATCGGGTTCGCACCCTCGAAGACGGCGGGATCGTCGCGGAGGGGCCGCGCTCGACGGACGCCATAGCGGTTGGCTACGTGTTCGAGACGTCGGCGGCGGACGGCGCCTACGGGGTCGTGTCGGACGAGCTCGCTCCAAAGGGGTACGCGTATCTCATCGTGCATGCTGGGCGCGGCACGCTCGCGACCGTGCTGTTCGAGGACTTCCATTCGGAGCGCACCTATCTCGAGCGCACCGTCGAGTTCTACAAATCCCATGTCGGGATCCCGATGACGGGTGCCCGGCGGTTTGGCGGTCGGGCCAACGCTCACCTCCCCGGCCGCGCGACGCGAGGCAAGCTCCTCTATGTCGGGGAAGCCGCTGGATTTCAGGATGCACTCTGGGGATTCGGCATGCGCTACGCGATGCTCTCGGGTCACCTCGCAGGGCGCGCGCTCGTCGATGCAAGCCCGGCTGCATACGATTCTGCCTGGGAAGCGCGGCTCGGCGGACTTCTGAAGACGTCGATCGTCAATCGCTACGTCGTCAGTCACATCGGAAACTTCGGCTACTCCGTGGCGCTGGCCCTGGCGGGCCGGTCTTCGGATCTGAGATCCTGGCTCCACCGGCTGTACGCCCCTTCGTGGTGGAAACGCAGGCTATTTCCCCTGGCGCAGCGCTGGGCGAGATTGAAACCTCCGCCGGCCGCGTGTGTTCTCGAAGGCTGCACGTGCACTTGGTGCCGTTGTCAGCACGATAGCGTGGGTGACAGCGTGAGCGGTGGGGCGTTCCACGCCGAAACACCGTGAGCAGGAGCGACGACCCAAGCCGCCGGCGTTGGCGCGAATGCCGCAAGTGTGGCGCGCATCTCGTGGGAAGCAGCACCGCGGCCAGGCCTGGCCTGAACTGCTGACGTTCCGCGCAGCGCCGGCACGCGCGTTCGTCCGCAACGCGGATTGCTGGCTCGACGAGTCAGCGCGACCCGAGAAGTGATTTGGAGCGGCCTCGTTACCTGGTCACATTACCCGCGGACTGGCGGCCTGATAAATTCCGACGATCGCCGCGATCACGACCGCCACGGCGAATGCGATCCACAGCCAAGTCGTCCAGTTCGGCCGCAGCGTCGGCGGACGCGGAATGGCGAGGGGTGCATATTTTTCGTATTACGGGTGCCATGATGAGTCTCCTGAGCAAAGGGCTCATGCATTGGGCGTGCCTCGGCAGCGGCCCGTGAGCCGTGCAAAGGTCGGCATGGCGCGCAGCCGCGTAGGTCAGGATGACGAAAGGCGTGCAATGTCGACTTCATCGGGTAACTCGTTCCGAGCGTGCTCATGGTCGTACGGGAAATGTTCGGCCAGTTGTTCTCCGGCTCTGGTGACGCCTGCTACGAGTCCTGAGGTGAAGTCGCCACGACGGAAATGGTCCGACAAGGAGGAAGCAATCTCTTCCCAGAACTCTTGACCCACTCGAGCATGGACCCCGCCGTCGCCGAGTACGACGAAGGCGCGGCGGGACGGCACCACGAAGAACAGCACACCGTTTCGATGCTGGGTCTTGTTCATGCCCAGACGAACGAACGCACGCTCGGCTGCTCGCTCCACGTTTCCCCAGAACCACGGCGCGAGCGAAACGCGGATTTCGCCGGAGGTCTGCCGCTCCGCAATCACGATGGCGCGCTCGATGCGCCCGGTGTCGAGGAGCTTGCGGATCTTCTTGCGTGTCAGCCAGAGCATCGTCTCACCATGAACCTCTCGCGCCTCCGCCCCCCGATCTTCCGCCCCCGCCCCCGAATCCACCCGCTCCGCCCCCGCCGCGGCCGGCCATCACGAAGAGCAGGCCCAGGGCGAGCCTCGGATTGGTAAAGAGCAGCAGCAGGAAGGCAGCGGCCAAAATTAGGTATAGAACGATCTGGCCAGGGCCGGGACCTTGGGGACTCCGTGGAGCACTGCCGTCCTCGACGAAGGGCGCGCCCTCGATCGCTTCGAGCAATGCGTCGACTCCGGTTTGCAATGCGTCGTCGGCTTGTCCCGCGCGAAGCTTCGGGATCATGACCTCGTTGATGACGCGGGATGCGACCGCGTCGGGGACCCGCGCTTCGAGCGCGTAGCCGACCTCGATTGCGATGCGACGGTCCTCCGCGAGCACCGCGACCAGAAGGCCGTCATCCTTGCCCTTTCGTCCGAGGCCCCAAGCTTTGAACGTGCTCACCGCAAAGTCCTCCAGCGGTGTCGAAGCGAGCGTCGTTCCGATCCACACGGCCACCTGATGGCCGGTCTGTCGCTCGTAAGCAGCCAGCCTCCTGTCGAGGGTGCCTCGGGCTGCGGGCGAGAGGAGACCCGCCGTGTCGGTGACCCAGCTCTTCGGACGGACAGGGATCAGACCATCGCCAGCGAAAGCAGTGGCGGCGAGGGTGAGCAGCACCAGCGCGGGTAGCAAGCGCTGGAGCACTCGCACCAATTGCGCGCTAGAAGGCAACCTTCGGTGGCTTTTCAGCACCGGAGTCGGCACGGAAGTAGCCCTTTTCTTGGAAACGGGTGCTGAACGCCGACGCGATGAGCATCGTAGGGAAGCTGTTGCGCTCCGAGTTGAACGCTTATGCCGCTTCGTTGAATCGCATTCGCTCGACCGTGATGCGGTTCTCCGTGCCCTCGAGTTGCGCCTGCAAATCGCGGAAGTTTTGCGTGGCCTTCAAGTCGGGATAGCGCTCGACGACCACCAGCAAGCGAGCCAGCGCCGAGGACAGCTGAGATTGCGCCTCCTGAAACTTCTGTAGAGCCGCTGGACTGTCTGCGGCGATAGGTCCGCCCCCTGAGGCCTGTTGCGCAAGAGTGCGCGCCTGGGTGACGGCCGTGAACGTCTCCTTTTCGAAGGAGGCCGCGCCCTTCACCGTTTCGACGAGATTCGGCACCAGATCTAGGCGGCGCTGATAGACATTCTCCACCTGCGCCCACTGCGACCGCACTCCTTGATCGAGGCGGACCAGGCGGTTATAGGTGGAAACCGAGCATCCGACTGGGAGTAAGATGGCGACCGCGACGAGCGCGAGCGCGATGAGTCGTTTCTTCGGCATGGGTTGGCTTTCCGGTGTTGCGGCGGTTCGAGAGATCACGGCGCTCGAATCAGAAAGCTCGACTGATGTGAACGCGGCGCGCCCTTGTAGTGATACGTGTGGCGGCGCTCGTGATGCTCGCGGTGCTGCTCGCACCAGAATTCCTCGCCGTTGGTCGCGCGCCGGGTTTCCAGGCAGCGCGGGCACGGGGGCTCGATCTTCGGGATGCTTGCGTCCGGTGGTCGCACGACGAGAACGGCGCACGGCGCAAGCCGGACCGTCCCCTCCGCTACGGAGCCCAGCAAGTACCTCTGGGCCCCGCGCCGGCCGTGCGTGCCGACGACCACGAGCTCGGCTTCGACATCGGACGCGAGCTGGGCGATCGCCTCGGCCGCGCGGTTCGATCGAAGATGCGTCGTCAACTGCTCGAACGGCACAGGGGAAGCGTGTGTCTCGCACCACCGCTTCACGACGGCTTGGACATGCTCGTGCAAATCCGCCGACAGCCGATCCAGGTCAATGACCGCCGCCCCGCCGGCTCGGCCCGAGCCCGTACGAGCTCGCCACTGTCGCGGTTTCGACGTGTACTACGTGCATGTGTGCTCGGTCGTGGCCCATCGCGAGCTCGCAGGCCCTCTCGAGGGCGAGGTCGCCGAGCTCCGAGTAGTCAACGCCGACGACCACGGCGTACGGCATCGTGTGTTTCTGTTTGCTGTTCATGGGGATCTCCTGTGACGATGATGTGGGCCGCATCAAGCCGTGGGCGCTTCCGCGCCTGATTCGCGCGCTCGCGGCTGGCAGATTGCGGCCAGCGTGGTCACGACCTCCCGGTCGACGCCATTCCGCTTTTTGGATCGCCCCACCAGCGGACAGCGAAATTGCAGGTGGAGTGACTCCGCAACGGGCGTTCGGTCCTTTCGCGCGTGTCGCTGGGCTCGTGGCTCAGACGCTTTCGGATCGCTTGGAACACGAGCGCGAGACTGCAATCGCCATGCCGTGGCCAGATACGAGCGACCCGTGTGCGACGCTCGTGGGAAGCCGAAGCAAACGCTCTCCGCCGGTCCGCGTTTCGCGAGCCAGAGCACTGCGCGCGCGCGTGCGCGTACCGCGGCGTGACCGCGCGTGTCACGCGGAACGTGAGGGGGAGTCAGGTAGCGCCAGATCGATTCGTGCAGGCCTGTTTGCGGAGACCGCGGGCCATGCCTGGGAAGAAAGTGGGCTGCGGCTTCGGGTCCGTCTCCGACTTGGCAGGACACGTCGTGCCTTCCGGGCTTTTCCGGCGGACTTGCAGGGCGTTCACGTGCATCGGCTGCGAGAGCTCTGCAAGCCGGTCGTGAGCTGTCGAGGGCGGACGAGCTCCATTGGCGCCAGCCACGCCATGGCGGGATCGGTCACGCCGTGACCGATCGGATCACTTCCCGTCCACCGCCGGACGTCGCCGTCCACACAAAACGTCCGTAGGCTCGTGGCGGCGATGGGCAAGACCCGATGAGGCGCCGTGAGTGCGCTTTCATCCTTCAGGCCTCGAATCAGATTGGAGGGACGCTTCCCTCATCTTTGATGGACGGGTTCTGCCCTCAATTCGCGTCCATTTCCGCCACAGTGTGGCGGGGGCGCGCTCCCGCCCCGGTGACACCTCATGGGCTGGCGCGACTGTCGCCGCGACCAGCGCGAACTTCGCACGAAGTCCGACCCGGTCGGTCATCTCGGCAGTAGCGTCGGATCGATTCGTGCACGCCCGCTCGGGAGGTAGGGCCATGCCGCAGGACAAGCACAACGATGATGGCGCGATACGCCCGCTGCGCCTCGCGGCCACTGCGCGCCGCATGCCCGAGATGCCCGCCCAGGGTGCCGGCGCCGTGATGGAAAGCCACGCCGCGCCCGAGGGCGGCTTGGTCGTCTCGAGCGCGGACCCGCGGGCGATGTTCACGATGGTCGACAACCCAGCCGTCGAACCGGTCGCTGGAGAAGCCGACGAGCGACTCCGCCGAGTCATCGACCCGATGGGTGGAAAGGAGGCGGTCTGATGCATGTCGGAATGTGGGGCCTCGCGGCCATCGTCACCGTGATCGCTTCGTGGCTGATGTACCGCTACCTGGCGCCGCAGAGCTGGAAGGAATGGACGCGCGCGGGCGTGCTTCAGGCGTTCATCATCGCCTTCTACGCGGAGATGTACGGCTTTCCGCTGACCATCTATTTCCTCGCTCGGTTCTTCGGGCTCGACCTCGCTTGGACCAAGGGCGGCAACCTGTGGGCACAGCTCTTCGGGACGCCGGTGGCGCACATCGTCGCCATGGTGCTCGGCTACGCCGTCGTGTTCAGCGGAGCAACGCTGGTCGCCGATGGCTGGCGCCGGATCCATCGCGCCTGGCGCGAACAAAATCTCATGACGGACGGTGTTTACGCGCGCATGCGCCACCCGCAATACACGGGCCTATTCCTCATCGTCTTCGGAGAAGGCGTCGTGCACTGGCCGACGATCGTCTCCGTCGCCGCGTTCCCGATCATCGTCCTCGCGTACACGCTGCTCGCCCGAAAAGAGGAGCGACAGATGCTCGCGAACTTTGGCGACGAGTACCGCGAGTACCAGCGGCGCGTCCCGATGTTCATCCCCGACTCGATAGGCGGGCAGCACCCGCAGGAGGCCTGACATGAGCGCGGAAACCATCACCATCATCAGCGGCCTCGCCCTGCTGGCCGTCTTTGCTCTAGTCGGCTGGAACCTCCGGCGCAACGCGCGCGGCGAGCAGACAGACCGAAAGAGTCCAAGCCATGACCGACGGTGAGGGAGCAGCCATGGCCAGCACGCGCAACGTTGTCGTCGTCGCGCCCTACGGCTTGCGTACGCAGGAGCACGCGGCATGACCAGCCGCGTACTGGCTGCGCCCCCGACCCCCGCCTCCGGGCAGGCAGCCGGCGGCACCTTCGCCGTGGGCAGTCCTCGAGCACGCATTGTGACCAGCGGGCTTGCCGGGCTGCTGGGCGCATCGCTGTTCGCGGCATCGATCGTCTCCTTGCAGGTCGTCCGCCCCGACGTCGACTGGGCACGCGACTACGTGAGCGACTTGGCGAATGGACACTTCGGATGGGTGTTCATCTCCGCCACCCTCGCGCACGGCCTGGGCAACCTCGCGACGAGCGTGGGGCTTCACCTTTCGCTCGAGCGCAGTCTACTCCGAACCTGGGCGGTCTTTATCTTCCGTGTCGGCGCCGCAGGCATCATG
Organism: Myxococcales bacterium; assembly: GCA_016706225.1. NCBI lineage: Bacteria > Pseudomonadati > Myxococcota > Myxococcia > Myxococcales > Myxococcales bacterium. The sequence continues at coordinate 28,764 of JADJKB010000016.1, forward strand.
GTGGGTGCCGTCGTCACGACCGATGCACCGGGAGCAGCTCCGACCACCGCCGGACTCGTCCATGGTGCCATCGCGACCGGATCCTTCGTGTTGCAACTGCTCGCGGTGTTGCTGTTCTCAGCCGAATTTGCGCGTCAACCCCATTGGCGCGGACGGAGACGCTGGTCCTTCGTGCTGGCGATGCTCGCGGCGGTGGCGCTGGTTGTTTTTTTCGCCTCCGTTCGCCTTCGTTACATGACGGGGCTCGCCGAGCGCCTGGCGCTGGGGACGCCGCTAGCGTGGGAGCTCTGGGCCGCATATCAGCTCAGCCGTTGGGTAGCGACCCCACGCCGACCGCTCGTCACGAGCAAACAAGCGGAGAACGTGACATGACCCGAGAATCGATACAGTCGGTTCTCGAGCTCCACCCTTCAGCACGGCGACGCGCTCGGCGACGGGACATGAAGCCAGCGCGAGGGCCTCCGGGGATGACGCGCAAGCTCTTTGCGCTGTCGCTTTCAATCGCCCTGGCGATGTCCGGCGTCGGGATCATTTTACCCGTCGTGCCCTCCCACATCGAGCGCCTGGGGCTCGCCAGCGCATCGACCGCACAAGTGGCGTTGCACGTCAGCCTGTTGGCGGCTGGTTACGCGCTCATGTACTTGCTTTTTGCGCCCCTCTGGGGCCGTCTCTCGGATTCGCTCGGCAGGCGGCCACTTCTGGTGATCGGGCTCACCGGATTCGCAATCGGGCAAGCGCTCTGTGGTTTCGCTACCTCGCTGGCGGTCGTGTACGCGATTCGCCTGGGAACCGGCATCGTCTCGGCAGCGATCATCCCCGCCGCCTTCGCTTTCGTGGCCGACACGACCAACGAGGAGCAACGAACGCGCGGTATGGCGCAGTTGAGCGCGGCAGGCGGCATCGGTTTCGTGATCGGCCCGGCCCTCGGCGGGCTCCTGGGCGGCATCCACCTCCCCACCAGTGGGCTGCCCGTCGCGGACTTCTCGCTGCCCTTCTTCGCCGCCTCAGGTTGCGCTCTGCTCGCGCTCCTCACGCTGCGCTGGGTCAAAGAGCCGGTGGTCCCCGCGACCGCGCAGCCGCCGGGCTCCGTGGCGTGGATCGGCCTCACCCGCCGGATCGGGCTGCCCTTGGCAGTGGCAATGGCCGGACAAGTCGCCGTCGCGCTCTTCGAAACCACGTTCGCCCTTCACGCACGCACTGACCTCGGCATGAGCCTAGTCGAGATCGGGACAGTGTTCATGATGTGCGGCCTGATGATGCTCGTGGTCCAGCTCGGCGCGGTCGCTCGCCTCGCACGCCGTTTTGGCGAAGTGCATCTCGCCTCGGCGGCCCTCGCGCTCATGGGGCTGAGCCTGACCCTCTTGGCTTCGGCGCACAGCACCGCCACCGTGTTTGCGCTGGTCGCCTCGTATGGGATCGGAATGGGGCTGCTCACGCCGGCCGTGTCGGCGCTCGTGTCGAGGCGCGGCGGCGCACATGCGGGGGCCGCACTGGGACTCGAAAGCGGTGCCAAGAGCCTGGGTCAGATCGCTGGCCCAGTCCTCGGCGGTGTGCTCTTCGGCGCCTCCGTGGCCATTCCTTTCTGGCTCGCCAGCGGACTGCTCCTCGGCCTCGCCCCTGTCTTCGCATGGAGCGGTCGACGCACGCTCGAACCCCCGAGCGGTCGGGCGGCGAAAGGCAAGCTCGTGTTGCTCAAGCAGGAGGCGAGATGAACGTCGCCGTCACACTCTCTCCGCGGGACTACGACGTCGTGCTGTTCGATCTAGACGGTGAGGTCCTCGAAATTAACGACCCGCGTCGATTGAACGACGACGCCACCGACGTCGGCACGCATAGAGATTCGACAGGAGACACCCCATGAAAGAACACGAACACACCGCCAACCAGGAACCGGCAGCAAAACCGGTGCCCGGCGAGGTGGCCAAGGACGAGGGCTCCAAGCCTCCGGCACACCATGCCCATCATGCCCACATGGCGGCGGACTTTCGAAAGCGGTTCTGGATCTCGCTGGTCGTGACCCTGCCGATCCTCGTGCTCTCGCCGATGCTTCAATCGCTGGTGGGCCTGCGAGAAGCCATCCGGTTTCCCGGCGACATGTACGTGCTGTTCGGTCTCTCTTCGGCAGTCTTCGTATACGGCGGCTGGCCGTTCCTCAAGGGCTTTGGTGAGGAGATCAAAGCCCGCCGGCCCGGAATGAAGACTCTCATCTCCGTCGCCATCGCCACCGCGTACATCTACAGCAGCGCCGTGGTGTTCGGGCTGACCGGCAAGATGTTTTTCTGGGAGCTCGCCTCCCTGATCGACATCATGCTCGTCGGGCACTGGATCGAGATGAAGTCCCGTGATGGGGGCTTCGCGGGCGCTCGAGGAGCTGGCGAAACTCATGCCCTCCGATGCGCACAAGCTCATGCCCGACGGCAGCGTGAAGGATGTGCCGCTCGGCGAGCTTTCGGTGGACGACAAGGTCCTCATCAAACCTGGCGAGAAGATCCCCGCGGACGGTCTGATCGTGGCCGGCGAGAAGTCCGGTCGACGAGGCCATGCTGACCGGCGAATCGACCCCTGTCGCCAAGAAGACCGGCGGCAAGGTGATCGGCGGGGCCATCAACGGGGAAGGCTCGCTCACTGTCGCGGTCAAGGGCACCGGCAAGGACTCGTTTCTGTCGCAGGTCATCGACCTCGTCAAACAGGCCCAGGAAAGCAAGTCGAGGACCCAGGACCTCGCCAACACCGCGGCGATGTGGCTCACCATCGTGGCGCTGGGGGGCGGAGTTCTCACCTTCCTGATCTGGAAGGTCCTGATGGGCAGGGAGTTCGCGTTCGCCATCGAACGCACCGTGACCGTGATGGTCATCGCCTGCCCGCATGCACTCGGTCTCGCTGTGCCGCTGGTGGTGGCCGTCTCCACGGCCCTCGCGGCGAAGCACGGCCTGCTCATCCGGAGTCGAGCTGCATTCGAGGCCGCCAGGAAGCTCGGGGCCATCATCTTCGACAAGACCGGCACGCTCACCGAGGGCCGATTCGGAGTGACCGACACGCTGATCCTGGACGAAGACATCACCGAAGAAGCGCTGCGCAGCTACGCGGCTTCCGTGGATGCAAACTCCGAGCATCCCATCGCCAAGGCCATCGCCGCCGCTTCGGAGAAGAAGCTGCCCGTCGAAGGCTTCAAGAGCCTCACCGGAAAGGGCGCAGAGGGCCGGGTCGACGGCAAGGACATCAAGGTGGTCAGTCCTGGCTACCTGCGCGAACAAAACATCGAGCTCAACGACAAGCGCATCGAGCCCCTCCAAGCGCAAGGCAAGACGGTCGTGTTCGTCCTCGTGGACGGGAAGTTAAAAGGGGGCGATCGCGCTCGCCGACATCGTTCGACCCGAAGCGAAGCAGGCCATCACTCTGCTCAAGGCGCGGGGCATCCGCTGCCTGATGCTGACGGGCGACAACAAGGCGACGGCGAAATGGGTCTCGGAGCAGATCGGGCTGGATGAATACTTTGCCGAGGTCCTGCCCCAGGACAAGGCCGCCAAAGTGAAAGAAGTCCAGGCTCGGGGCGTCCTCGTGGCCATGACCGGCGACGGCGTGAACGATGCTCCGGCGCTCGCGCAGGCTGACTTGGGCATCGCCATTGGAGCCGGCTCCGATGTGGCGGTCGAGACTGCCGATGTGATTCTGGTGAGGAGCAATCCGCAGGATGTCGTCGCGATCCTGGAGCTCTCCCGCGCGACGTACCGGAAGATGATTCAGAACTTGCTCTGGGCAACCGGCTACAACGTCGTCGCCCTTCCGCTCGCGGCCGGTGCCCTTTACGCCTGGGGCGTGTTGCTCACTCCCGCGCTCGGCGCGGTGTTCATGTCCGCGAGCACGGTGATCGTGGCCATCAACGCGCGAATGCTGAAGCTGAAGACCGGGCCGAAGCCTCCAGACAAAACCGAACTCCCAGTCGAGCAAAAACCCGCGTCCAGCGCCGAAGCCAAGGCCGAGCCCAAGCCGGAAGCCGAAGCCAAGACCAAGCCGGAAGCCAAGGCCGAACCCAAGCCGGAAGCCGAAGCCGAGGCCAAGACCAAGCCGGAAGCCAAGGCCGAACCCAAGCCGGAAGCCAAGGCCGAACACAAGCCGGAAGCCGAGGCCGAGGCCAAGCGCAAGCCGGAAGCCAAGGCCGAGCCCAAACCCGAAGCCGATACCGATGCATCGCAGCCGCCTGTTGCGCCGCGGGTCGTTCAGCGAGTCCACGAGCTCTACGAGGCGCTAGGGCGCGAGGACGTTCGCGCGGTCCAAGCGTGGGAGGACTCGAAGCGGGAGAGTCAAAAGACTGAAGCCAAAGCTGACGCCAATCGCGAAGGCGCCAACCCCAAACCTGGAAGCCAACCTTGACCGACACACCAACGTCGGGGATCGCTGGGTCCGTCGAGTCAGGCGCGCCGGAGGCAGTTCTACCATGACCCAGATCCGGGCAGTCACACTCAGAAACCTGGACAAGCAGGGATTCGCCGGTCTCGATGATGTCGCCAAATCCCGTCAGGCGTGGCCGCTACGGTTCACACCCGCGGTGAGCGTCAGCCTGATCGTGATCGGGCTGGCCCTTCAGTCACCGTGGTGGCTGGCGGGCATTGCGCTGGTGGCGCTGAGTGGCGCGCTGCTGCCGAGAGGCATGCTGATCGACACGCTCTACAACATCGGCGTGCGGCATCTGTTCCGTGCGCCCCCGTTGCCTCCGACGCCGAAACCCCGTCAGTTCTCCTACCTCATCTCGACCGCGTTCTTGAGCGCCTCGGCCGTGCTCTTCTACGCCGGGTTGCCGGTGCTGGGCTCCGTGGTGGGTGGGTCAGTAGCCATCGCTGGCACCGTCCTTGCCACGACGCATTGGTGTCTCGGCTCCTTCTACTACCGGCTGATCTTCCGCGCGAGAATGCCAAGACTGAAGACCGGGCGGCAGCCGGCAGCCGAAACGAAACACTGAAGCCAAAGCTGAGCCCGAACCCGAACCCGAGCCCAAACCCGAAGGAGCCAACCTTGACCGACACACCAAGGTGAGAACTGAAACTCGAGCGAACGCGGTTACGACGGCTACGACGAACTACGAAACAACGAAAGAGGCATGACCATGAATCAAACGACCACAACCATGACCAAAGACCCTGTGTGCGGAATGACCGTGGACCCATCGACGGCTCTCCACGCCGAGCGCGATGGGAATACGTTCCACTTCTGCGGCGAGCACTGTCGGGAAAAGTTCTTGTCCACCGCGGCCAGTGCCAAACCGGAGAACAAGTCTGGAGGCTGCTGTAGCTGAGCGCGAGGCGACGATGACGCGATTGTCGGCGTAATGGCGGACAATCCGTGCCCGGCGCGCGACCGAGACCGAACGGCCGCGCGCCCGGCAGGCTGCACTCTCGGGACGACCAGGAACGTGGAACGCATGAAGACCAACACACTGACTCCGGAGCTGCTCGACACGATGGACGCCTACTGGCGCGCCGCCAACTACCTATCGGTGGGCCAGATCTACCTGTTCGACAATCCGCTGCTCACGCGACCGCTGACGCTCGCCGACGTGAAACACATGCTGCTCGGACACTGGGGCACGGCCCCGGGCCAGAACTTCATCTACGTGCACCTGAATCGGATCATCAACAAATACGACCTCGACATGATCTACGTCTCCGGCCCCGGGCACGGCGGTCCGGCGGTCGTTGCCAACACCTACCTTGAAGGCACGTACAGCGAGGTCTATCCGGACATCAGTCAGGATGAGATCGGGCTGCAGAAGCTCTTTCTTCAGTTTTCGTTTCCCGGAGGCATTCCCAGCCACGCGTCACCGGAGTGCCCGGGTTCGATCCATGAGGGAGGTGAACCGGATATTCGCTCAGCCATTCGTTCGGGGCCGTGTTCGACAATCCCGAACTCGTCGTCGCCTGCGTCGTCGGCGACGGCGAGGCCGAGACGGGACCGCTCGCGACGGCGTGGCATTCCAACAAGTTTCTCCACCCCGCCTCCGACGGCGCCGTGCTGCCGATCCTGCACCTCAACGGCTACAAGATCGCCAACCCGACGATCCTCGCCCGCATCGGCCGCGAGGAGTTGGAGCAGCTGTTCCGCGGCTACGGCTGGACACCCCTGTTCGTCGAGGGTGACGAGCCGGCGCTGATGCACGAGGCGATGGCCGGTGCGCTCGACACGGCGGTCGAGCAGATCAAGAGCATTCAGCACAACGCCCGGGTCGAGGGAGATCTTACCCGCCCGCGCTGGCCGATGATCATCCTCGAGTCACCCAAGGGCTGGACGGGCCCCGGGGTAGTTGATGGTCTGCAGGTGGAAGGCAGCTTTCGGGCGCATCAGGTTCCGCTCCACCCACGAGCCCAACCCGAACACCTCGAGCTGCTCGATGCCTGGCTCAGGAGCTACCGGCCAGAGGAGCTCTTCGATGAGCGCGGCCGCTTGAAACAGGAGTTGGCCGAGCTTGCGCCGAAGGGTGAACGACGGATGGGTGCCAATCCGCACGCCAACGGCGGCGCGCTCCTCCACGATCTGCGCATGCCGGATTTCCGCGAGTACGCGGCCGACGTGCCCGCGCCCGGGGTGCGAGGCGTCGGTGACACGCGTGTACTCGGGCCGTTCCTTCGCGATGTGGCGAAACTAAATGGCGAGCAGCGAAACTTTCGGGTCTTCGGACCGGACGAGACGCTCTCCAACGGCCTCGGAGCCCTGTTCGAGGCGACCAATCGTCAATGGGACGCCGCGACCCTGCCGAACGATGAGTTTCTGGCGCGAGCCGGGCGCGTCCTCGACTCGATGCTCAGCGAGCACCAGTGCGAGGGCTGGCTCGAGGGCTACCTGCTCACCGGGCGGCACGGAGTCTTCAATTGCTACGAGGCTTTCATCCACATCGTCGACTCGATGTTCAATCAACACGCCAAGTGGCTGAAGATTACGGCGCATCTGCCGTGGCGACGCAAGATCGCCTCGCTGAACTACCTACTTGCCTCGCACGTCTGGCGCCAGGATCACAACGGCTTCACGCACCAGGATCCCGGCTTCGTCGACCTCGTCATGAACAAGAAGGCGGAGGTAGTGCGAGCCTACTTTCCGCCGGACGCCAACTGCCTGTTGTCGGTGATGGACCACTGCCTGCGCAGCCGCCATTACGTGAACCTCGTCATCGCGGGCAAGCACCCGGCCCCGCAGTGGCTGACGATGGACGCCGCCATCAAGCACTGCACGGCGGGCATCGGTGTCTGGCAGTGGGCATCGAACGACGAAGGCGCTCTACCCGACGTGGTCATGGTCTGCTGCGGCGATGTGCCCACGCTGGAGACGCTCGCCGCCGTCTCCATCATGCGCGAGCACCTCCCCGACCTGAAAGTCCGCGTGGTCAACGTCGTCGACCTCATGAGGCTACAGCCGCAGTCCGAGCACCCGCACGGGCTCAGCGACGCCGACTTCGATGAGCTCTTCACCAAGGACAGGCCGGTCATCTTCGCCTTCCATGCCTATCCGTGGTTGATCCACCGGCTCACCTACCGCCGCACCAACCACGAGAACATCCACGTCCGCGGCTACAAAGAGGAGGGCACCATCACCACGCCCTTCGACATGACCGTGCTGAACGACATGGACCGCTTCCATCTCGTCATGGACGTCATTGACCGCGTGCCGCAAACCGGCGCCGGACCGAGCGCCCTGAAGCGGCAGCTCCAGGAAAAGTTGATCGAGCACAGGCGATACATCAACAAGAACGGCCAGGACCTGCCGGAAATTCGCGACTGGACGTGGCGGTCATGATCGACGAACCCCCCACCGTCAATGTCGGCGCCGTCGTCGCGCAGGCGGGATCGACCAGGAGACGGCCATGACCATCCATATCCAGGTCCTCGGCCCGGTCGATACCGTGACCGGATCCTCCTCGTCGAGATCGACTGGGCGCGCGTCTCGTCGACTGCGGCCCGTTCCAGGGCGACAAGAAGCTCGTCCGGGGGAGTTGGAACGAACCGATGTTCCGTGCGTCGGCGCTCGACGCCGTCGCGCTGACCTACGCCCACTTGCTGAAGGCAAAGCGTGGGCGGGGCGCGTCGGACACACGACGCTCGGCGAGAACGGGGCGCGATGAGCGGCTTTCAGTTGCACCGCTTTGGGCAGATCATGGAGCCGGAGCCGGGCAATCAGCTCGAGATCGAGGGCGTCCTGAATCCGGCGGCCGTTCGTGGCCCAGATGGTCACCTGTATCTCTTCCCCCGGCTTGTCGCGCGGGGCAATTATTCGCGCATCGGCATCGTCCGCGTGCGGTTCAATCAAGCCGGCGATCCGGCAGGCGTAGAGCGACTCGGCATTGCTCTCGAGCCGGAGGCTGATTACGAGCTGCGAGCGGACGGTGGCGGCGGTTGCGAGGATCCGCGCGTCACCTTTGTGGAACAGCTGCGGCTTTACGTCATGACCTACACGGCGCTCTCGCCCATCGGTCCAAGGATCGCCCTCGCCATATCGGAGGATTTGTTTCACTGGAAGCGACTGGGGCTCGCAACCTTTTCTCCGTATCGCGGCATCGATTTCGTCCACGTGGACAACAAGGACGCGAGCCTCTTCCCGCTCGCCATTCCCAATCACGCCGGGAAAATGCAGCTGGCGATCCTGCATCGGCCCCTCTTCCCCGGCACCCTTCCCGAGGAGACCGCCTGCCGGGATGCGTCCCGGGTGGTGGATCTCGATCACGAGAGCATCTGGATTTCCTACTGCCCCATGGCCCTGGATGGCACTGAGGCGCATCAGTTTGGCCTGTTCAACTCACATCACCGGCTCGCGACTCCGGTGTCGCCTTGGGAGATGCTGAAGATCGGCGGTGGCGCTCCGCCCATCCTCACTCGTCATGGCTGGCTGATCGTTTACCACGGCGTGAGCGAAGTGCCCGAGCCACGAGGTGACGAACGCTCTCTGTGCTACTCGGCTGGGGTGATGGTGCTCTCGAAGGAGCATCCGCGCGTGCTCCTTTATCGATCGGAGGAGCCGGTGTTGGCGCCCTTGCTGCCGCAAGAGCGGCGGGGAGCGGTCTCCAACGTCGTCTTCCCCACCGGCATCGACCAGCGCCTCGATCTCGGCTTGCCGGATCGCATCGACATCTACTACGGGATGGCCGACAACCGGATCGGCGCGGCTCGCCTCGACGTGCCCGAACGCCTGCCGTCAGGGGCACCCGCCGATCGCCCGGCCAACCATGAAAAGCAACACGGATCTGGCGGAGGAGAGCAACGCGGGGTGACCCCGGCGTTCGCGAAGACGAGCACGTCTTGCTGCTCGCCCGGGGAGGCCGGCAGAGGAAGCCACCCCGATATTGCCACGGGCTGAACGGCAACATCGAACCAGGCAGAAACCCAGATCGGAGGACTCCATGACACGAAGAGTACGCGCCGGTATCAACGGTTACGGGGTCATCGGTAAACGCGCCAGGACGCGGTAGCACTCCAGGACGACATGGAGCTCGTGGGGGTTGCGGACGTGGTCCACGACTACCGCATCCGCGTTGCCGTGGAGCGGGGTTATTCGGTGTTCGCAGCGGATCTCGATCGACGCCCCGAGATGGAAGCGGCCGGCATCCCGGTCGTGGGGACGCTCGATGACCTGATCGCTCGCGCGGAGATCATCGTGGACTGCACGCCGAAGCGGGTTGGCGCCGAGAACCGTGAGCGCTACCGAGCCGCCGGCGTGAAAGCGGTCTGGCAGGGAGGTGAGAAGCACGAGGTGGCCGGCTACTCGTTCGTGGCGCAGGTGAACTATGCCGGCGCTCTCGATCGCGACTCCGCCCGCGTCGTCTCGTGCAACACGACGGCGCTCTCCCGGGTGATGGGCGCGCTCCATTCCCGTGGCTGGGTCAAACGCGCCCGGGCGGTTCTCTTCCGCCGGGCAACGGATCCGTGGGAGTCGCACGTCAACGGCATCATCAACACCGTCATTCCCGAGACCAAAGTTCCGAGCCACCAGGGGCCTGATCTGCAGACGGTCATCCCCGACCTCGACATCACGACGCTCGCGGGCGCGGGCGCGCACAACCTGAGCCACATTCATTTCGCGATGGTGGAAACGACGCGCCCGGTCAGCATGGACGAGCTTCGCGACGCGCTATGGGATGCGCCGCGCATCGCGTTCGTCCGGGCCTCGGAGGGGCTGGTCGCCCTGAACTCCGTGATCGAGCTCATGCGCGACCTCGGCCGACCTCGCAGCGACCTGTGGGAGGTCGCCGTGTGGGAGGATGCCCTGGCCGTCGATGAGCGGGAGATCTACCTGACGTTTCAGGTGCACAATGAGGCCATCACCATCCCCGAGAACATCGACTGCATTCGCGCCCTCACAGGGCTCGAGAAGAACGCCGACCGCTCGATCGAGAAGACCGACGCCGCGCTCGGCGTGACCAAAACATTCTTGCCGAGCACGACGACGCCCATTCCGCACCTGGCGGGCCCAGACGTCCGACACCCGGCGATCGAACGGGTCGTCGCGGGTCACGCGGAGCTCCGCGGCACTGACTCGAAGGTCGACGGCGAGCCGGAGCAATGATGTCGCGCTCGGGGGCCCCGGCGCTCGGCGGCGGCGGTCCGCGGCCCTGGGAGACCCGATTCGCATGGGTGCTCCGGGCACTCCTCGTCGGCACCGCGGTGGGCCACGTCGTGCAAGGCAAGTACCTGTACGCATTGCTCTGCGTGGCGGTGATCGCGGTGCTCGTCGCTCCGCCGCTGCTCGCACGGACGAGCCTCGGGAACATACCGGTCGAGCTCGAGCTCGCAGCGCTGTGGGGTGCGGTCAGCGACATGACCCCTTGGCCGCATGGCGGGCCTCTACGCGGGGACGATCTGGTTCGACAAGGTGCTCCACTTCGGCAACTCGCTACTCGTCGGCCTCTTGGCCTTCCTCATCGTCTACGCCCTCCACTTCACGGGTAGGCTTCAGATCTCTTCGGTGGCCAACGCCGTTGTCATCCTCCTCTTGGCGCTCGGCATGGGTGCCCTATGGGAGATCGCCGAGTACGTCGCCGACTTGGCGTTTCATCAGGGATCTCAGGGATCACCGGCGATGAACCCGCTCGACGACACGATGTGGGACCTCATCCTCGACGGCGCCGGCGGTGCACTCGGCGGACTACTCGGCTCGGTGTACATGCGCCTGTCCAAACGCACGGCCCGCCGGATCGTGGCCTTCGCTCAGGTCGTTCCTCGTGGCGAGCGGCCCGCAGGGTAGGGCGACGCGGCCGCCATGAGCGCGTGAGAAAATCAAACTGCCGGCGTGGCCTCGCGCCGCCTCGCCCGCACCCGCCGATCGAGTCATCACGGTCTTCAGAGCCTGAATTTCGCTGGGCTCAGGTCATATTTCTTCAGCAATCGATACAGGGTTGCGCGTGGCAACCGTGCCTCGTGAGCAGTCGCGGCCACGTCTCCTTCGAGCGCGCGGAGCAGGTTGGTCAGGTACTCGCGCTCGAACGCCTGAACGCGTTGCTCACGCAGCTCGACCAGCCCGCCGGATTCCAGCGCGGCGGTGCTCGCCGCACCGAGCGCCACTCGGGACAGCCGCCTTGCGGCTCCCTGCAGGTTCGGGCTGTCGGGCCGTCGGTCCGCGAGATCACTTGGCACCGTGGTGGTGGCCGACTGGGCCTTCTTCCAGGTGCAGCTTCACGCGCGCAGTGTCGGACTTGCCGTCTTTTTCCAAGCGCAGCGTGACCAGCGCATGGTCGCGGGAAATTTCAGGCCCTTTGCCCTGAAAGTGGTCCCCTTCGGACTCCAAACGAACCTCGGGATAGCCTGGGATCGCCAAACTCAAGCGCGCGCTCATGCCTTCGATGCTCGCAATCGCGTCGTGCTTGTCGAGCACCCAAAGCCTGAAATTTCCGGCCTTGATGGCCGAGACGCGGACTTGGCCGGATGCGGTAGCCGCCGTAACCCCCTCGTGGGGCGCTTCCTTCGCGGGAGCGGCGTCGCTCCCCGTCGTGCTCGGCGCTGGGGCTTCAGCCGCGGGCTGGGGTGCCGAAACCTCCGGCGGGCTGACGACCGCTTGTGCGCTCGCACTCGCTGTGTCCGTGGAGCCAATCTTGGTTTCTTGTCTGTCGCACGCGCACGCGCACGCGCACGCCGCCGCGAGCAGGACGAGGGTCGTGGAGAATCGGCACATCATCGTGGTTGTCCGCAAGGAGCCCGCTGCCCCTTTCGGGGGTCGATAGCCGGACTGCGTCGCGTGCTGGCAGGCGGTCTGGGGTCACGCCTACGTCGGGTCAATACGCCGCACGGCGGAGGTGAGAAGGTCGGTGAAGTACGCCTTCCCGTCCGGGCCGATGGTGATCCCAGCAAGTGTTCCCGGCGGGAGACCGGTGTCCAGCTTGCGCACGATGACGCCCGACGTGTCCAGCGCGTAGATCCAGCTCGTCGCATTGTCGGTCACGAACAACAAACCCTCGTGAAACGCGATGCCACTCGGCGCGACGAGAGTCCCGGGTGGCATGACGTCCACCACGTCCACTCCGTCCTCGTAGTCGTGGACGGCAACCGGATCGTAAACGGGAAACTCGCCACCAAACACCGGTGTGGCGGTCGTATCGAGGCGGGCCACTCGGCCGTTTCCGGAGTCTGCGAGGTACAAGATGTCACCGGCAGCATCGAAGACCATGTGGCTGGGCACCTCGGGTAGTCTCGCGACTTCGCCGAGGGCGTAACGGTAGATCTCGCCGTCCGAGTGGTCCGCTCCGCCCGGTTCGTGGGGCTGCCGAAAATCGTACTTGTCGATCGAGCCGACGTCGCCGTTGAACACCCAGAAGATGGCGTCGCGCTGGTGAGCGATGCCCATGCTGAACGGTGAGGCGTGAAGCATGTCCAGGTGGGAGCCATTCTGCCCGGGGAGCTGTTTGGCGAAGATCGCGGGATCCGACGACCACCAAGTTGGGCCGATGTAACTTTGCGGGTCGTCTTCCAGGTTTCCGGTGCGTGCCTCGGCGGAGGTCGCGAACGTGCCTTCGGTGCCGAACGCCAACGCCGTTGGGCGGCGCATGAAGTGCGCAGCATTCGGATCTTGCTTCCACTCCGCTTCCGGCGCGGGGCCCGTCGCACCTCGGACGATGGCCACGCTGCCCCGGAGTGAGGCGCACCCGGTCTTGTCCGTGCTCGAGCACGGGTCGCCCTGGTAGGGGTTGCGGAGCAGAACCCAGAGCTCGTCGCGCGTCGGATGAAAGGCCAGATCCGTCGCGCTGCGCGGGACAGGGGACTCGTAGACCACTGTCAATTGCACCGACGACGGCGATTCGTCTCCGGTTCCGATGGGCGCCCCTGGAACGTTCGGCTTGCCCGCGACGCCAGCGGCGCCGCCGGTGTTCGCGCCTGCGGTTCCGCCCGTCCCGCCGCCGCTTGTGTTGCTGCCGTTCGTCGAGCAGGAGATGGCCAAGATCGAGAGCGCCCCAAGGGTGATTGCAGCAACGCGCATCCGGCGGCTCTAGCATGGAGACCCCAAGGCGTCCCTGTCGCGCAACGCGAGCGCGACTGCTGAAGCGCCCCCGGCGCGCCCCACGCGCACGCTCTACCTCTCCCGTTTACTCGGGAACGTGAGGCGTTGCGCCGCCGCCCGCGTCCTCGTGCATGTCCATCTTCTCTCCGCCACACCCATGCCCGGCCTTGCATTGGTGCTTCCCCTCAGCCGGACTGGGCTCTGCGGGCGCCGCCGCTTCCGGCGCGGGCGATCCACCGCAGTTCGAGAGCAGGCCAGCAATCAATCCAGCCTGCACCAAGCGGCCAATCTGAGACTTCGGCTGTTGCATGCCTCGTCGCTACCACTGCCCACACAACCTGGCAATGCAGGGTCGGCGGCCGAATCGAGTGTGACGGACGCGGTCACGCCACGTCTCTCGTGCTCGCCCTCAAACCGCAGGTGCAGTGACCGTGGGGTGCGGTTCGAGGTGTCGCTTCTTCCAGAGAAAGTACACCGCAGGGTACACGAGGAGCTCCATCAGAAACGAGGTCACGAGCCCGCCAATCATCGGCGCCGCGATGCGCTTCATCAGATCGGCGCCCGTGCCGGTGGACCACATGATCGGCAGCAAACCAATCATCGCGGCGCAGACCGTCATTGCCTTGGGACGGACACGCTTGACCGCGCCGTGGATGATCGCCTCGACCAGCTCTTCGCGTGTCTTCAGCAGCCCCTTGGCCTTGTGCTCGTCATGCGACAGGTCCAGGAACAGCAGCATGAAAACACCGGTCTCAGCATCGAGCCCCATCAGCGCGATCATGCCCACCCAGACGGCGATGGACACGTTGTAGCCGAGGCCCCAGAGCATCCACACCGCACCGATCGCCGAGAACGGCACCGCGAGCATGACGATCAGCGTTTTGACCGTCGACTTCGTGTTCAGGTAGAGCAGCGCGAAAATCAACACCAGCGTGAGCGGAAGGATCAGTTTCATTCGCTCCTTGACGCGCAGCATGTTTTCGTACTGACCGCTCCAGATCATGTTGTAGCCAGTGGGCAGGGACACGCCGGCCGCCACCGCCTTTTTGGCCTCGCTCACGTATCCCCCGACGTCGTATTTCGACGTGTCGAAGTCGACATACACGTAGCCCGCGAGGAGCCCGTTCTCGTCGCGGATCATCGCGGGACCGTTGGCCAACTTCACGTCGGCGATCTCGCTCATCGGGATCTGGCCGGAACCGCTGGGGAGGGGAAGCAGCACCCGCCGCAGGCTGGTGAGATCCTCGCGGAAGTCCCGGGCGTAGCGCACGTTGATTCCGTAGCGCTCGCGCCCCTCGACGGTGATGGACTGGTTGTCCCCACCGACCGCCGTCATGACCATCATGTTCGCGTCGTCCACACTCATCCCATAGCGCGCGAGCTGATCGCGCTTGAGCACGAAATCGACGAAATAGCCCCCTGCTACCCGCTCGGCATACACACTGCGGGTGCCCGGCAGCTTTTTGATCACACCCTCGACCTCCTGCGCCACGCGTTCGATCGTGCCGAGATCGGCGCCGCTCACCTTGATGCCGATGGGCGTACGGATGCCGGTCGAGAGCATGTCCAGTCGGCCCTTGATGGGCATGGTCCAGGCGTTGGAGATGCCCGGAAGCTGAAGCGCGGCGTTCATCTCGTTCTCCAACTCCTCCTGAGAGATACGATCGCGCCAGAACGGACGCAGCACTGGTTTCAGCCACTTGGGCGCCCAACTCGAATACCAGCGCGGCTTTTCCCGCCACTCAACCTCGGGCTTCAGAATGATGGTCGTCTCCATCATGGTGAACGGAGCCGGATCGGTCGAGCTGTCGGCGCGCCCTGCCTTGCCGAACACGCGTTTGACCTCCGGAAAACGCATCAAGATCTTGTCCTGCACTTGCAGCGCCTTTTGCGCCTCGGCCACTGACATTCCAGGCTCGACGGCTGACGGCATGTAGAGGATCGTGCCCTCGCGCAGCGGTGGCATGAACTCCGAACCCAGCTGGAGGTACACCGGAATCGACGTGAGGATCGCCGCCAGCGCGAGACCGATGGTCAGACGCGGGTACTTCAAGACCCACCGACAAGGCCGCTCGTACAGGCGGTGCAGCACTCGCGAGATGGGATGTTTCTCCTCCGAGTAGTATTTGCCGACGAGCATCCGGTTAGCCAGTCCGGCCAGCCAGCGCGGACGAAAAGTGAAGTCGTCGATTCGGGCGAACATCATGCGCATCGCTGGGTCGAGCGTGATGGCGAGGAACGCCGCGATGGCCATGGCCAGGTTCTTCGAGTACGCAAGCGGCCGGAAGAGTCGCCCCTCCTGATCCACGAGCGTGAACACTGGCATGAACGCGACGGCGATCACCAACAGAGAAAAGAATACGCCTGGGCCGACCTCGAGCAGCGCGTCCAGTCGCACATGGTGGAAGCTGCCCTGCTTGCCGTCCTGTATCCAATGGTAGATTTTGTTGTAAGCGTTCTCCACCTCGACGATTGCCCCGTCCACCAGCACACCGATGGAGATGGCGATGCCTGCCAAGGACATGAGGTTTGCGTTCAACCCCATCGCGTACATCGGGATGAACGCCAGGGCGACCGAGACCGGAATGGTCACGATGGGAATGACCGCGGACGGAATGTGCCAGAGGAAGATCAGGATGATGATGGAGACGACTATGATCTCCTCGATCAGCTTCTCCTCGACCGTGGTGATCGCCGCCTCGATCAGCTCGGAGCGGTCGTAGGTCGTCACGACCTCGACGCCCTTGGGCAACGACGGCTTCAGATCGTCGAGTTTTGCCTTCACGCGGTTGATGACGTTCAGCGCATTTTCTCCTGAACGCATCACGACGATCCCGCCCACGACGTCACCCTGGCCGTCCAGGTCGGCGATACCGCGACGCAGCTCCGGACCGAGCGCCACCTTGGCAACGTCCTTGACCAAAACCGGGGTCCCGCCCTCGGCCCGGAGCACGAGGCGCTCGATGTCGTCGATCTTTTTGACGTAGCCGCGACCGCGGACCATGTACTCGCGGCCGCTGATCTCGACCAGCCGGCCGCCAACGTCGTTGTTGCCGCTTCTGACCGCGTCGATCACCGCCTCGAGCGGCAGTTTGTATGCAGCGAGCGCGTTGGGATCCACGGTCACCTGGTACTGGCGCACCTGCCCGCCGACCGTGGCTACCTCGGAGACACCCGGTACGCTTTGGACGGCGTAGCGCAGGTACCAGTCCTGGTACGAGCGGAGCTCGTCCAGCGAGTGCTGGCCGGTCTTGTCTACGAGTGCATACTGGAAGACCCAGCCGACGCTGGAGGCGTCCGGACCCAGCTCGGTTTTCACGTCGCGCGGCAGCTGGGGTGTGATCTTGGAGAGGTATTCGAGCACGCGCGAGCGAGCCCAGTACATGTCCGTGCCGTCCTCGAAGATCACGTACACGTAGCTGAAGCCGAAATCGGAGAAGCCGCGAATGGCCTTTACTTTGGGAGCGCCCAGCAAGGACGTAATGATCGGGTATGTGACTTGATCTTCGATGATGTCGGGGCTGCGGTCCCACTTCGAGTAGACGATGACCTGCGTGTCGGACAGGTCCGGCAGCGCGTCGAGCGGGATGCTTCGCATCGACCACACCGAACCGACGAGGGCTACCAGCACGGCCGCTACGACCAGGTACTTGTTCTCCGCCGAGAAACGGATGATGGCTTTGATCATGGCCCGCGGTGCTCCGGCGTCATTCGGCCTTGTGTTCGCTGGGCGTGAGGAACATGCCGCACTTGGGACAGCGCGACGGCTTGGTGTCCGTGACCTCGGCGTGCATCGGGCACGAATACTGCGGAGGCTGCTCCGCGGTGGCCTTCGGGCGCGCTGGGACTCGCTGGGGCGCAGGGGCGGCTCGGCTGCTCGTTGGCGTGGGCACGGCGACCGATGGGGCGGCACTCGGCATCGGGGCCACCGACGCGGTGGCGGCCGGCGCGGACAAAGCGGCGAGCGAGGCCCGGAGTCGTGACTCGGAGTCGACCAAGAAGTTCGCGCGGACCACTACCTTCTCCCCTTCGGTGAGACCGGAGAGGACCTCGACGCCACTGCCGTCAGAATCGCCGAGGGAGACCTGGCGTGGCTCGAACCTGCCGGCTTGCAGCGCGACGAACACCACCTTCCGGCTGCCCGAATCGATCACCGCGTCTTCGGGGATCCGTAGGCCGTCCCGCTCGGCGTTCTCGAGCACGACTTCGCCGAACATCGCCGGCTTGAGATCCCCGTTTGCGTTGGCGAACTCCAGGCGAAGCTTCACGGTGCGCGTGACCGGATCGAGCACCGGATCCAAGAAGGTCGCGCTGCCCTCGAAGACCCGGTTTGGGTACGCCTTCAGCGTGAGTTTGGCTTGCATGCCGAGTTTGACGCGATGCAGATCGCTCTCGTAGATATCCGCCAGCACCCACACACGCGACAGATCCGCGATCTCGTAGGGCATGGCGCCTTCGTCGAGCTTCATGCCCTCGACGACGTCTTTCTTGATGACGACGCCCGCGATCGGTGAGTGAAACGTGAGCGTCTTCAGGGGCTTCCCTTCTTGCTCGAGGCGCCGGATCGCGGACTTCGGGACGTCCCAGAGCTCCAGCTTTCGCCGGGATGCCGCGATCAATCCGGCGCTGTCGACGGAGAAGGCCGAGGCGGCGCCCTGCGACTTCCGGGTGGACAGGGCGATCCGATACTCTTCTTGGGCAGCGAGGAGCTCGGGGCTGTACCCGGTGAAGAGAGCGGCGCCCTTCCGCACCGGCTTGCCGACGAAGTCGACGTAGACCCTCTCGACGTAGACCGGAACTTTGACGTTGACATGCCGCACCCGCGTTTCGTCGGTCGCGACCCGCCCGACCGTGCGAAAGCTGCCACTCACTTTGCCGCGCGTGACGGCCACGGTCTTGAGTCCGATGAGCTGCTGCCGCGAAGGGTCGATGTCGACCGTGGCGAGCCCCTCGACCGACGGCGCGTCGTTGGCAACGTCGTCGTCCGCGTAGACCGGAATGAAGTCCATGCCCATCTCGTCCTTTCGGGGCACGGGTGAGGTCTGTTTTGGATCCATCGGGGAGCGGTAGAACTTGATCGTCTTGTTCCCGGAGGCGGCCGCAGAGCCTGCGGGGCCCATCTTCACCAGTTTCATGCCGCAAATCGGGCAGTCCCCCGGATGGTCCTGCACGATGGTCGGGTGCATCGGACACTGGTACTGCGCCGTGGTCGCATCATCCGATGCGTCCGAAGCGTGAGGGCGGTGCGCGATGAAGTAGCCGCCAACACCCGCCACGGCAGCCGAGAGCAGCGCAACGAGTATCAGGCTGAACCAGCCGAAGGTCCGCGGCGGGCGCGGGCTGCCCGCAGCCACCGGAGGGGGAGGCGGGGGCTCGGGAGGGACGGGCTCGCGCGGCGCAGCGTCCGGCGCGGCAGCCTCGGGCTTCGCAGCCTCGCGGGGAAGGGAAGGCTCGCGTGGCGCGTCGGGGTCCGGCGGCTCGGTTCCTGGTGCGGCAGGAGGCGGAGTGCTCATCGCCCCCTCGTTTCCATCGTGGCGAATGGAACGCGGCCGAGCGTACGGTCCAACCTCGCGCGCCGCTTGCCGAGCTCAGCGACAGCGGCGTGGAGTGACAGCTCGGCATCTCGTAGGTTTCGCTCGCCGTCCACGACCGCCAGGAAGCTCGTTCGCCCGGGCGCGAAGTCGGCGCGTGCCGCCGTCACCTGCGCTCTGGCGACGGGCAGCACTCTCCCCTCCAGGATCTTCACGACCCGGATGGTCTCGACTAGACGCTGGCGCGCTACGCTCACCTCGACGCGGATGCGGTCCATCAGTCTCGCGCCCTCCGCTCGCACCTCCGCTATGCGCGCCTCCGCCTCGTCCAGCGCTCCACCGCGCCGCCCGCGTTGCAGCGGGATAGGCGCCGAAATGCCCAGCATCAACCGACTGTCGGGCATGACCATGGTGTTGTACGAGGCCATCAGCGTGAAGTCCGGGTAGTACTCCCGCTCCGCATAGCGTGAGAGAGATTCGGCGGACCGCACTCGTGCGCGCAGCGCATGGAGCTCCGGGCTCGCAGCGAGCGCGATACGGATTAACTCCGCCTCCGAGGGAGGCGCCTCCAGACTCAGCGCGAAAGCGCTCGCGGGCGGCGGCAGGGGTTCGTTCGGGTTGCGGTGCAAGAGTCCGTTTAGGCTCGCGATGATGGCCCCGCGATCCGAGCCCAGCGTCGCGTCCTGCTCGACGAGCCGTGAGAGCTCCACCTCCGCTTGCAGCGGATCCTGGAGCGACGCCCGACCCACCGAGAGCAGAGCCTCGGCGTTGCTCTTGAGCTCTTGCAGCAGATGCTGATGGTGCTCGTTCACCTCCAACGAGCGGTGGACCAGATAGTAGTCGTCGAAGAGCAGCGAAGCCTCGAGCGCGGTCTCGGCTCCGTGGCGCGCACGTCGTGTCGAGCCGCATCGCTCTCGCGCTCGGCGCCCTCGCCGAGGCTGGCGCGCTTTCCGGGCCAAGGGAATCGCTGACTCAGTTGCACGGTCTGTCCGAACGTGCCCGTGCCGATGGTCCCGGGAGCGAACCCGTACGCGAGCTCCGGGTCGTCGAGGGCAGACACCTGCGCGCGGCGCGCGCGAGCTGCGCGCAGAGCTTGCCGGCGAGCCACGATCTCCGGATTGCGCGCGATTACTGCTCGAATCAGCGCCGCACGCGAGAGAACGCGGCCGCTGTCGGGTCGTGGTCCCGCCGCCGCGCCGCCCTCGCTTTGTTTGGCCGCGTCGCCGCTACTCGAAGCAGACGACCCAGGCTCGGCCGCCCACTGCGCTGGTTCGGGTGTTGCGGGCGGCGCCTCGGTCAGCTCGCCTGCTGAAAGCGACGGGCTCCGGCCATCGGCAGCGTGGCGGGTCGGAACGCACGCCACGATCAGAGCACAAATACCCAGCGATAGAGCCCGAAGGCGACGACACGTGTTGACCATTCGGAGATGCTCTGCGAACCCGCGTTGTGCAAGCGGCGGACCAGCACTCACGAGAACGCGGGCTCGGCCGCATGACCCGCGGTGTCCTCCGCGGCGAGCGGGCTGGCATTTGCGGGCAAGCCACGCGAATGTGGACAGAACTCGGATTCCGAGGTCCGCTGCGCGCCGCGAGCGCGACCCGCGGAGGTTGTCCAGGGCGGCGTCAGCGGGCTTGAAATGTGACTGAACAGGTCATACCGAGACCGTTTGGGTCACGCGGTGACCTGGTGCGGGAAAGTTGGACGACGCACCCGGTTACGCTCAGACGATGACCCGCGAGACGGCTTCGATCGCCTTGAGCCCGGCGCCGAAGCGTGCCATCGCCTCCCGGTTCTTTTCGAGCTCGCTGTACGGAAGATATCGGACGTGCAGATCTGCGACGCGACGAAACGCTGGCCGCAGGAGCTGCGCTCGCACCTCGTCCTCGCGGCTGTCCGGGGCCACCAGATACAACGAGTGCGTCGCGTCTCCGGAGCCGCCCAGCGCCAGATCCAGCAGCCGCACGATGCCCGAGTAAATCGACGTCGTGTGCTCGACTTCGAAGGCAGCCCGCACCTTTCCGGACTCCGGATCCAGCCACAACACGTCGATCAGTCGCACGGCGTCAGCGCCGGGCGTGCCCATCACCTCCGGCGACAAGGCCTCCAGGCAACCGTCACCCAACCTGCCGCCCCCAAACGGCCGATTGCGATCGTTCGACGCAATCCATACGTCGAACGCGAGCGCGCGGCCCAGGTCGCGCAGCCATCCCTGCACTTCGGTGTGGGTGCGATCGCTCTGGCTGGCTGCTGCGTGGGTCCTGCGCTCCCGAGCCGTCTCCTCGCGAACTTTCGCCAGGTCGGCCTCCCAGGCTTTCCTTGCGGCTTCGTCGCCGTCCCGCGGAGGTGGCGCGTAGCGCCCGGCCCCGACATCGAACAACAAACCGCCGACCGCGCCGAGGTCATTGGACAGCAGAGCGCGATATTCGGTGTTCAACCGGAGAACTCCCGCTCGCATCGCCAGGTACTCCTGCCACGAGCCGAGCTTCACGCGTGCTCCCGTCAGGGCGTTGTAGCCCTTGACGATCGCGGTGTTGAACGGAGGCATCTCGGTGGGGTGCAGGAAGTAGAGGAGATTCGCGACAGCCGGACCGAGCCCCTTGATCCGCTTGTGGTCGAGTTGCTGAATGGCCAGCACCAAAGCGTCGCCGCCCGAGCAACAGACGCAGGTCGACAAAAAAGCACCGAAAGCTCGCTGGTTATCGGGTGACTCGTAGATGTCCGGGATCCGCAGCTTGGGCTTCCACAGGAACGCGTGGTCGGCGCCACGAAAAATCTGGCGCTGCTCTGCAATCGAGCCGACGACCGTCTCGAGTGAAGAGCCCCGGTACGCGTTGCCGAAGGTCCCCGTCTCGATTTCGCGCACGACCTCAGCAATCCCGCGGCGGATCGAGCGGAAGTTCTTCAGCCGCTCCTCCCACAGGAACCAGCCAAGGTACGCGCCGGACGGATCTTGGCGCCAGCGTTCGATCAGCGCGCGGAGCGGCGGTGCGGACACGACCGCAGAGTAATCGCCTTTCTCCCGCCGTGCTGGGTGGGCGCAGACGGTGCCGGGCCCGGCATGCGAGGAGTCAGTGATGGTCGTGTCCGCCGGACGACTTCTCGGGTTTCTCCGGCTTCTCGGGCCGCTCCGACTTTTCTGATTTCTCGGCTCTCTCGACCGGCTCCCGGGCGGCTCGTTCCCTTGGATCGACGCGGTCATGGTCGCCGGCGTTTTTTGCGCCAGAGCCGCCTCCGCAGGCAGTGGCAAGCGCGGTGGCGAGCAAGGCCATTGCCCAGATCGATTGTTTCATGGTCGTTCTCTCCGTCGTGTCGGGACGCCCGACGCGACGGCACACGCAAGTGCCGTACCGACAACGTGCGCGGGCACACACGTTGGGGCAACGCTGCGTTGCCCTCGGCCCGGCGTGACCGCCGCGGTCACGCCAGCGCAAAAGGCGGGCCCATCGATCACACCCCGCGCCGCCGGGAGATCCCGAGGCCTTGCAGATTGGCCACGAGTCGTCGGAGACACTCGTCCTCACAGTCGTCGAGCTCTGAGCTGTAGTCGGTGCGATGGCGCACTTCGATCACGAGCTCCACTTCGCCAGCTGCCCCCGTCGAGCCGTAGTAGTGGAGTGAGTGATCGAAGGGGCGCACGACGAAGCGGGCTCCCCACTTGGCGCGGGGGAGTGACGCGTGGGCCAGCTCGCCCAGGTCGCTCCAGATCGCCTGGCACTTCGTACAACCGGGCTGCAGCATTCGCACGCCGACGGGATAGAGACCAATGAGCGACACGTCGTAGCCGATCGTTCGTCCGCCACCGGAGGTCGGAATTCGAGCGGGCCAGACCTCGTACACGACCGAGTGCTCGGCGACGATCCTGGTGAGCCGTTGTTTCCTCTGTGGGTGGAGCTGTGCCGAGCAGTCGTCGTTCATGGGGTTCTATCCTGCGTTCCGCTCGCGAGACGGAGCTTCTTCGCGTCCACTCCGAATGAGCAGATTCCGTGCCGCCGATGACGTGCTCGGCCGGCTCTGCGTCCCCGCGAGCTCGCGGGGCGCTTGGCACGAGCATTGCGACGCCAAAGCCGAGACGAAAGGAAACAGCCATGTTCCAGCGATCAGCAATGGGTGTGATGGTGGGTGTGTTCTTGGTTGGCTGCGCATCGACACCAGGCGCGGGCGCGCACGACATGAGCGCGGTCGAGCATGCGGCGCAGGCTGATCGGGAAGAGAAAGCCGCGCGTGCCCACGAAGAGCGCTACGACCCGGGCGCTTCGACCAACAAGAACGGATGCTCCGACCCCGCCGTACGTGAGCCATTCGACGTATGTTGGGGCTGGGTTGCCAACCCGACCGAGCAGCATCTCGCACAGGCGGAGCTCCACCGTAAACATGCCGCCGACCATCGGGCCGCGTCCGACGCGCTGCGCCGTGCCGAAGCCCAATCGTGCGCCGGCCTCGCAGTTGGTGATCGCGACGTGAGTCCGTTCGCCCATACCGAGGACATCGCGGGCGTCGAGAGACTCACTGTTCCGGATCTGGCCGGCGACACCGCAGCGGACGCGGACAAGACGGTTGGCGCGGTGATTACGTTTCGCGCCGTGTCGGGGATGACGGCGGAGTGGCTTCAGCGTGTCATCGACTGCCATCTCGCGCGCAACGCAGCCCTCGGTCATGTTGCGCCCGAAATGCCGGATTGCCCGCTGGTTCTCCGGGGCGTTTCGGCCAAAGTGGCATCAACCGGCGTCGGGTTCGCCGTCAGTGTGCAGGCCGCCGATCGCGCGACGGCCAGGGAAGTCCTCGCCCGCGCCGAGCGACTGGCGAGCGCCGCGAAGAGGCGCTGAGTTACGACGTATCTTCGTCGAGTGCCCGACTTCTCACGCTGTCGCTCTCAGCGTCGTGCTGGCACCGGCACCAGGTGCACGCGCAACCTTCGACCACACACGCCGCCACCGGAGGCTTCAGTCGTGCCCATCGGCGTGCCAGCGGAAACAGGCTGAGCTTCCACCACGACGGGGCGTAAAGCCGGTGAAGCCAGGATCTCAGATCGGAGGAGCGCGCCGCGAGCGCGAGCGCCACCAAGTAGCCCAGCTTCCCGACGTGATTGACGATGTAGCGATTGACGACCGAAGTCCTCAGAAGGCCGCCGAGCCGCGCTTCCCAGGCAGGGTCGTAGGCGGCCGGGTCTGCATCGACGAGTGCGCGCCCCGCCAGGTGACCCGAGAGCATCGCGTAGCGCATCCCGAAGCCCCAGAGTGCATCCTGGAATCCGGCTGCCTCCCCGACATAGAGGAGCTTGCCTCGTGTCGCCTGGCAGGGGACATGGGCGTTCGCCCGACCCCCAAAGCGCCTGACATCCGTCATCGGGATCCCAACATGGGATTTGTAGAACTCGACGGTGCGCTCGAGATAGGTGCGCTCCGAGTGAAAGTCCTCGAACAGCACGGTCGCGAGCGTGCCACGCCCGGCATGCACGATGAGATAGGCGTAGCCCTTTGGGGCGAGCTCGTCCGACACGACCCCGTAGGCGCCATCCGCCGCCGATGTCTCGAACACGTACCCGACCGCTATGGCGTCCGTCGAGCGCGGACCCTCGGCGACGATACCTCCTGCTTCGAGAGTGCGAACTCGATCCGAGAATCGAAGCTCGGCCCCGAGCCGGACGGCCTGCTCGGCGAGGGACGCGTCGAGCGTCCCCGGTCCCGTCCCGCGTTTCACCAGATAAAGCAGCGGCGTGCTGGAGCGCACTGATCGCTGTCGACCCCTCGGCCCGAACAGCACGAGCTCCCGGAACGGTGCGGCGTCGAACTCCGGCTCGATCCCGATGCCGGCGAGGCTCTTCGAGAACGTCGCCGTCGTGGGTCCAGTTCTCGATACCCTGGTAGTCGCCGTGAAATCGCATCCCGACGCCCGGTTGGCGCTCGTGGACCACGGCCCGCCCGCCCGCGCGAGCGATGGTGATCGCGGCGGCCAGTCCCGCAGGCCCGGCACCGGAGATGTGGATCGCGTCGGACATCGGACGGGTCGTCAGCAACGAGCGTGCCCGCGACCGATTTCGGTCTGGAGCACGTGAAACGAGCCTCGAGGTGACCCGCGACGTCACGGGCGTGACTCGTCGAGTCACACCGAGCGGCTGCGGGCGCGAAGGGTCCCTCCGATTTCGCCTGCGGGCTTCGGTGCCGCCGCTGGCTGGCGCGGACTTCGACTTGGTACGACGAGTGCAGAGTGTATCCCTGAAAGGAAAAACCCATGAAGCTAGACGTCAAGGCGCTCACCCTCGCAACGGCGCTGGTCACGGCCTCGCTCTACGCCCTTTGCGCGATAGTTGTCGCACTGTTTCCGGGACCGAGCCTCGCGATGTTCGCCGCCATCATGCACGCGAACCTTGGGACCTTGTCCTGGGCCATGGACATCGGCACGGTGGGCACGGGGCTGGTCTGCACGACAGCTCTCGCATCCCTCATCGTCTATGCCGTTGGCTGGACCTACAATCGGCTGAGCGAGCGCGGAGCACTGCGCGACGGCCGTGCCCTCCCACAGAGTTGAATTGCCCGGCCGCAGCGCGTGACCACGGCGACCACCGTGTGACCGAGTCCGTCACGAGGCGAGGGTGTGTCATGACGGCTGTCATGCGGATGAACGATCACCCGGGCACGGCTCGCCATCGTTCACTATAGAGCGCGGCGGAGGTAGCTCATGCAGCGCGTTGGTGTCGGGTTCGTGTTGACCTTGTCGTTGGCTGTTGCGGGGTGTGGCGGCGGAGAGGACGAGGGCTCGTCGGTCGGAGCGAAGCGCGACCATATCTTCGTTGCGGACGAGGACAGCGGCGGCGTGTCGGTGATCGAAGAGGGCACCAACGCCCTGGTAGCGACGCTTCCGCTGCCGATGAGCTCGGGCATGTACATGCCGCACAACGTCCAGGCTGCCCCCGATGGTAAGAGTGTCTGGGTGGTAGCCCCGCCGATGACGGAAGGCGGAATGGAGAAGGCTTTCGTGATCGACCCTGAGACCAACCAGTTCGTGGGTGACATCGAGCTCGGAACGGAGCTTCACGTAGCTCACGTCGTGCTCGACCCAAGCTCGACTCGGGCTTACATCAGCGCGAACGAAGGCAATGCCGTGCTCGAGCTCGACGCGGTGTCGAGGAAGGTGTTGCGCACCATCGATCTGGGCGCCGATCGCGGGCCGCACGGCATGCGCTGGTGCCGCGACCGGCTCTGGGTTGCGAACATGAAGGCGAAGAGCCTGGCGGCCGTGGAGCCCGTCGCCGGGTCCGTCACCGAGGTCGACGTCGGCGGCGTCGCCGTCCAGACCGCCTGTGTGCCCGGTGGTAAGTACGTGTTCGTTTCGCTCTACGACACCAAAGAGGTCGTGCGTTATGAAATCGACACCCAGAAACTGACGCGCATCGCCTTGCCAGCCGAGGCGCAAGGGCCGGTCCAGCTCTACCCGTCGCCCGATTCGAAGACCGTTTGGGTCTGCGACCAGGGTCTCCTGCTCGGGAGGCCGGCATCGAATCGTCTGTACGCGGTGGACGTCGACGCTGCGAAGGTAGTCGGGACCATACAGGTGGGTCAGGGCGCGCATGGGATTGTGCTCAGCGATGACGGCGGGCTGGCGTACGTCACCAACGTCTCCGATGACTCCGTGTCGGTGGTCGACACCGCGAAGATGGAGGCGGTTGCGACCATCGCGGTGGGAACGAAGCCCAACGGGATCTCGCACTGGCATCGGAGCGGCGCGATGCCGTGAGCAAGCCGCGGCGCGCGATCGGCGGCCGAAGAGGGTTCGGTCGACCCTGAACCCGGTGAACGGCTCGAGCAGGCCCGAACGCGGCCGTCCGCTCATGGCACGGTCGGTGCTAGCTTTGGTCGGCGAAGATGAGTCAGGAGCCGGTACTCGGAATCCTCTTCGCCGACCTCGCCGGCTACACGGCCTTGACCGAGGCGCACGGAGACGACGACGCCGCGAACGTGGCGGAGCGATTCTATGCGCTCACTCGTCAGAGCTTGCGGGGTTCCACCCGGTTCGTGAAGCCCATCGGCGACGCGGTGATGTTGGCCGGGCCAGAGCCGGCGCACCTCTTGGACTCACTCCTCTGTCTTCGCACCGCCATGGAGGGCGAGCCGGACTATCCGGAGATGCGAGCGGGCATCCACCTTGGACCAGTGGTGGAGCGCTCGGGCGACCTGTTCGGCTCGACTGTGAACGTGGCGGCTCGCTTGGCGGCCTACGGTCGCTCGGGGCAGGTGTTGTGCAGTCGGCGATTCCGCGAGGCGTTGGGCGAGCGCTCCGACGTGCTGATGGTTTCGCTCGGAGCGGTCCGGTTCAAGAACGTACTGGAACCCATCCAGGCGTTCGAGATCGTCGCGGCGTTCGGTCCACCGAGTGTTTCCCAGATCGATCCCGTGTGTCGCATGCGGGTCGATCCCATGAACGACGCCTTCACCAGTGACGTCTCTGGGCGCACGCTTCGGTTTTGTTCGGCGGCGTGCCAGGCGGCGTTCTTGGCCTCCCCCGAGCTGTATCGAGTGAGCGGCGACTGACGCATCGCGCCTCAGCGTTTTCGCCGCTCACGCCACCAGCGCCCCGCCCGAAGCACCCAGAGGCCGAGCCCGCTGAGCACCGTGGCAACCGCCAGGAGGGCCGCGAAGCGAATCAGCTAGTGGTTGAAGCCGTCGCGCTCGCGGTAGTCCATGATGTGGAGCGACCACAGAAAATCGTCGACTCGCCAGAGATCGCTGCGACGCGCTGATACTTCCCCCGTCGAGGCGTCCTAGACGAACGTATGCGCTTCGTCGTCCATCTCGACGCGCCACGCAGGCAGCGGTTTCCCTCGAAACTCCACCGACTTCGTCTCGAGCCGCTGTGCGTCGCGCACTGCCGGTGAGCCGGGCTGATCGCGTCGGGCGGTGGCTTCCGCTTCCTGGCGCGTGACTTCGGCGGGCTCACCGCTCTCGGCACAGAGCCGCACCGAATGCTGCTTGGTCCGTACCAACCAGAATTGGCCCGCTGGAGAGGCGCGGAGCTCGAGGCCGATCGGAGAAACGGCACCCGCTCGGGCTGCTCGAGCGAGCGCCTCCGACGGCGGCAACAGCTTGCCGGCTTCCATGGTCTGAAGCCGATTCATTCGCCCACTCATACCGCGAAGTCGTCCGCGCTCCGTGATCGCTGACGTCACGCCGCGATCCAATGTGACCTTTCCGGTCACCCCAGCGAGGGATCGGACAAGCTGGGGCGCTCCCGGCTTCCCGCCGCAACTCCGACCATCGGGGCTGGATTCGCTTGGTATGAGCGGTTGTGATGGGTGAGTCGCACAGCGGGCCGGGAAGCGCCCCGTTCTTTCCCGAGCAACGGCTGTGCCGAGGCTCGCGTCCGTCTGCCGGGCACAGTGTGTGCTTCGCGGTAGCCGCGCCCGCTGGCGCAGATGGGAGACGGAAGTGGTCATGCAACGATGGAAGCTTCGGCCAATCGCGCACTGCGAAGAGGGACACCCTCTTTAGTCCCGAGCAAGACTTGAAAAGGCTCCGCGGGCCGGGCGCTCGGAGGCGCGCCGGTCCGCGGCGGGGGCAATGATGGGAGGCGGCGAGGCGAACCCGACGACTTGCGTGCGCGAAAAGCACGCCCTGGTCTCGGCTCGCTCGTCGCCGGAACTGGACGCCGCGCTGACTTCGCGCGGGACCTCGGCATGGCAGTTGCAAATCTCGACGAACATGAAAACACGACTCGTGATCCTGATGTTCGGATCCATCTCGACCCTGGCGCTGGTGGCGGCGTGTGAAAAGACGACCTCCGCTGGTCCGCAGCAAGAAGCCCATGCTGCCGAGCCTCACGCCGCAGACCCCGCTGGCGCCACGACGTACGCCTGCCCCATGCATCCCGAGGTGACTGACACTCGACCCTCGAGCTGCTCGAAGTGCGGGATGAAGCTGCTGCCGGTCAAACCCAAGAGCCAGCAGGAACAGTGAACCAGCGTGTTGCGCCATGACGACGGCGAATGACCACCAGCACTCCCGCAGTGACTCCGCGCGCACCGTGCACGCGGAGCTGGCCACCGAATTTACCCAGCCGGTGGAGCAGGTCTTCGACGCGTTCACTGGCTTCGCACGCTACGATTTGTGGGCGCCGGACCGGCAAGGAGCGTGTCAGTGGCTCTTCCTCCGAGAGGGTGGGGTGGGCTCCCGGTTCTTGGCCTACGACAAACCAGGCCGTCGCCACCTGACCCACGAAGGCGGCGGCGGCGGACCGCGCGCCCGCCCGGGGCGGGCGGGGACGGGGCCGGCGGGGGGGGGGCCGCGCGCCCACGGGCGGGGGGGCGGTCTTTGGGGGCGACGGCGTCCGGGGCCGGGGGGGGGGGGGCGGGGGGGGGGGGGGGGGGGGGGTCGGGGGCGGGGGGGCCGGGGGGGCCGGGGGCCCGGGGGTGGGGGGGAGGGGGGGCCGGGGGGGCTGGGGCAGGCTGGGCGGGGGGGGCCTCCTGGGGGGGGGTTGTGGGGCCGGGCGGGGGGGGGAGGTTTCCCCGTGGGGAAGAGGGGGGGGGGGGGGGGGGGGGGGGGGGGGGGGGGGGGGCAGGGGGGGACGCGGGGGGGGGCGGGGGGGGGGGGGGGGGGGGGCCGGGGGGGCCGGGGCGGGGGGGGGTGTCCCCCCGGGGGGGGGGCCGGGGGGGGGGGCCCCCCCCGCGCTTTCCTGGGGCGGGGGCCCCCGGTTTTTTTCCCCCCCCTCTTTTCCGGCCCCCCCCGGGGTTTCCCCGGGGCGGGCTCCCCGGGGCCGCCTTTCGCCTGGGTCGGGGGGCCCCCCCCTCCCCCCCCCGCCCCCGGGGCGGGGGGGTTTTTTTTCGCCCTGGGGGGGGCTCCGGGGGCCCCCCCGGGGGGGGGGGGCCGCGCCCCGCCCGCCCGGGGGGGCGCCGTCCCCGGCGGGGGGCGGCGGCCCCGGGGGGGGGCCCCGGGCGGCCGGTTCCCCGGGGGGGGGGGGGGGCGGCGGGGGCGGGGCGGGGGGCCCCCCGCGGGTCGGGGCGGGCGGGGGGGGGGCCCGCCCCCCCCCCCCGGGGGCCGGGGCGCGGGGCGCCCCCCGGGGCTTCCGGGCGGGGGGGGCGGGCGGGGGGGGCCGGGGGGGGGTCGGCCGGGGGGGCGGGCGGGGGCGGGGGCCCCGGCGGCCCCCGGGGGCGGGGGGGGGGGGGGGTCCCCCCCCGGCCCGGGTCGGGGGGGGGCGCGGGGCGGGCCCGGGGGCGGGGGGGGGGGCGGGCCCGGGGCCCGGCGGCCGCCCCCCCGGGGGCGGCGGGGGGGGCCGGGGGGGGGGGTCCCCGCGGGGGGGGGGCGGGGGGGGGGCCCCGGCCTCCGGGGGCCGGCCGGGCGCGGGGGCCCGGGGGGGGGGGGGGGGGGGGGCCGGGGGGGCCCCCCGGGGGGGGGGGGGGGGGGGGGCGCGGGGGGGGGGGCGAGCCGCCAGTGAGACAAAGGCCGCCGACCTCCTCGGTTATCGCGCCGCCTACGACGCCATCCTCGATGTGTTCGATGGCAGCAGCGTCACGGAGCAGAGTCTCGCTCGGACGTACCTCGAGGTGGTCCAGGCTGGCGCTCGCCACGGCGTCGTATTTCCGAGCGAGATGCTGCTGCAGGCCAAGGCCCTCGTCACGATGGAGGCGCTTTGCCTGTATCTAGCGCCCGAGTTCCGCTTCAGTGAAGAGCTCCGGCCCATCGTCGCGCGGCGGCTTGCGGAGCGCGTGTCGCCGGCGGCGCTCGTCGACCGCCTGTGGGAGATCGTTCCGGACCTTTGTGTGACGGGGGAGTTGTTCTACACGGAGCGCGATTCGGCACCGAGTGAGGTCGAACCCGCATTTCGTCGGGAGGCGCTAACGGCGATCGCGGAGAGCTGGAGCGACGGGGCGGACTCCTGGCTGCGCGCCCGCCGGGGCGAACGATGGCTGGCTCACAACGATCGGCCCGAGCTCGCCGCACTCGTCGAGCTCGCGGTGCAGGTTTCCGGCTTGGTCGGCGCCGGACGAGCGGCGGGCGCCGAGCTGAATCTCGGTGACCCGGCGGAGCTGCGTTGGGCGGCATTCCAGCACGCCAATCGCGCTGAGAGTCCTCGTCACACCGGTTCATGGCGGGTCGGGCGGCCCTGGGTCGGCGCCTCGGCTGCCGCGCTTCTTCCGGTGGCGCGCGTCGTCCTCGCACGGTCGGAGGCGGCGCTGCGCGAGCAGCAGGGTCGTCCGAACGACGTCCGCGTGTGACGCTCGTGATCACACCCGCTCCGCGTGCGCCAGCTAGCCGCGGGAAAACAGCGCGGTGC
The DNA here is from genome assembly GCA_016706225.1 of Myxococcales bacterium. NCBI lineage: Bacteria > Pseudomonadati > Myxococcota > Myxococcia > Myxococcales > Myxococcales bacterium. The sequence goes on from JADJKB010000016.1 coordinate 60,017, forward strand.
ATGTGCGGCCAATCGGTGCGGGGTGCCGGCCGGCGGTACCCGCGTCGGCGTGTGGATGCGACGGGCACACCGTGAGGTCGAGGTGCTGTCCGCGCTTCCCCATCTGTCCCGTTGCGCGTTCCGCGGCTCGCAGCTATTGCTTGGGCATGCATCTCGGGCGGAGCAAGCTGTTTCACGCGGTCGTTCTGGCAGGACTCTCACTCGGTGCCGCAGCGTGCGGTGGCGAAGACGCGAGCCCTGGTGGTGGGACGGGCGGCAGCACAGCCGGCGGCGGTGGTGCGGGCGGAGTGTCTGCTGGCGGCACAGGTGGCGGTGCGAGCGGAGGCGGCGCGGGGCTTGGTGCATCCGGTGGCGCTGCGGGTAGCGCGGGCGCAGCGGGTGCTGCGGGTGGCGCGGGCACTGCCGGTGCGACGGGTACCGACGCCGGGGTCGCTGAGGATGCGGCGACGGATGCTCACGACTTCGATGCCGGCGACGGCGGCGACGGCTGGCACCCCACCAAATGAAGATTCGAGCCGACGGACGTTGGGGCGGGCGTCTCACCGGTCGCCCACTCCTGAGTGGTGACGCCACGGTGGACGGCCTAGCCGAAACCGAGCGCAGCGAACTTGCCGCGGTGTGGCTGGCGCGCTCGGCGACCGAGTTCCGAGTCGCCAGCTCGTTCGAAGTGATCCGTGATGCGCTGACGGCGCTCCGGACCGATCGGTCGCTCGTCGAGCTCGCGGAGCGCGCCATCGACGACGAGCACCGTCATGCGGAGATCTGTCGCTACACAGCTTCTTGTTTCGCCGCGCACGAGCTGGAGCTGCCGGACGCACTTCCCTTCAGCTATCCACAACACGAGCGCGCCGCGGAAGACGTGCGCCACGCCCTCTGGGTCGTCGGGCATTGCTGTTTCAACGAGACCTTGGCCAGCGGTTTTCTGGAAGCGGCATCTACTGCGGCGACCGGGCCGATGGCGCACCGCGCACTGCAGGAGCTCCTGAGCGACGAGATCGACCACGCTCGCCTCGGGTGGGCTTTTTTGGCTGGCCTCGAGCCGCGCTTGCGCACCGCGATCGGCCCGTGGCTGCCGGGCCTCGCCCGCGCCAATCTCCGCATGTGGCGCGAGTCGCCGCGCGACTACCCGGGGACGGATCAGTTCGTCGAGCAAGGCGCGCCCAGCGCTGAGCTGATCAATGGCGCACTCATGACCGCGCTCCGCGACCTGATCCTGCCGGGCTTCGAGGCGCTTGCCTTGCCCGTCGCCCCGCTCGCCAGCTGGTTCGCCGAAGGTGCGCCAACGGAGCGGCGCGAATCGGCATGAGCAGCTGCACGGCCCTTTGGCTTCGGGTGTCAGGGCTTGGACGTTTGGGAAAAACCGTTGAAACAGGACCAGCGAAGATGAAACGAATTGCAGTCTGCTGCGTGTTGCTCTTGACCGCCTGTGGCTCGGGTGACGGCGACGATTCTGGCTCGACCCAGTCGCTCTCTGCACCCGTCATGGAGATGGTGATGCCGATGGCTCCCGCCGGGCTGCACGTCACCTGGAACAACATTCAGCCCGACTGCGACGAGATCGAAGGCGAGCGCAAGTCCCCGTCGAGCGAGTTTGCAGTGGTTTTTGCCGTCCCCGGATCCGTGGACAACAAACACGACGGCACTGCTACGGAGAAGGTCGAGTACTTCTACCGCGTGCGCTGCCGGAAAGGCGAGACCTTCTCCGCCTACTCGGACTTGATGGCCGGTACGCCATGAGTGCGATGCGCGCGCTGTTTCGGTTTGGCGTGACGATGGCGTTGCCATTCGTCGCCGGGTGTTCCGGCGATGACTCGCACCCCGAGCGCGGCGCGCCGGCCTTGCCCACGCTCCAGAGGGTGCCGGACGAAAATTCCGACCCGAACGTGGTCGAGGTCACGATCCGCGCGAAGGAAGCCACGAAGCAGTACCCCGGCTCCAAGCCCTCCCAGGTGTGGACCTACGAGGGCACCGTTCCGGGACCATTGCTCGAGGCCAAGGTAGGCGACCAGCTCGTCGTGCACTTTCACAACGAGCTACCCGAGTCCACCTCCATTCACTGGCATGGACTGAGGCTGCCCGCGAAGATGGACGGCACGATGGCGATGCAGTCGCCCATCGAGCCCGGCCAGAGCTTCGAGTACGCGTTCGAGCTGAAGGACGCAGGGTTCTTCTGGTTCCACCCGCACGTGCGCTCCGACATTCAGATCGAGAAGGGCCTCTACGGAGCGCTGCTCGTGCGGGGCGCGGCGGAACCCGTCGTGGATCACGAGACCGTCATGGTGCTCGACGACGTCGACGTCCGTCCCGATGGAACCTTCCCCGAATACCTGGACGACGAGTCCAAGATGATGGGGCGCGAGGGGAACGTGCTCCTGATCAATGGAGCCGCCCGGCCGGACATCGCGCTGACGTCCGGAGCGCTGGAGCGACTGCGCCTGGTCAACGTGGCGAACGGTCGTTTTTTCAAGCTCCGACTCGAGGGTCACACCTTTCACGTCATCGGGACCGACGGGGGTCTCGTGCCAGAACCGTGGGACACCGAGACGCTGCTCATGGCACCGGGAGAACGCTACGACGTCGTGCTGATCCCGACTGGGAAGCCTCGCGCGAGCTTCACGTTATGGAACGAACCCTACGCCCGCGGACATGGCTCGGGGAGTGCGGAGCCGATGCCGCTCGGCCGCGTGAGGTTGTCGGACGCGCCGGCGCTCACGGGTCGCGTGTTGCCTACCGCTTTTCCGGACATCGAGAAACTTCCGCCGGGGCTGGCGGACATGCCCATTGCGCTCGGGGAAGCGTTCGATGGGTCCGGGTCGCTGGTCTTCACCGTGAACGGGGGGACGTACCCCAACGTGCCGCCGCTCGTGGCCGAGAATGGCAGCGTGCACGTGCTGACCGTGAAGAACGAAAGCGACATGGATCACCCCTTTCACCTTCACGGCTTTTTCTTTCAACGCCTGGGCGAAGCCGGCAAACCCAAGAACAAGGACACGATCATCGTCAAGGCGCACGAGACGCTGGAGCTCGCTTCGCGCTTCGACGAGCCGGGCATGTGGATGTACCACTGTCACATTCTCGAGCACGCCGAGGGTGGCATGATGGGCGAGTTGCACGTTCAGTAGACACGCTCTGCCGAAGGCAATCGCGCGTCCCGCTGCCACGCCAGGCGTCGTCGGCTGACAGGCATGCGAAGTCGAGAGCGCGGGCCGCGGGAATCCAGGGAGGTTTCTGGTACCCTCTGTGCTGGCATGTCACCCAGAAACCAGCGCGCGAGCTTCTGACCCGTCGTCGCCGAGCACACGAGTCGCGGGGACATCGCCACCGCGTCGCATCGGCCGGCAGCTCTCAGCGGCGTTCTTCATAGTCTGGATCATCGCGGCGGGTCTCAGTGTCGTTCACCTGACCCTGCTGCGAAGGGTCAAGGCGGATCTGGAGCAGATGCGCGCGGACGAAATGGCGATTCGCGACAGCCTGGGTCTGGCCACTGCGATTCGCGAGCAGTACATCCACGTGGCTCACTGCATCGTGCACGGCGACTTGGATCACGTGCCACACTACGAACGCTGGGCAGCCAACGTCCGGCAGGCGACAGGGCTGCTGCGCGGCGCGGTCCCCGCGTCCCAGAACCACCGTGTCGAGGCCATTGGTGAAGCCAGTCGCAAGATGGATCAGGTCTTTCGTGGGGAGATCATGCCGGCGATCACCCGCCATGATCTCCAGGCCATCAAGCAGCCGCACGCCCGCATCGAGGCCTTGTCGATGACCGCTGCTGCCGAGGCCGATCTGGTGGCCCGCGGGGTCGAGGATTTGATGGCCGGTGCGCACAAAGACGCGATCGCCGCGGCACGCTCGGCCTGGTTAACAAGCATCACCGGCATGGTGTTGCTCGCGGTCGTGGCTGCGCTCTTGGCGCTCAACTTGCGCAAAGTGGTGCTGCGACCTCTCGCCACACTGACGGCCGCGGCGCAACGCTTGGGCACCGGTGATCTCGACACGCGGGTCGGCCCGGTTGGTCGGGGGGAGCTCGCGCTCCTGTCCCAAGCCTTCGACCGGATGGCTGAACAGCTCAGAGCGCACCAAAAGAAACTGGTCGCCAACGAGCGCATGGCCGCAATTGGACAGCTCGCAGCGGGCGTGGCCCACGAGATCAACAACCCCATCGGGGTGATTCGTGGATACGTCGCCACGATGTTGAAGGAGGCCGATGCCGAGCTGAAAGCAGAGCTCCGTATTTTGGACGAGGAGGCGGTCGCCTGCCAGCGCATCGCCGAGGACCTCCTGAGTTATGCGCGCTCGGGTGAGCTGATCGTCGAGCGCGCCCGAATGGACGACCTCGTTCGCCAGGCAGCGGAGCGGTTCGGAGCCAGTGCGGACGCCAAGGAGCGCACGATCCTCACTCAGGTCGAGCAGGCGGAGTGTGTGGTGGATGCGCTTAGAGTGCGTCAGGTCGTGCAGAACCTGCTGCGCAACGCCATCCAGGCCTCTGCGGAGAGCTCGACGGTCGAGGTGACGGGCGAGGCCATTTCTGGCGGTTATCGCCTCTCGGTATCCGATCGCGGTCCGGGGCTACCCGAGTCGCTGCGAGGGCGAGCCTTCGAGCCGTTCTTCAGCGGTCGCCGCGGGGGTTCGGGGCTCGGGCTGGCGGTTTGCAAGGGCATCGTCGAGGCGCATGACGGTAGCATCGAGCTTCAGGAGCGGAAGGGAGGAGGCACGCGGGTAGTGGTGACACTCCTCGATCGGCCGGAGCCAGTGGAGGCGAGCCATGGGTGAGCACAGCGTCTTGGTGGTGGACGACCGGGCGAACATGCTGAGCTTGGCCAAGAAGGTGCTGGGCAAGGACGTGCGAGTGCTCACGGCCTCGGGCGGACGCGAGGCGCTCGAAGTGTTGAAAGCCCAGCCGGTTTCAGTCGTCGTGTGTGATCTGCGCATGCCGGACATGGAGGGCATCGAAGTACTGCGTGAGTGCAAGCGGTTGCGCCCGAACACCGAGTTCATCCTGATGACGGCGTACGCCTCCGTCGCGACCGCCGTGGAAGCGCTGAGACTTGGTGCGTACGACTACATCACCAAGCCGTTCGATCCCGATCAGCTGCGTGGAGTCGTGCTCAGCGCCGTGGGGCGCTCGGCGCCCGCGAGTGAACCGAATGGCGACGACCCCACTCCCAAAGAACTGCTGCCGGGTCTCGTCGGCCGCTCGCCACCGATGCGGGAGCTAGCGGCTCAGGTGGTGCGGTACGCGGCCAGCGACGCGACCGCGCTGGTGATCGGGGAGACCGGCACCGGCAAAGAGCGCATTGCGCGGGCCCTCCACACCCAGGGCGACCGGGCGTCGCAGCGCTTCGTGGCGGTCAACTGCGCGGCCATCCCCGCGGAGCTGCTCGAGAGTGAGCTCTTCGGCTACGCGAAAGGTGCATTCAGCGGCGCGTCCCGCGATCGCGGAGGGCTGTTCGAAGAGGCGAACCATGGGACTTTGTTCCTCGACGAGATCGGCGAGCTCCGCCTGTCGCTGCAGGCCAAGCTCACCCGGGCGATCGAAGAGAAGGCCGTGCGCCGCCTGGGTGAGTCCCGCGAGCGCAGCGTGGACGTGCGCCTGGTCGCGGCGACGCATCGTGATCTGGAGGCCATGGTCAAGGCCGGCACCTTCCGCGAAGATCTCTGGTATCGCCTCAACGTGGCACGGGTTTCGGTGCCACCGCTCCGGGAGCGGAAGGACGACATCCCGCTGCTCTCTCGCCACTTTCTGCGCGAACGCGCCGCGTCGATTTCGGACCGCCGCATCGAAGGCTTCAGTGACGAAGCGTTGGCCCGGCTCAGCGCCTACGACTGGCCCGGCAACGTGCGCCAGCTCCGCTCTGCGGTCGAACGCGCGTATCTACTCGCCCCGGGCGACACCGTCAATGTGAGTGATCTTCCCGATGAGCTGCTCCAGCGCCGAGCGCCGAGCGGTGGGAGCGAGCTGGCTAATCTCACCTGGCAAGCGGCGCTCGAGCACGCACGCGAGGAGGCCGCGCAGCTCTACCTCAGCGCCGTCATGGAGCGCTTCGACGGGCGCGTCGCGGACGCCGCGGCCCACGCGGGCATCGAGCGGGAGAGCTTCTACCGTCTGCTCCGGCGCTACGGGGTTCGATCGGAAGGGGGCTGACGCGCCCCAACGCGCAGCGTGACCGAGTCGGTCACGCCGGGCCGCGGGACGCCGCTGCTTGTGGGTTTCTCACGGGGAAAATCGCTGATTTCCACAGTGAAGAGGCCGCGGCACGCGACGTGCAATTCGTCGCGCCATGAAATGCCTCAGCCTGTCCCTCGCCCTGTCCCTATCCCTTCTGACGGCCTGCGAGTCCCCCGGAACCGCGGCATCCGGCTCCGGCACTCCGGCCGCGCCCACCACTCCGGCCGCCACAGCGGCGCGCGTGATCGACATTCAGGTCGGCAGCGACGGGTTCACCCCGAGCAACATCGCGCTGAATGCCCACGAGAAAGCCACGCTCCGCTTCACCCGTGTGTCGGACGAGACCTGCGCCAAGAAGGTCGTTTTTCCGGAGCTGAAGCTGGAGAAGGACCTGCCGCTGAAACAAGCCGTCGAGGTCAGCGTTCCGACCGATTCGGCGCGAACGCTGGCGTTCCAGTGTGGCATGGGGATGTTCAAATCGTCAGTCGTGATCAACTGAGCTCGTACCCGGAAAGGACCACCCACAAATGTCGAAGCTCGGATTTTTCACGTACGTTCTGTCGGGCACGGCGCTGTTCGTCGTCCTCGGCTGTGAGGTCGATGCATCGCCGAGCACGGCCGTCACGCCGATCCCCAGCGCCGAACCGACGCCAACGCCGCCACCGGCCGCTCGGGCGGACACCCGGAATGAAAGCCCAGCGCCGAGGGCGCCCGCGCCAGCGGACCCCGCACTGGCTCCTGCAGCGCCGGGCGCGTGCTGCGGCTCCTCCATGTGCCAGCGGGTTCCCGGAGGTTGTGGATGCCGTTCGAAGGGCAATCCCAGCGCTAACTGCGGCGGTTGAGCCCCGCGTCGAACTTCGTGTCCCCAACGGTCACGCTGTGACTCACACGGTCACAAGTACTCCGCGACCGATTGGCGCACCCTCCGAGGAACCATGCACGACCACGACCATTCGACAGACTCCGGGCCGGAACGGGGCCAGAAGGACCCGGTCTGTGGCATGGCGGTCAAGCCCGACTCGGCTCATCAGACCACACACGGATCGAACGACTACTCGTTCTGCAGCGCGCGGTGCCTCGAAAAATTCCGGGCGGACCCCGAGCGCTACCTGGCCGACACCCCAGCTGTCCCGCCCGCCGAGAGCGCGACGCAAGCACCCGGTCGTCGTTACACCTGCCCGATGCACCCCGAGGTGGTGAGTGATGCGCCCGGGAGCTGTCCCATCTGCGGCATGGCGCTCGAGCCGATGGACGTCGTGCTCGACGACGAGAACGAAGACGCCGAGCTTCGTTACATGCAGCGCCGTCTGTGGTTCGCTGCCGCACTCACTCTGCCGCTGATCTTCGTGGCCATGGGGGACATGCTGCCGGGACGACCCGTCTCGGCGCTCCTGTCTCAGCGCTCCCGCGTCATGCTCGAGCTCGGTCTGGCGACGCCGGTTTGTTTGTGGTCGGCATGGCCCTTCTATGTTCGGGGCGTGCAATCGCTCGTGAACAAGAGCCTCAACATGTTCACGCTGATCGCGCTCGGCGTGAGCGCCGCGTACGGCTACAGCCTGGTCGCCGCGCTTCTGCCCGGAGTCTTTCCGGCATCGTTCCGCCTCGAGGGTGGCGAGGTGGCCGTGTACTTCGAGGCTGCGGGCACCATCGTCACGCTGATCTTGGTCGGCCAGGTGCTGGAGCTTCGGGCCCGCAGTCAGACCAGCGCCGCGGTCAAGAAGCTGCTCGGCATGGCCGCCAAGTCCGCGCGGCGCATCCTCGACGACGGCACCGAAGAGGACGTACCGCTCGACGCCGTGAAGGTCGGGGATCGCTTGCGAGTGCGACCCGGGGAGAAAGTCCCGGTCGACGGCGTGGTGCTCGAGGGTCAGAGCAGCATCGACGAGTCGATGGTCACCGGCGAGCCCATCCCAGTCGGCAAAGCCGCCGGCGACACCGCCATCGGCGCGACGATCAACGGCACGGGCAGCCTGGTCATCCGGGCCGAGAAGGTCGGCTCCGAGACGCTGCTCTCTCGCATCGTGACCATGGTCGCCGAGGCCCAGCGCAGCCGCGCGCCGATCCAGAAATTGACGGACGTCGTGGCCGGCTACTTCGTGCCCGCCGTCATCGCCGTTGCGGTCGCCACGTTCGCCGTCTGGGCGTCCTTCGGCCCCGAGCCACGCATGGCTCACGCTCTCGTCAACGCCGTGGCGGTGTTGATCATCGCCTGCCCCTGCGCCCTTGGCTTGGCGACCCCCATGTCGATCATGGTCGCGACGGGGCGGGGGGCCTCGATCGGCGTCCTGTTCCGGAACGCCGAGGCGATCGAGGTCTTGCGCAAGGTCGACACGCTGGTGGTCGACAAGACCGGCACGTTGACCGAGGGAGCTCCCAAGCTCGTGAGTGTGGTGACTGTCGCAGGTGTCGACGAAACGACGCTGCTGGGTCTGACGGCGGCGCTCGAGCTCGCCAGTGAGCACCCGCTTGCCGCTGCGATCGTCGAGGGCGCGAAGACGCGCGGTGTTGCGCCCGGGAGCGCCGAGCGCTTCGAGTCCCTCCACCGGCAAAGGGGTCGAGGGCGTCGTGGACGGACGGCCCGTCGCGCTCGGTAACAGCGCGCTGATGGAACACCTGAGCGTGGACGCTTCCAAGCTGTTCGAGCGCGCCGAAGAGCTGCGCGCGGAGGGACAGACCGTCATGTTCGTCGCGGTCGACAGCGAGGCGGCGGGCCTGTTGGGCGTCGCAGACCCGATCAAAGAGAGCACCCCGAGGCGATCCGAGAGCTGCACGCCGAAGGAATTCGGGTCGTGATGATGACCGGAGACGGCAAGACGACGGCGCTCGCCGTCGCCAAGCGGCTGGGCATCGACGACGTCATCGCCGAGGTGCTGCCCGACCAGAAAGCCGCTGGGGTCGAACGACTTCAGAGCGAGGGGCGCACGGTCGCCATGGCGGGGGATGGCATCAACGACGCGCCGGCGCTGGCTCTCGCTCACGTTGGCATCGCCATGGGCACCGGCACCGATGTTGCCATGGAGAGCGCGGGCGTGACGCTGGTGAAGGGTGATCTCAGAGGCATCGTTCGGGCGCGTCGGCTGTCCCGGCGCACCATGGCGAACATCAAACAGAACCTGTTCTTCGCCTTCGCGTACAACGCGGCCGGCGTGCCCATTGCGGCCGGCGTGCTCTACCCGACCTTCGGCCTGCTGCTCAGCCCCATCTTCGCCGCGGCGGCCATGAGCCTGAGCTCGGTGTCGGTGATTGGCAACGCGCTCAGGCTGAGGAGTTTCCGCGCCTGAGGTCTGTTTTGGCGCCTCACAGCGAGCTGATCACCGGCAGGCTGAAATGCCCCGAGGTGCTGCGGCGGTTTTCCGACCGGGAGAACGTCACCGTCGTGGGGCCGGCAACGCCCGTCGCGTCGCGGTAACCCGTGCCGCCGTTGGCCGCGACGCCGTAGTTGAACGACGGCTGCAGCGCGACGCCGGAGAGCTTCGACTGGACCGAATCGGCGGTGTCGCCTTTGTTGGTCAGTTCTTATTCGTAGGTGAACGCCCGGCAAGCGACCGCGGAGAAGCTGATCTCGACGCCGTCGACTATGGTGGACGGACCCACTGCATAAGTCCAGACCCGGCGGCACCGTGCCGTCGCGCAACAGAAGTGTTTCGCTCGCCTTCTTCTCGCATAGGGACGCGCTCCGGCCGCGCGATCAACGTCGACTTGTCAGACTCCGCGCTCGAGCACGCAGGGAGCGCATCCGGCGCGGGGGCTGGTGGACTGCCGAGATCGTACGTTTCGGGTGCTGCTAACCACGAGTTTCCAGCCAGTGTCGAGGTGATCCTGCCAACCCCGCAGGCCGTTGAGTCCCGGCGCGCCATCGCGTGATGTCTCAGACGTTGTCCGCCGCGCATGGCGATGGCTGAACGATACGAGATGTGGCCCGGCATTCGCTCCCGGGAGGGCTGGACTCTCGGGCTCTCCCTCTGACGGACGCGGGCCGCGCTTGCGATCACTCCGACACTTCACAATCCATGTCCGTCAGCGAAAGATCGATGGCGCTCAGCAAGTGCCGCATGTTCTCGAGGTATTGTCCGCAACTCGCCCGGGCCGATTCCACGTCATCTGTTGCGAGCACCGTTTGGGTGTGCGCGTCGATTTCTTCGTTCGCGATTGCCATCGAATTGTGCATCGTCGCCTCCCCGAGTTCCGTACAGTGCTTCGCGCCCGCTCCCACCCGATTCAGAAAAGCGTCCAGCTTCTGCTCGTGTGGCGCGATATCGGCCTGGACGGAGGCGAGGGAGGTGGCGGCAATGACCAGTCCGTGATGCCTCGAAAGCTCGGCTCGCGCCTCGGAAACGTCGCCGTGCAGCTCTTCGTGCATCACATCGGAGCACGCAAACGATAGCGTGGCGACAAACAGCAATGCAGCGCCGTGATTCGATTTGAACATCGACAATGGACAAGCACACCGCATGCCGCGCCCGGCAGCGCGCCTGCGGGGGACCGTCTGTCCCGGTTCATCGACCTTTCCCAGGGAGAAATGACGCCTCTTTCGAGCCCGGCGACGTCGCCGACGCGGGCGAATGACCGCTCGAAGCGGCTCGGCGCGCGCGCGTTCCGCTGCCGTGCGTGCGAAAGCGACGCTTGCGCCGGGATCCGGGCGGACCACGGTTTCGCCATCGTGGTCGCGACGCGCCCTGCGGTCGGGTCACGCTGCTTCGCTGAGCTCGATGACAGGAAGCTCGCGATAGCCATCGACGTAGCTGACGACCAGCTCGAGCTTGCCGAGCGAGCGCCGCGGCTCGGGCGACGCCCCCTCCCCCGGCCCGGCTTT
>JADJKB010000017.1 GCA_016706225.1 Myxococcales bacterium
CTGGCGGGCCTCCTCTATCACATCACCTGGTTGCCGAGCGATCGCCGCCCGGCGGGCTTCACGCGTGAGCTGGACGACACCCACTACGAGGTGCGGGACGCTACGTCCGATGGACGACCGCGCATCGTACGCGTGCGATTCGCCGAACCGCTCGAGGATCCGCGCTACCGCTGGGTCGCGTGGCAGGGCAAGAGCTTCGCAACGTTCACGCCACCGGCGGTGGGCGACAGCGTCAGCTTGCCAGCGATTGATGCAAAACAGGTCCTCTCGAGCATAGTCCGATGATCAGGCGATCAGCCGCGCGATGGCGGACCTCACGTTCCTGGGCGCAATGAGCCGGATCCCGCGGCTCTGCCGACGCCAACGGACGAGGGTGAGCTGCTCTTTGCGGAAACCGTTCGCAGGGGCAGAAGCGAACCAGAATCGAAACGGCGGCTTCGTGGGCCTCCTGATTCAGTACCGGCGCTCCCTGAAAAATCCGTACGCGGCTGCCAGCGGCGTGTAAGAGTGCTTCAATGACATCCTTTTCCACGCATCGACGAGCTTCTCTGGTTGCCTTCTTCCTGGTCGCGAACACCACTCTCCTCGCCTGTGGGTCCGACGATAGCGATGGTAGTAGTGGGACTGGCGGCACGAGCGCGGGTGGCACCGGTGGGTCGGCCGTCGGCGGCGCAAGCGGCAGCGGAAGTGGCGGGGCCAGCGCCGGAAGTGGCGGGGCCAGCGCCGGAAGTGGCGGGGCCAGCGCCGGAAGTGGCGGGGCCAGCGCCGGAAGTGGCGGGGCCAGCGCCGGAAGTGGCGGGGCCAGCGCCGGCGCCGGAGGTACGGCGGCGTCCGGAGGTTCAGGCGGAACCACCTCGTCGGGCAACTGGAAGTGCACCAACCCCAACACCTTGCTGTGCAACTGCACCGATGGCGGTAACGGCGGCGACAAGTGCAATGCCACCAGCTACCCGTGTTGCATCCTCTTCGCCGAGGTGGCCGGTGGCCCGAGCAACAAGTGCCAATGCAACCAGGCCGACGCCACTCAATGCGACCAGGGTGCCACGGCGCTCAAGGGCAAGCAGGTCACCTCCTGCCCGCCATGATGGTAGCGGGGGGGACTGGCCGAGAGGCAGGGCGTCTTTCAGTGACTCGACGGGCGAGGTCCATGGGCTCGAACCGTGGGCGACCAGCGCTAGCAAGCTGAAGCCGAAACCTCGAGGTCGAGCACTTCCCGAACCTTGCGGGTCAGCTCCGCCGCCGAGTACGGCTTGCCGATGAAATGGCGGCCGACTTCGGGCAGCCCACCGAGCCGTAGCGTGTCGTCGGTATAGCCCGAGGTGAGGAGGATCTTCTGGTTCGGTCGCTCCAACCCGAGGCGGGCCGCCAGTTCCTGACCGCCCATCCCTGGCATCACCATGTCCGTGAGCACCATGGACGGGGCCGGAGTGTGCCGTCAAGAGCGCCAGCGCCTGCAGTCCGTTGCTGGCCGTCAGCACCGTGTAGCCCGCTCCGCTGAGGACTCGCGGCACCCTGGCGCACCGCCGCATCGTCCTCGACCACAGGACTGTCTCCGTGCCGCGAGCCGGTGGTACTGCGGCGCCGACCGCTGCCACGTCCGCTGTCGTCTCCACCACGGGCAGATACACTTTGAACACCGTCCCGCTGCCCAGTTCGCTGTAAACCTCGATGCTGCCCCCGCTTTGCCGAACGATGCCGAAAACGGTGGACAGGCCCAAGCCCGAGCCTCTGCCGACTGCCTTGGTGGTGAAGAACGGTTCGAAGATTTTTCGTTGGGTTGCCTCGTCCATGCCCGAGCCGTTGTCGGTGACCGTCAGCATCACGTGGGGTCCCTGCGTGCAAGTTGGGTTGCCGGCGGCGTAGGTGGCGTCGAGCGTGATGTTGCGGGTCGCTACGATCAATGCGCCCCCATCAGGCATGGCGTCGCGGGCATTCACCACCAGATTCACCAAGACCTGCTCGAGCTGCCCAGCGTCCACTTTGACGCTCCCGAGGTCCGAGGCCAATACGAATTCCAAGAGTACGTTCTCGCCGATCAGGCGGCCCAGCATCCGCTCCATGTTCCCCACCACCGTGTTCACATTCAACACCGCGGGTTGGAGCACCTGCTTGCGGCTGAAGGCCAGGAGCTGACGCGTCAGCGTCGCTGCCCGTTCGCCGGCGAGCCGGATCTCGCGAAACTCTTCGCGCAGGGGATCGCCCTCGGGCAGCTCAGCGGCCGCGATGTCGGCGGTGGCGTTGATGACCGTGAGAAGATTGTTGAAGTCGTGGGCGACCCCGCCGGCCAGTTGCCCCACCGCCTCCATCTTCTGGATTGCTGGAGTTGGCTCTCCAGCGAGCGGCGATCCGTCAGGTCCTCCTTGATCGCGATGAAATGCGCGATCTCGCCGCGCTCGTTTCTCACGGGTGTGACGCTCCGCTCCTGGAGGTACCGACTGCCGTCCCTGCGCAGACTCGTCACTTCGCCGCGCCAGTCACGTCCCGCGAGGATCGCGGCCCACATCTCCTCGTTCGACGCCACCGTCGCGGCATCGCCACCCGACGGTGGCACGCCCCAGAGGCGCATCCCAAGGCTCTCCTCGGCGCTGTAACCGCTCAGCTTGGACAACGCCGTGTTGCTCCATTCGACGACGCCGTCTCGGTCGGTGATGACCATGGCGTTGGCCGCGGCATTCAGCGCGGCGCTTTGCAGGCGGAGCGTCCCCTCCGCCTGGATTCGCCGGGTGATGTCCTGCACGGTGCCGCCCACGTACGCAGGCCGACCACCGGCATCGAGTACCACCTCGCCGCGGCCCAGCACATGACGGGTAGTTCCGTCTGGCGGGTTGATCTGAAACGCCAGCTCCTGGCGCTGCTCGCCCGCGAGACAAGCACCGATCCAGGCTTGCATCGCCAGCCGGTCGTCGGGATGGATCAGCGCGAGCAGGGACTCCACGGTCGGGGTAAAGGTGTCCCGCTCTACACCGTAGACGCGATATGTCTCGTCCGACCATGTCATGGGACCTTCCAAGTCCCAGAACCAACTTCCGACCGAGCCGAGGCGCTGTGATTCCGACAGCAGGAACTCTTTACGACGTATCTCGTCCTCCGCCGCCTTGCGTGCGGTGATGTCGATCAAGGTGACGACGCAACCGAAAATTTTCTGCTCCCTGACGAGCGGACGCGCGTTCACCAGAAAAGCAAAATCCTGCCCATGCTGACGCAGGGTTGCATCCACGTCGCGCATCGTCTCCCCCATCAGGACCGAGACGAGAGCGAAGGGTTCGGCGTCCCGGGTCTGCAGGGGAAACGCTTGGGCGAAAGGCCTTCGCAGCAGGTCGCCGTCGCAGAACTGTTGGGCCACCTGGCTCGCGCGCATGACCCGCCCGTCGACGTCGCATACCACAATCGCATCGGCGGCCTGGTCGAGGATGGAGCGAGCCAACTGCTCCGCCGCGGCGACGTGCTCGTGGCGTCGTTGTGCCGTCAGGTCCGTCAGCAGGAGACAGGTCACTGTCTCGGCTTCACCCAGGCGCAGGTGGGAAGCCGACAGATACACGGGCATCGTGCTGCCCGCGGCGGTCACCAGAGCGATCTCCCTGCGGGCGGTCTCGGTGTCCTCGCCACGGAGAATCTCGACGAGCGCCGCCTGGTCCGCCGGGGCTAACCAGTTCTGCAGTGTGCTGCCGATCACTTGGTCGAGCGGTCGCTCGAGCATCTGCGCCAGCCGCACGTTGCAGAACAGGCAGACGCCGTCCCGCGACACGGTCGCGGCCCCCTCGCTCATCGTCTCGACGAGTTGACGATAGGCCCGGTCGGCCCCGTTCAGGGTGAAGACCTGGTCACCGCGCTCGCCCGTGACCAGGACAGCGTCCACGTCGCCGCTGCGGATGGCGCGCAGGTCCTCCTCGGCGTTGGCCAGCCGGGCGCGGAGGGAACTCACCTCGGAGTCGAGCGCAGGCGCGGAACGATGCTTCTTCATGACAGCACCGCTCCGGTCAAGCCTCGCGCCGCAGATCCAGCCCGCGCAATACCTTTTCGAGATCGGAGGAGGTCTCCCACGATCCGGCGCAGTGGCTCGGGGAGCTTTCTGATCAGCGTGGGGAGGGCCACGATCTGCTCTTGCCGGGCAAGCTCCGGGTGCTGGTAGAGATCGATCACTTGGAGGCTGTAGCGTCCCTTCAGATTCACCTCGCAGATGTGTTTGATGTTGGCGATGGCGCGCCTGGACCGCGGTGTCATGCCCGCGACGTACAGCCGCAAGGTGTACTTGGTCACCCGGGCAGGCTTGGCACGCCTTGGTTTGGCCAAGGCGGCTTTGGCCTTCGCCGTCATGCCGACCGCCGCAAGCGCTTGCGAGTTTTGCCGGCCGTCCGCTTGTCGGACTGCCGCTCGAGGGCCATGCGCACCCGGTCGCCGGCCAACACTCCCGCACGCGTCTGGGCCTGACCGATCGTCCTCGCCGCCTCGGCTTCCTCGATCTCGTACTCCGTCCGGAGCACGGCGATCTGCGCCTCCATGGATTGGCGCTTGCGTTCCAGGTTGTGCTTCTGGCTCTGCGTCTCTTCGCCGTACAAGAGAGTCTGGGCCTTCTCTTGCGCTTCCCAGCGCCCCGCGCGCGCTTCCGGTGAGCAGCACGCCGGAAGGCCCGGCATACACGTCCCGCAGTTCGACCCCGTGGTCGGTCAACAGGAACTCGCGGACCTGGTTCGAGTGCGTCATTCCTCGCGACTTCACCAGATGCAGCACGTTGCGCTCCGCGCCGTTGTGAACGTCCCGCAGCAGCAGCCAGGTATCCATCAACGCCGAAATGGCGACCTCGGTGCTCTCGAGCGTCGCGTCGCCGCTGGTGAGGCTGGTGATCAACGCGGTAACGCACTGCACTTTGAAGAAGTCGATGAGCCGCGTCATCATCGCCTTGACGTCGGCCTCGCTCCCCAGGGTGGCGAAGGTCGAGGCCGGGTCGATGATGACGACGCTCGGCTTGAACTCCCGCACCAGTTTGTGGATGGTGACGAGTTGCATCTCGAGGCCGCAGATCGTGGAGCGCCCCGCGTGGATGCGCAGCAAGCCGCGCCGCACCGCCGGTGCCAGGTCGACGCCGATTGAGCGCATGTTGCGGACGAGCTGGCTCGACGATTCGTAGAACGCGAGCCACAGGCACCGCTCGCCCCGCTGGGCGGCTCCCTCGGCGAAGAGCGCGGCGAGGCTCGTCTTCCCGGAGCCGGCGGTGCCGGACACCAGTACCGTGCTGCCCTGATAGTAGCCCTTGCCCCCATCATCGCGTCCAGGCGGGGAACGCCCGACGACACGCGCTCGACTCCGGCGGTTTGCTCCAGCGCGGAAGAGGCGGTGGGCAAGATCGAAATTCCGCCAGCGTCGATGAGGAACGGATGCTCGTTCGTGCTGTGCGTCGACCCTCTGTACTTGACGATTCGCAGCCGTCGCGTTGCCATCTGGTCTTCCAGGCGGTGGGCGAGGACGATCACGCAGTCGGCGACGTATTCCTCCAGTCCGTGACGGGTGAAGGCGGACTCGCCACTTTCGGCGGTGATGATCGCCGTGACGCCGCGGGCCTTGAGCCAACGCAACAGGCGTTGCAGCTCGCCGCGCAGGACGGTGGCGTTGGACAGCCCGGAGTAGAGCGCCTCCAGCGTGTCGAGCACCACGCGCTTGGCGCCGATGCTGTCGATGGCGTATCCAAGCCGGATGAAGAGTCCCTCCAGATCGAACTCGCCGGTCTGCGACATCTCGCTGGGGTCGACCCGGACGAACTCGATCGCCAGCTTCTTCTTGGCGATCAGCGCGGGAAGATCGTGTCCCAATGAGGCGAAGTTCGTCGCCAACTCCGGGCCGCTCTCCTCGAACGCCATGAAGACGCCCGGTTCACCGTAGTCCACGGCACCGCGCACCAGGAACTCCATGGCGATGAGCGTCTTGCCGCAGCCGGCGCCGCCGCACACGAGGGTGGGCCGGCCCCGGGGAAGACCACCGCCGGTGAGAGCATCCAACCCCTGGATGCCGGTGGGCGCCTTACGCAGCACGGGTGTGCGTCGCGGCTTCTTCGCCGCGCGTGCGGCGACTCGCTTTACCAATCGTTCCCCTGACGGCGCCCGGAAAATCCGCCAGGCTCAGCGTGTAGGGCGCAAGTCGCACACGAGCCGGAAGACGGAGACCTGAGGTTAGCAGGTATCGCTCGCCCGGCGTAGACGCCAGAAGGAAGGCACGCGCATCCGTTGCGCTTGATCACAAGTGGGCGCCAAACCGACCACTTGGAAGTCGAGAGCACCTCCAAGGGAACTGCGAAAGATGACTGCAACGTCAGGTAAAGCCGCCCCGCCCTCCCAGTGCGTTGCGAGCGCCGGCGGATCAGGACTCGTGACCGATGGAAACTGATCCTGAGCGGCTCCGCCGCGATCCACTCCTTCGCCCCCGAAGCGCCAACCGGCGCCGGCTGGTATCAGCGGGCGACGCGGGCACACTTGAATTGCATCGAAAACCTGCCCGGATCCTGGCTCAACTACTTCGCGATCGAGATCGTGTACCGAGGCGAAGAGCACAAGGGCGTCGAGAAGAAGTACCGCCCACGGGGCTACGACGAGGGGCCGAAGAAGGATTGAGGTCGAGGCGCGACCTGATGTTGCCCCGGGACAATTGCGGGCAAGACGAGACGCCGGCCCGCCTCACCCTGCTGGGAGACGAGCCACTCACGCTCGAGTTCGGTTATGCTCTCGCCGGTGCGGCTCGCGCTCGTCCTCGCGGTTGTGGTGAGCCTGAACGCCGCGCCAGCCAGAGCCTGTGATCCTGGCCCGATCTTCGTCGTGCGCGTGGAGTCCGCGGACGCGCCCGAGTGTCTGGAGCGAAGTCCGGTGAAGAATTTCGCCCGCGGCGTTCGGCAGCGCTGCCGACAGCACGCAGACCGCGCGGCTCCGCATCCGCAACCGCTGTAAGGAGTCTGCCAACCTCTCCGCGAGGACTTGCGCCGCCTGTGGCCCCGGTTTGACTTTGGCGCCGGGCGCGTCGGGTGAGCTGGTGCTGGAGACCCGAGGGCAGGGTGACGCCGTCGACTACGACAAACATACCAAACAGGTTTTGACTTGGACGATCGGGGCAGGCTCCGGCAGCATCGCCACCGACGTGACGGTGACGGATGACCCGGCGGCCTGTGGGGGCATCCGGCCGAAGAAGCTGCTGCGCGGCTGCAATCCATGTCACGTGTCCGCCCCACGCCGTCACGATGACCCAGTGACGAGTGTTGCTCCGATTGCAGTGCTCGCACTGCTGGTTGCGCGCCGTCGGGCGCGTTCCCGACCCTTGTGCCGCCCGAAACCTCACTGATCGCTCCGCGCCGCGTGACGAAGGCGCGCTAAACTTTCCGCGGGAGACGCGATGCCCGACCTGGAGTTGATCTCGCGGCTGACGCTCGCGCTCTGGTTGGCCGTGCTGGCCATCGAGGTGTACGGTCGGTAGAGCAAAACGCTGGGCCACCGACCTCGGCCTCCCCTTCAAGAGCGACGCCTGGCGGCTCGACGTTGCCGTGCCGCGTTCTTTGCCGACGGAGTGCTGAGGCGACGACACTACTGGTCACGCCGACGACAATCGAATCCTGCTCGCGCGCAGGACCACGAGGAGAAACCCTTCCCCGTGGTTTCTCGACACGCGTTTCGAGCGGCAGGGCGAAGTCACCGACGTTCCTGCCTCAATACGGGATCGGCTCGTTGTTGTCGTCGTACACGTTGCCGGTCAACGTCGGGTTCGGATCGTCGATCACCCATGGTCCGTAGCCCGCGTCGCGGCCGAAGCGGTTGTTGATGACCTTGGTGTTCTTGGGCGCCGTCGCGCCCGAGCCGCGGATGTTCAGCGTCCAGCCGCCGCCCGAGAGCCAGCTGCACTCGATGGTGAGATCCTCGGTGGCGCCGCCGAGATCTCCAGTCTGGACCGCGGCGTTGCTCGCGCCCTCGAGCACGCTGTGTCGGATGGTCACGCCCTTGCCGCCGGTGGATTGCACGGCGTCGTTGTGCTCGCCCGGAGCGTTGGAGAGATCGTGAATGAAACAGTCCTCGATGGTGACGTTGGCGTCCGCCTTGAGGCCGTCGGCACTGCCGTGGATATTCAGCCGTCGCGCGGTGTAGTTCACGAACGAGATCGCTGCAGTCGCGTCGCCGCCCTTGCCGATGATCTCGCTGTCTTCGACCACGAGCCCCGTGTTGTCGTTGTCGAAGTAGCGAATCGGGTAGTAGTCGGCGCTCGTGATGCGCACCTTGCGGATCGTCACGTTGTTGGCGAGCACGGTGATGGCGCCGGTGATGTCGAGGCCCTCGATGATCGCGCCGTCGGTGTCGACCGTGATGTTACCGCTCGGTTTCAGCTGCGTGCCGGCCGGCACTCCCGTGTTGTTCGGGCCGGGTTTGTCGCCGTTGCAGATGCCAGAGCCCGCCGCGCCGCCCGTGTTGCCACCGCCCGTGTTGCCACCGCCCGTGTTGCCACCGCCGGCCGCGCCGCCGCTGCCGCCGGTCGCGCCCGCGCCACCGCTCGCGCCACTGCCACCCGTTGCTGGGCTCGCGCTGTCCTCCCCCGAGCTGCAGCCCAGCCCCACCGACAACAACAGCACCCAAACGCACGCCCGAAGCATGAGCGGATGATGCCACGATTTTGGGGCGCAGCCTCGCCGCGGGAGCAGTCAGTCGGCTCTGGCCTCGCTTCGCGTGCACTCAGCCGTCCGGATCTGGAGAAGCTCGGAAGCGGTATCCCACGCCGCGCACCGTCTCCACGTAGTTCCGAGCAGCTCCCAGCTTCTCGCGCAGGCGCTTGACGTGGGTATCGACGGTCCTGACTGTGACGCCAGCGCGAATGCCCCAAACGTCGTCGAGCAACGTGGCCCGGGTCTGCACTCGGTTCTTGCGACCGAAGAGCGTCAGCAGCAGTCGGAACTCCAGCACGGTGAGCTCGACTTCCCTCCCTTCGACCCAGAGGCGGTGGGCGTCCCGGTCGATTTCCAGGCAGCCGAACACGCTGTTCCGGGTCCGCCTCGACAGGCCGAGGAGCGCTCACTCGCCGGAGGAGCGCGTTGACTCTGAGCATGACCTCCCGCACGCTGAACGGTTTGACGACGTAGTCGTCCGCGCCCACCTCGAAGCCCACCACGCGGTCGATCTCGTCCCCACGCGCGCTCAGAATGATCACGGGCACGTGCCGAGTTGCGTGCGCTCCGCGCAATGCCCGGCAAACCTCGGTCCCCGGGATGTCCGGCAACACCATGTCCAGCAGCACGAGGTCGAGGTGCTCCGACTGAGCGATCCGCAGCGCGTCCGCTCCGCGGCCCACGCAGAGCGGATCGTGACCCGACTGTCGGAGACCGTAGGCGATCACCTGGCAGAGATCCGCCTCATCTTCGACGATGAGCACCTTGGCCATCTACGTCAGAGCTACCGCCATCGAGTGACGTTCGAGTGACGGGAGCACGCCGTTTCTGGGGCGACTGCTCGGGATCCGCGCCTCGTCGCCCACACTCCCGCAGCCGCCCGCGTCGCCTCGCCGAGGGCGGCTTCCGGGATCGTCCGCCTACTTCTCGGCCCAGTCGATCCAGGCCCCGGTGAGCCAGTTGCCATCCTTGAAGGCGCCCTTCTTGGAGCCGGTGACCTTGGCGTTGGGACCGCTGGTCTCCTGACAGTCCGTGGTCTTGAAGCCGGGGTCGGTGGTGTTGTTACCCGCGCCGGCGTTGAACCACGCCGTCTCGTCGAAGCCGTTGTCGTTGTCGGTCTCGGACGCGTTGGCAACGTTGCTGGTCAGCATGTCGAACAGCGTGGTGTTGGTGATGGTGACCGCCGGAGCCGACAGCGTGCCGAATCCATCGCGAGCATCCAGCCCGTAGCTGAAGCCGACCGCCACCAGGTTGTCGATGCTGCCGGTAATGCCGCGGCGGAGCACCGCGGCATAAGTCGTCTTGCCGACGTCCGTGCCGAATCCGCACATAGTCACATTCTTGGCCACCGGGTGCGTGACGGGGGTCGCCGCGTTGTTGTTCTTGTTGTTGTCCCACTCGTAACCGTTGGGGTCGCTCGAAGGGTTCTTGCGCTTGCGACCAAACAACGTGTCGATCGTGCCCGTGAAACCTCGGTCTGTGTCGAACATGTCGTCGCCGTCCACGTTGCAGATCAGGTGATCGGCGCTGACGGTGCCGCCAAACCACTCGAAGCAGTCGTCGAGCGTCTGGCTCACCATCACGTGGTTGATCTTCGTCCCACTGCCGACGGCCCCAAAGGTGAGGCCATTGACCTCGTTATCCGTGCTCAGTTCGTAGCCGCCATACTCGATGCGCGCGTAGCTGATGCTGCCGCTGTTGTCTGCGTCGTCAGTGCCTCCGTAGTGGTTCTCGGGCTGATCCGCCAGGCCTTCGACGACGGCGTCGACGTCGTTCGTCTTGGCCTTGCCGAGCAATATGACGCCGCCCCAATCGCCCGCCGCGCGGCTGCCCACCGGCTGTTGGCTCGTGAACAGAATCGGCTCGTTCTCCTTGCCCTGTGCGTCGATCTTGGCGCCCTTGGTGATGACGAGCACACCGATGGGGCTCTTGGTGCCCTCGATGCGTGTGCACGGTTCGATGGTCAATGTGGCGCCGCTCGAGACGTGGGTGATGTCTTTGAGAGTCCAGACCTTGTCGGCGGTAAGTGTCATGCTCGTCTTGACCGGGTTCGGGATGTCGGCCTTGCTCTTCCCAGTGCCACTCAGGTCGCACGCCGTGCCGCCGCTACCGCCGGAGCCCGAGGCACCGCCGGAGCCCGAGGCGCCGCCCGAACCCGAGGCTCTCCAGCTCCGCCCATCGCGCCGCTTCCGGCAGCCCCGCCGCTGCTGGTGCCGCCGCTGCTGGTGCCGCCGGACCCCGAAGCTCCGCCGGTCGCGCTGCTTCCGCCGGCTCCGCCGTTGTTCTTGCCCCCGCTGTCGTCGCTGCCGCAGGCCGAGGCACAAATCAGGGACAGTGTTGCGGCGCTGCCAAGCATCGAAAGACGACCAAAGCTCTTCATGAGGTGTTCTCCTGTTGGTGTGACGTGGCGCACTTTGCCCTGTGCGCGTTGCCTCCAAGTGCCACGTTCGTGACCTTTGTGTGATCACGGACGCACGGAGTCGTCACGACGAAGTCGTCAAAAAGCCACGCGTCAGTAAGTGTAGGTAGCACCGACCGAAACCACGCTGCCGGATGTGTACTTGCTCACGACCGGAGCGTCGTGGTCCGCGCCTTGCGTCACGAGGTGCGGCGCGTTCAGGATGTTCGAGGCGGAGGCCTTGACCTGAAAGTGTGAGTTGATGTCTGGCTCGCGCTCAGATCGATCACGTGCCGGGGTGCTCGTAGGCATCCGGAATGTCTTGCGAGCCGACTTGCACGATGCGCTTGCCGGCCACGTTGTACAGCAGCCGGACCGTCGTCCCTCTCGAACCCGCGTAGTCGAGCGCCAGGTTCAGCACCCAAGGCGCTTGGTTGGTCATGGGGCGAGAAGCGTTGGTCAGATACTCTCGAGCCGCACCACTCAGCTGAATGCGCGACTGAGCCAGCGTGAGGTTTGCGATGCCAGTGAACTCCTTCAAGCTCCTGCTGAGAAACCCCAGATCCTTTCGGGCTTCGGCTCCATGCCGTAGAGGTCTGCCCTTCGGCGTTCTGGAACGTGACGAGCCCGCGGTCGCCGCTGGCGATGGCCACCGTCTCGATGGGGGTCCGAGAAGCGTTTGTAAAATACGGTGGTGGCGAGGACCTCCTTGAGCGTCGGAAAAAACTCGAAGCGCAGGTCGGCATTGATGATGCGGGTCATCTTCAGGTCGGGGTTGCCCGAGACGAAGCGCCCGCCGAAGAAGTCGCTGTAGGCGAACGGCGCGAGCTCTCGCAATTGCGGTCGCGCCAACGTCCGTGTCAGCGACGTCCTGAGCTTCGAGCGCTTGGTCACGCGTGAACACGGTGCCGAGGGCCGGCAGCAGATCTGTGCTGTCGATTCCGGCTGACTCTTGCGGTTCAGAGCTGAACTGGTCGAAGGGCTCGATGGTCTGCCGTATCACCTCAGGCGTTCGCCGGCGATCACGCGAAACCAAGGCGAGAGCGAGGCGTCCACCATGAAAAGTGGCGTAGACGTCCAGGTCGGCGTTGTAGGCGTCGACCGGCAACGTAAACTCGGAAAGCCGAACGACGGGGCCGATGTTGGAACCGAAGAAGAGCGAGTCCGCACAGGCGTCGAAGTCCTTGCTGGCGCAGTTGAGCTTCGAGTAGTCGGAGAGCGCGAGATCCGAGGAGCGGCGGAACGCCATCGCTCGAGAGGTAAACTCACGCCGGCGCAAATCGGCGAAGCCACCGAACTTCAGCTTCCGAGTCGTCGTCGGCGATGGGCGTGGTGAAGTCCAGCTGACCGCCCTTGATGCCTTCCGACTGCTCGGCCCAGAAAACGGCCACTGTAGGAGTCGTCGGCGTAAGACCACGTCGTCGAACCTTGGTGAGCTGCCAGGCCACGTTGCGGGTGTCCGGCTCGTTCCGCGATGCATTCGACAGCCAGACACGCCAGTCGATTTCGCTGCCGCCGAGCTCGGGCAGCACATGCTCGCCCCCGAGCTGCCCCATTCTGCGCGCGGGACACGAAGGCCAGGCGAGTGTCGTGGACCGCGAGCTGCGCAGCGACGTCCTTGAAGCCTTCCGCGACGGTGACGGTCTTGTCGGCGATCTGGCTGTGCAGACCGATCAGGGTGAAGCGGTGGTGTGCGTTGAGCTCGTAGGTGGTGCTCGCGAACGCACCCCAGCTGGCCGTCTCGTTTCCCGTGTCGACCAGGGTACGAGCGCTGACGCGCGAGGGAGCCGTTCGACGACACGGCGTAGTCGTTGGACTCTTCATCGGTACGGATCTGGTAGCTGTGACCGTAGTTCCAACGCCACGAGCGCGCCGAGCCGTGATTCGCGGCCGAGCTTCCATGCGTTGCCGACCGCCACGCTCAGGCTGTGGTCCGGAGGGTGAACGCCCGCTTGCTGCTGAAGAACAAGTTGACGTCCCGCCCGCGCTGTCCACGTCTTGGTCCGTGACGTTGCCGCCGCCGGGTTTGGGCGCCCCTGGTGGTGAGCTTGTAGGACGGAAATCCGGGGGAGCGCGCGGAAGCCGTCGTCGAAGCCGAGCCAGTCAGTGGAGCCGCCCTTGTAGCTGAGCCGATCTCGAAAGGTCGACTGGGAGTTGTACGAGCCGGAGAGCGAGCTCTGGAAAATGAACTTTGAGGGGATGCGCCGCGTCTCCACTCGGACGGAGCCGCCGGCAAAGTCTCCGGGCACGTCCGGTGTGAAGGTCTTCGCGATGGTCAAGCTGTCGAGCGTGATCGTTGGAAAGAGATCCAGGGGTACGGCTGCGCGGTCGGTTCGGGCTCGGCAGGGAGCGCCGTTCAGGAGCGCGTTGGTGTAGCGCTCGCCCAGACCGCGCACGAAAACGAAGCGGTTCCCGACGACGGTCGCCCCAACCACACGTTGGGCTGCCTGCGCCGCGTTCTTGTCGGGCGTGCGGGCGATTTCAGCGCGTCCGACGCTGTCGCCCACCGCCGAGGCTCGCTGGCGGCTGAGGATCTGACCTTCGACGGCGGTCTTGTCCGCCTCGGTCACCACCTCGACGACGTCGACCGCACCTTCGTCGTTTTGCAGTACCGCATCGAGACGTGCGCCCTTGCAGTGCTCCACGTGTACGTTCTTCAGGATCTCGGCCTTGTGGGCTCGGCCCAGAAGCGCAAGGTGTAGGTTCCAGGTGGCAGCTCGAGTCGGTAGCGGCCGTCCAGATCGGTGATCGCGCGGAGCTTGGTGCCTTCGACCGTGACGACAGCCTCCATCATCGGCTCCTCGCTGCGTTTGTCCGTCAGCACCCCAGATGGCGCCTTTGCCCTTCTTGGGGGCGCGCTGGGTCGAGATCGCCCTCCGCGCCGCTCGATTCACCCGCTTCGACTGGTGCACCCTTGGACTGCTTCGGCGGCTTCGCCTTCTTGTCGTCGGCCTTCTTGTCGTCGGCCTTCTTGTCGTCGGATTTTCTTGTCGTCGGATTTCTTGTCGTCGGGTTCGTCGATCGGCTTGATCTCTTCGCCTTCGTCGTCGGCGGGCACGGGTTGCGCCTGGGCGATGCCCGCTGCCATCAGGTAACCGACCACGAGCGGGAACATTTTCGAGCGGACGAGTCGCATGGTTCTGTCTCGGGCCGCGGGTACACCACCGCCGTCGCGAAGGATGCCGCGGATGAGGTTCGAAGTTGCCGGCTACTGCACGACGGGTTGACTCATGATCGCGATGGAGCGCGCACCCGCGCTGCGGCACAGATCCATCGCCTCGGCGGCAACACCATATGGCGCGTCGTCCGCCGCATCGAAGTAGAGGACCTTGTTTTCCTTCGCCGCCAGGAGCCGGGGCAGGCGCGCATTGAGCCTCGCTCTTTGGAATGACGTGCTTGTTGATGTGGATTCCCCCGACGCGCTCACTGTGGCGACCAGCGGTTTCTTCGCGTCGTCGCTCGCAGCTGGGTCCTTCTTATTTTCTTGCTCGGCCTCCGCCGCCTTCGGAATGTTGAGCCAGAAGGTCTTCATCATCATCGGTGTGACGAGCATGAAGATGATGAGCACCACCAAGATCACGTCGACGAGCGGTGTGACGTTGATGACGGGGACCGCCCTCGGCTTGCCCTTGCGGCTGCCCGTCGCTGCCGGCGTCATGGCCATCTCAGCTCTCCCTGCTCGGTCTCGCTTGGCGACCCGCAGCGCTGCGCCATGGAAACCGACGCCCTGCAGCATCTTGAATGTCTCCCGGACTCGCTTTGCAGTTCACCTGGGTGTCGGCCCTGAGCATCACGCGGCGCTTGGGGTCCTTCGCGTGCAGCTCCCGCACCTTGGTCTCGAGGAGCGCCGGCTCCACAGCCGCCTTTCCAGCATCGCCGCCGTTCTTCAAGAGCGCCACGTCGATGGGCTCCAGGTCCCCGGGTTGCTCGTCCACCGCGAAGATGGTCGGCAACTGAATGTCGGCACCTTCGGCCAGCGTCGGAGCGATCACCATGAAGATGATCAAGAGCACCAGCATCACGTCCACGAGGGCGTGACGTTGATCTCAGGCCCAGGCTGCCGCCGCGAGGCGCTGCCCGGATTCATCGCCATCGTGATCCTCCATCTCGTCCAAAAGCTCGCCAACGGAGCGCGAGAGGGCGAGCTCCAGCGTGTTGATTCGGCCGGTCAAGTTGAACATCAGCACCGCGGGGATGGCGACCAGGAGGCCCAACGCCGTTTCGACGAGAGCCTCGGCGATGCCGGCGGAGATGGCGCCGATGCCACCCGAACCCGAAGCGGCGATCCCTTGGAACGCCGCGATGATGCCGACGACGGTCCCGAGCAGCCCGATGAAGGGCGCGATCGAGCCGGTAGTCGCGAGGATCGACATCCCCCGTCGCAGGTCCTCACCGACGGCTTCCTTGGCGCGCTCGGCTCGTTGCGGGCGAACCGGCAGCCTTCATGCCGCCGCTGCGGTGCTGTATCGCATGCGCGTAGCGCGCTGCGACTGCGCCGAGCAAGCCGGCGAGAGGTGAATGGACGCGCTCTTTGGCGACCTTCGCCAGCTCGTCCATGCACCACTCGTCAATCAGGAGCTTTGCGTCAAGCCGCGAACGCGCGGGACTCCTTCTTGGCGCGCGAGAGCATGACCAGGCGCTCAATGACGACGCCGATGCAGGCGATGGCCATGACGATCAAGAACCCGGCAATCACCATGCCGAGGGGCCCCATGTGGGACAGGATTTGGAATAGATTGAAGGACATTCGATCTCTCCGAGGGTTTCGGGTCTGAGGCCTTTGGATCAGGTCTTGATGCGGAAGGGGAAAACGCGCGACGCGAGTGACAGCCACGGATTGGCCGTCCTTTTGCGCGGGCATGAAACGCCAGCTGCGGACCGCGGCTTCGCAGACCGCGACGAGTCGGGCGGCCCGCGCACCGCCGTCACTCCCGTAACGGCGCCCGTCTCGGTCACGACGTACTTGATGACGACCGTGCCCTCGATGCCCGCCGCCTTTGCATCGGCCGGATAGCTGGGTGGCGTGTTGGAGATCGCGCGGGGCGGCGTGACGTCTTCCGTGACGGCCACGGGCCCGGAAGCCGCGGCGTGCTGCTGGACCACCGGCTTCGGTTTTTGCACCAGCTGGCGCGGCCTCGACCTTCACCTTCTCCGGTCCGGAGCCCGCGCCGCGCAGTCGAGCATGGCGTAGGGGTCGACGCCGGCATACGGGTTGTCGGTGGCGACAGGCGTCTTTTTCGACCAGCTTGTCGTCGACCTCGGTCGGTTGCACGAGCAGGTTCGCGCTGGTTTTGGTTTGGGAGCGTCGGTCGCCGCTGGCTCGGGAGCCACGTCGACTTTCTGCTCTTCTTCCGGGGAGTCGACGATGGCTGCTTCGACGATCGTGTCGCCGTGGTCGAGCCCGTAGGCCTTGGCAGCCGTCGCGGCGACCACGGCGAGGGTGCTCAAGACGACGATGGAACCAACGACCGAGCCGCGGCGAGCCTCTTCCAGGCGCAGCCCGTCCGTCTTGTTTTTGTTCCCAGCCTCCGAAGTCCATCTGGTTAGGAATGCGGTTTAACCTTGCCGCGTGACGTTCCAGCGAACGTCGCGTGACTTGGCAGTGACTCCGACTTCAGCGATTCGCTGGCGTGAACCCTCAAATGCAAAGCCCGCACGCGCTCCGCCGCCTTGGGGGACAAGAGCGGTGTGACAGCGAGGTGACGGACAGGTCGAATGCGGCCGCTCCGACGTCGGCGCTTCGTTGCCATCGGAGGTCGTGAACATCACCAGGCTGGCAAGGCCGAGCGTGAGCGCCGAGCCGAAGCAGATGTCGGCCAGCATCGAATTTCGTGCAACGTCATCGGCGTGGTCGTCGCTGAGTGCGCCGTCGTGACCTTTGGCCGACAGCGCCATCACACCGAAGATCCGCCGGCGACGGTCGCAGCTCCCGCGGCGCCGGCGACGATCCAGGCCCCCGTGGTGCTCGGTGGCTTGGTGATTGCCACGTCGTGTCCACGCGGCGTGGCCGTCAGGCGTCTGGCTTTTTGGTGGAAGCGTGCGGGCACCACACTCGAGAAGATCGAGGTGCGCGCGCTCGAGCTCGCCGGGACGTCGAGCCTCCACCTCGAGCCCGTCGTGACCCTGGAGGGCAAACGACAGCTTGCGGCGGCCTGGATTCAGCTCTGAGCAGGACTGGGAGACACCTGCGTGCTTCTCTCCCATCGACGGTGACAGTGGCCCTTCGGGGTCTGGTGGAGAGGGTGATCTGGCCCGGAGTCTTCTTCAGCTCCTCGAGGCGTGCGGGCGCCCTCCAGCTTCTCGGGCCGATCTTCCCTGCGTTCGGGTCCGCGAGCAGGCGCTCGAAGCGTGACGCGGCTCGGGGATCCGGCCTGCCCGATCGAGGGACATCGCCAGCCAGTACCCGCGTGTGGAGTCGGAATCAGTCGTTCCGCGTCGGAGAAGTTCTCGCTGGCCGCCGCGAAGTCCCCTGCTTGATACGCGAGCTCGCCGGCTTGATAGGCCCGCCGCGCGTCGTCGATCCTGGCCTTGGCGCGGGCCTGTTTCTCGGCATCCGATGGGGCGGCGGCGTGCTCTTTCGGGGCTCGACTGTGCAGCGGCCCTGGCGACGACAGCACAAGGCCGAGCGTGACGATGACGGTCGCAGGGAGTCTTCGACGCATGGCCAGCGCAACGTAGTGGGCCTCCGGAGTCCAGCTCAACGCCCGCGAGGCCGGTTCACGCAAACGTCACGGGTTGGTCACGCGTTCGAGCGCGCGCGCACAGGACGAGGCACCGAGACACCGGTTCGCCGAGACGGCGGCGACGGGAGCGGTGAGCGTCCGCGCTCGCCGTTGTCTTGGCGACCGCTCGACTGCGGGCGAACGCAACGAAAAAACGGCCGATCCATCGGACCGGCTGTCTCGTGGCAGGAGAGGCGGGACACGCGCCCGCCAATCTTCTTTCAGCGCGCGCTCACTGGTGCGCGGAACCAGCGGAGAACTTCCCGCTCACCGCGTAGTCGTGCAGGAGCGCATCGACGCCTGACCGATGCCGTACGTGTCGGACAGCGCGCGAGCGTGCTGAACGGCCGCCCCGCGACGATGGCGTTGGCGCCGCCGCTGTACAGGCCACCCCTCACCAGTCAGCTGGGCGTAGCTGGCGGTGTTGGCGATGGAGAGCGCGATCTCGGCGGTCGCGTCGTCGAAGTTGATGCCGTCGTAGGTTCCGCCCTGGCCCCGGACCTTCGCCTTGGCTCATCTCGGCTGCCCACACGGGAGCCTGGTTGCGCAGCGTCGTCAGCGCCGCCGGACCGACGCCGTTGACCGCCCCGATCCGCTCACGGAGTCGGCGGGTGCGCCGGCGATCAGGTTCGCGGCCGCGTTGCTCGTGAGCCGAGCTCGATGTCCAGCTCGGGGAGCGAAGCGTGGTTGAGGCCCCAGACCACCGCCGACGCCTGCTCGGACGAGAACTGCACGCCCTCGACCAGCTCGGCCTGCGCCGCCGGGTGCGCCACGGCCCAGTCACGCAGCTTGCGCAGCGCCGACTCGCCCACGAACGGTACGCGATCCAGCTCTTCGAGGCTCTCGAAGCGGTCGTCGTCCGCGCTCGGGTAGATGCCGTCCGGGCCGCTGCGGTGGGCGATGATGTTGACGGCGGCGCGGGAGTCGAGGGCCGATGTCTGCGTCGAGCATCTCCGCGGTCGTGGTGGGCGAGTTCACGAGCCTCGACGACGAGGTCGATCTCGTGCGCCGGCATCGTGATCGGATCGAACGAGCCGCCGACGCTCTCACCCCCGGAGCCCTCGCCAGCCGCGCTGCAGGCAACGGCGAAGGTGGCAACAGTCAGCATTCCCAGGGTCTTGGTCAGGCGGATGAACATGGCTCGTCTCCTCGAAAGTCGGTTTCGAATTCCTTGAATTGCGAGGGCGTGCCAGGTGTCGGTCGCACAAACGTCGCAAATTCCCGCCGCAACGACCCGGAAGCTGTTGCATCAATGCAACTGATGGTGCTTTGTGCGATGCATGCTTCTCTCCCACCATGACCCCGGAGGACTGGGAGAAGGCTCAGGACGAGGCACTTCACGCCGCCGGCATCGAGCCGCTCGAGCGGCGCATCATGGATCTGGCCCTCGAGCGCACCGGGGCGAGCAACGGCGCTATCTTCCTCTGGGATCGCAGGCCAAGGGGCTCAGCGTGGATTTGCCACGTGGTCGACGGTGTCGTCGTATGAACCTCGGGGTCGTGCTGCACGAAAGCGGCACGACGGGACGCCGAAACGGCATCGCGCTCACCTGCTACGCGCGCAGAATGAGCCCTACGTCTGCAACGACTCGCGCAAGGACCCCAACTACGCCACCTACTTTCAGGACGTGCTGCCATCCTGGCCGTCCCGATCCTGGCCCAAGACAAAACCCATCGGGGCCAACACTCTATCGTCGAAGCAGGTTGGGGCGTTCAGGATGAGCACGCTCGACGAACCGCGCGGCCTGGCGGGGCGTCGCCAAGTTCCTGCGCCGCGCGCAGCTCTACCGGGCGACACGCGACGGATCTAGCCGGCCGTTCTTGATCAGGGACTGTCGCCAGAGTGGCTGACGGTGGAGCGGCAGATCGAGCAGGTGTCTCCGACCAACGCGCCGGTCCCGATCCACAGTGAAGCGGGACGGGCAAGGAGCCGACCGCCGCCGCCATCCACTTCAACAGCAAGCGCGCGAAAGCGCGCCGTTCATCGCAGTGAACTGCGCCGCCATTCCGGAGACGTTGCTC
>JADJKB010000018.1 GCA_016706225.1 Myxococcales bacterium
CATTCCGATGCCCGACGCGATCCTTCCGAGCAAGTGCACCATCATTCCTTGCCTCGACTGGTACAATCCAAAGCTCTACCTGTTCGATCCCGCCCTCCAGAATTTCTCCGAGGCGTTCCAGACTCCGGTGCTGCTTACCAAAGTGGGCAGCTCCGTCGCCGCGCTGGACCAGACGACCGGTGCGCACGACGTAACCAGCGCCGTGTCGCCCGGTGTCGCGGCGTTGATCGGCGACACGACCAGGATGTGGCTGACTCCGTCCGAGGCAGCGTACCGGGTGAGGCGCACCCCGCACCGAGGCGGCGTGCAAGCGGTGGCCTTCCCGCGGGACTTGAACTCGACGTCGACCGTAGACGTCGTGCTCGGCACAGCCGGTGGACTGACCGGCGGCCGGCGCATCGGCGACGTGATCGAGACCAGCGCGGTGGGTCCTGCCGGAGCGAGCCCGCGGGCGCGGACGGACGTGCGCGCCGTGCTCTCCGGGGTCGAGGAGGCGGTCTACATGGTGGGAGGTCGCTCCGCCAGCGGCAGCGCGAGCCAGGCGATCTGGCGCTACACGATCGCTGATCGCGCGTGGCGAATCGTCGCCGAGCACGCCGCGGTCGTTCCGTCGTCCCAGGTGCTCGCGGTTGCCTATGATCAGCCCAACGGAAAGTTGTACGTGCTCGACCTGGACGACGAGGCCCACTCGAACGGGAAGAACCTCCGCGCTCGACTCACGAGCTACGACGTGCGCGCCGGCACGGCGAAGCAGCTCGCGACCTGGCCGTACGCGGGCATCTATGAGCAGCTCTGGCTCTCCACGACGGATGACGGGAGCCTGCTCCTGTTTGGAGCCAAGAAGCAGACATACAGCGTCTGGCGCCTGCAGCCGAAGCCCGACGGCATCAAGTACACCGGCATTCACGTCGGGCTCGGGCACCTGCTAGGCCAGCCGACGATGGGCGAGCACGACCCGGTGATCGCCGTCGAGAAGGTCCCGGGCAAGATCGAATACCGTGAGCTCACGCCCGGTGGGTTCGCTGGCCCAAAGCCGTGCTCCGCACTATGAGAGCGCGGTTGAGCCTCGGGCTCGCTGCGCTCGCCTTGCTTCGGTGCGGCGCTTGCGGCAGCGAGTCCGGCGGACAGCCGGACCCGACCGGGGGTGACGCTTCGCTCGATGCTCCCGGCGGCGGGGGCTCGAAAACCGACGCGTCAGGCGGCGGAGGAACGAGCACCGACGCACCCGCGGGCGGCGGAGGATCCGCTGGTCTGGTGAGCGACGCCGGGCTTTCGCCGGAGCAAGCCTGGCTTGCCGATCCGGAGGCGTGGCAGCCCGTGGCGGGAACGGAGTTCACGCAGCCGCTGTGCTCCGTGTACGAGGCACTGGAAGGCAAGATCGGATTCCCGAAGCTGATGTGGCTACCGTGCGGTGACGGCTGTGAAGGCGCCCTGCTCGCCGAGGGCTACGGTTCGCAGGGCGGGCTCCCGACGGCGACGACCTATGCGCTCCCCGGCGGCGCAGCGGCATTCCTCACCTACGACGTTTGGGTGAACGCCCCGACGACCTGGTACTACGTTCGACGCGTGGTGCGTCTCGACGATGGCGCGACGGTCGGCGCGCTCAGTGGGCGTAAGAAGGCGAATCCACCGGTCGCCACTTGCGTCTTCGGCAACGGCCGAGAGAGCGCTCGCGCAAACGTTTTGTCCGGCGGGGACCCGGGCAGCCAGATGCGCATGGTTGCGCCCATCGGCGGTGGTCAATGGGTCTGGTCGCTTCCGGCCAAGCTCCAATCCAAGACACCTATCGGGCTCGTGGAGTTCGACATCGACGCGAACGGTGGGGCGATGTTCATGACGGGAAAAGGCGGTGTCTGGGCCCTACTCGATCCAAAAGTGAACAACTGGACGCCCCTCGAGACACCATCGGCATCTTCGCGGGGTGCAGGACAAGGTGACCTTGCCGTGTGGACGGACTACCCGGCTTCCGGCCCCGCGCGGATCCTGGGATGGGCGCCGGACGGCAAGGGCGTACGAACTCTGTTTGACCCGGCGCCGCCGGGCACTTGCGCGCTGAACGTGACTCCCACCGCGATCGTCGGCATCGCGCTGGACGGCGGCAGTGGGTGTTCGACGCTGCCCGTAGCCACCAAGGGACGCTTCTGGTGGTCCCCCCGCAAGTACCAAGCGGCGGGCCCTGGCGCAACGCTTGGCCCCGACCTGCCGGGCGATGCCGTCGCGCCCTTGAACGTCGTGCCCGTGCGTGCGTGGGGCAACCATGTCGCTGTCGTGCTGGGCACGCTCAATGACGCCGGCGTCCTGGATGGTGGCGCGTATTTTCTGATAATGAACACCTCGACCGGGAAAATCTGGAGGCTCGGGGCAGCGCCCGGCCATAGTGTTCACCCGGACGCCTGGACATTGACCCCGACTCACTTCTACTACGGGGATGCGGAACCTGCGGACGGCCCCAAGATCGTGCGGCGCATGCTCAGGCTGGAGCTCGCGAAGCTCGACCAGGTCGCGAAACCCCAGAACTGAGGCGGGCGATGAAACTCGCGCCGGGGCTCGTGACGCTGGTCTTGCTCGCTATCGCGCTGCCTGCGCGTGCCGAGCTCAGTCCAGTGGTGGTCCATCCCGAACGGGAGCCTCGCGTGTTTCCACGGCGCTGGATCGAGCTCTCCACGCATTTCGCCGGCGCCGCCGGCAATTGCGCCGCACCGTGTGAAGGTGTCGAGAGTCTCGGCTACGCCGCGGGCGTCACTGCGCTGTTTCGTCCGAGCCGCAAGTACGCCGTTGCCGTTGGTTGGGATCGTGCCTGGTTTCGCTGGCAGCCGGAGAATCGCGATTCTCTGACCGTCCATGTGACCGTCCATCGGCTTGGCATGCGCTTCTATTTGCTCGATACGGCGCGCTTCGACGGCTGGCTAGAAGCCTCGGTGACCCAGCAGCTCTGGGGAGCCTCCGGGGATGCGAGCACAGCCGGCGCGGGCCCCGGCCTCGGGACAGGAGTGGGCCTCGACGTGTTCGTGTGGGACTACGTGAGGCTCGGCCCATTCGCGCGCTCCGACCTCGGCTTCCAAGACTCAGGGCCGACGTCGGGCGGCGGCGCGGTTGCGCCCTCGAGTGAGCCCCTGACTGCGCCGGCCATCCACTTGGTCTTCCAGCTCGGTCTGGCGGTAACCGTCACCTTCGGGCCAAGGAGCCAGCCCTAGCGGCGAGCGTCACGGCGCGTAGCAGCGGAACCCGATCTCTCCGAGGTTTTCGATCAGCAGCGTCAGCCTGCTCGAAACGTGGCATCGGTGGGCGCCGGAGCGCCGGCGCGGGGATCAGGACCAGGCTGCCTCAGCAGCGCGTTCTCGGCGATGAGCTCGTCGCGGGAGCGACGGACGTCGGCCACGAGCCCGCCGAGCACCGGCCACGGGCGAAGCGCTACGTCCAGTGCGCGGCCGGCGCTGCGCACGACGGCGGTCACGGCTGTCTTGGCTACTTGGTGCATCCGCGTTCGTCCACGCCATTGCTTTCACGCCGCTCGCCGGTACTCGTGATGCAGTCCGTTCAAGACGGGGCGCGCGATCACCGCACCGCGCCCCGCAGCCGCCGTCGAGCAGCCAGCCGGGATGAGTTGATCGATCCCTTGGTGAGTCCGGTCCTGATCAAAATAGCGCGCGTACTCGACGAGAATCTCGAGCAGCTGACGCTCGCCGAGCACCAGGACGTGGTCGAGGCACTCGCGACGGACACTCCCCATGAAACGTTCACAGAAAGCGTTCGCCTTCGGCGCCCGGACGGGCGTTTTCAGCACCCTCGTGCCGACTCCGCGGGCGACGCGGTCGAAGTCACCTCCGTACTTGTCGTCACGGTCTCGAATGATGAAGTGCGGCCCGACGCCAAACGCTGTGGCGTTGCGGAGTTGCTGTGCAACCCAGCTCGAGCTCGGGTTGCACGTGACGCCCACGCTCACGACCTTGCGCGATCCCAGCTCAATGACGACCCTGGGAAGTCCCAGAAGTGGGATGAAGAACGCGAAGAGTGGGCGGAACCAGAGGTCGAACGTCTGGATGAAGTCACACGCCCAGATCTGGTGCATGTGATTGCTCACGAAGGTCGCCCAGCTTTGGCCCGACGGCGGGCGCCCAGGCGTTCAAGGCGCGCTGGCACGCCCTCGATTACACCAGCGATCTGACCTTCTGGCGCGCCCGCAGCGTTCGGTCCGCGAAGTGCCAAGGCGCAGCTGAACTACTCGGTGATGGTCGGAGCCCACAACAACGATCTGGCGAAGCGTCTCGAGCTCAACGGCGAGGCAAAACGCCTGGCACCCCAGTGGCCCATGGCCCACGTGTATTACGGCGACACCCTGTGCCGGATGAACAAGCCGGAAGAGGCGTGGCCGCACTACGTGACGGGCTTCGAGCTCGGCCCCAACGATCCGAACCTGATTGCGCTGGGCATGCAGTGTTTGTGGGACCACAAGGCGATCGAGGCTCACCACGACGAGCTGCTCGATCTGGCGGAGAAACACCCCGGATCCTGGCTCAACTACTTCGCGATCGAGATCGTGTACCGAGGCGAAGAGCACAAGGGCGTCGAGAAGAAGTACCGCCCGCGGGGCTACGACGAGGGGCCGAAGAAGGATTGATGCCTCCCCTCGTCGCCGCTTCGCGGCGCCGGTCCCTCCTGACGCGGCAGCGCGCGCCGGCTGACGTCGCGCCAAGACCACGGCGCCCCGCCGATGGCGCGCGCTGCGCGCGTGGAGGGGACGTCGCTCCGCGCCTGTGACGACGTCGCTTCGATGACGGCGGCGGATGGGCGCCGGTGCCACGAGTGGCGATCGCCACTGGCGAAGGCGCTGTCGCCACCTCTCGGCGTGGGTGAAGTCGTCGAAATCGCAGGCGGGCGTCGCGGGCACGCCTGTTGCGAAGGCATGCCTCGTGTCCGGCACGCCGACGTACGCACGCCGCCGCCCGGAGGCGACCGCGCTCCACCAGGTCGTGCGCGACAATCTCCTCACGCTCTACGCTGCGGCGGAGGACGGCTTCGCCTCGCCGCTGCCCAGCTTCGTGAGGAAGAACTAGAAGGTTTCATCGACTGCGGCGTGCGCGCGCGTGGATTCGCCGTGCTCGCGTGCCCTGACTGCCGCGAGCAGAAGGTCGTTGCCTGGTCCTGAAGGGTCGCGGCTTCTGCACCTCGTGCGGAGGCCGCCGGATGACCTCCACCGCGGCAGATCTGGTGGAGCACGTGCTCCCCGACGTCCCGCTGCGACAGCTCGTGCTCACGCTGCCGTTCGAGCTGCGTGCTCGGCTCGCCTATGACGGCGAGCTCCTCGGCGCGGTGACGCGGACCTTCGTGGACTCAGTGCTCGCCTGGTACCAGCGACAGGCGCGAGCTCGCGGCGTCCCTGGCGGCAAGAGCGGCGCGGTCACGGTCGTGCAACGCGTCAACTCGGACTTGCGACTCAGCCCGCACCTGCACTCCCTGTTTCTCGACGGAGTGTTCACCGAAGACGAAGGCGGCGAGCTCGTCTTCCATCCGCTGCCCTTCCTCACCAACGACGACGTCGGTGGCATTCTCCAGATCGTGCGTGCGCGCGTCCTCGCGCTCTTGCGGCGCAAGGGCGTGATCGAGGACGACGCAGTCGCCCGCGACGCCAAGCTCGCTGACAGCGAGCCCGCCCTCGCCGCGCTCGCAGCCGCGTCCGTCACCGGCACGCTGCCCGCAGGTCCCGCCCTTCGCCGTCGAGACCCCATCCAGCTCCGCTGCGAGGCGGAGCTCCACACCAAGGCCCTGTGCGCCACGGAGGGTGGCTTCTCGCTCCACGCCGCAACGACGGCGAGGGCCGGCGATGCCGCGGGACGAGAGGCACTGTGTGCAAGTACATCCTGCGCCCGCCGATCGCGAACGAACGCGCCCAGCTCCTTGGCGACGACCTCGTGCGCCTCGTCCTCAAGAGGCCGTTCAGCGACGGGACCTTCGCGCTCGACCTCGACCCGCTCGCCCTCCTGGTGCGGCTCGCGACCACGGTGCCACCTCCCGGCTTCCACACCGTCAGGTACGCCGGCGTGCTCGCCGCCGCCAGCAAGTGGAGAGCCCGAGTCGTTCCCCCTCCGCCGTCGCCGGCACCCTCGGCGCATGCAGAAGGCGACCCGAGTTGCACGACGAGCTGCGCGACCTGCAGCCCGAAGGCGAAGGACAAGCCGGCCACCCATCGTTCGGGATATCGCCCTGGCGGAGCTGCTCATGCGCGCGTTCAAGATCGACGTCGAGCGCTGCGACAACTGCGGTGGGCGAATGAAGCTCCGTCACCTCGTCATGGCCACGGCCAGCATCGAGAGATACCTCGCGTGGCTCGGCGAGCCGTCCGATCCGCCACGCCTCGCACCCGCACGCGGTCCACCCTACTTCAAGCACCCCGCCATCCGCCGGCGGCTGGCCGACCCTGGCGAGCCTGCTCAGGCGGAGCTGTTCGACGCGCACTGACGCGCGCTCGAGGACGCAGACCTCCGTCCACTGCCCCGACTCGAGGACCTGCCCCCGAGCTCAGGTTCGAGCGAAGCACCCAACGGCCCCTTGGGCCCTCCGACTACGCCGGCCGGAGCCTTTCTCGCAACGACCTCGCCCTCTCTGGCCCTCGCTGCCGCCGCGCGCCCTCCATCGAGGGGGTGCTTGTAGAACCTACGCGCGTGGAAGCACACGTTCGGGTGATCCAAGCTCTACGTAGCCACGCTACTCGCCAGGTCGACGCGGGCCCTGTTGAGCGGCATCATGACGTCTCGATCCCTGACTTCGTTTTTCGCCACCATCGTCGGCGTCTTTGCATCCAGTGGATGCAGCTCCCAGTCGGGAGTGACCGACACCGACTGTCCGAGCTATCTGGTCAGCCCCGACGGCGGCGTCGCGGGTTTCTCCGCTGTCGGCGAGTGGCGGACGGACGCCGTCTGCAACCAGTACTGCGAGCCGGACTTTCCGGTTTGCCAGCTTGACACCCCGACGACGGTCAGATGTCAGAAGGGCTGCGGCTGACGGCGGGTGCAGCGGCAGTCATGCGGCGTGCGGCTCAACGCATCAGGGTGCGGAGGATCTGCGAGGCGCATCAGGGCCTGGGTTGTTGTCAGCCTCGTCGACACCTGCGAGGTGGGGCAGGACAAGACGGGAAGGCCGTCGGCCCGGACGTGCTCCGCCACCGCATGGTCCTCTCGTACGAGGCCGAGGCCGAAGAGGTCACGGCGGAGCAGATCGTGAAGCGGCTTTTCGAGGTTGTAGAGGTTCCCTGGATCGGCGCGTGAGCCAAGCGCACCCCGGAAAAGCGGGCGGGTACAACCACCTTTTCTCCGCTCGGTGCCCGCACCGGGGACACGCGGGCGGGTGAAGACGACCTGTACCCCGGCGGATGACCGCGATGCGCCCGATGCGGACACCGGGCGGGTAACACCTTGGGTGAGCCGTTTTGGCCCCCACCGGCCATGGTATTTTGAGGACAACTCGATGCCCCGCCCAGCCTCCCTGGCTGCTCCGCCACACCTGCGACTGCTCGAAGCGAGACAGCCGCAGGAGGACATCTGCGCCGCACTTCGAGCGCGGAGGGCCTGGGCAGAACGAACGTTCCTCGACATTCACACACCGTTTGTCGAGCGCCTGCTGACTCGCATCCTCGGCTTCGACCACGATCTGGATGATCTGGTCCAGGAGGTCTTCATGCGAGCGTTTGCGCGAGTCGGCGACCTTCGTGACGACAATCTCAAGAGCTGGGTCGGAGCTTTCACGGTGAATGTCGCGCGTGAGGCACTCCGACGCAGAAGACGCAAGCGATGGCTCAGCTTCTCGGCACCCGAGGAAATCCCGGAGGTGGCCGCAGAACTGGCGACACCCGAGATCCGCGATGCGGCGCGTGCGCTCTACTCACTGCTCGCTAGGATGGGCGCCGACGACCGCGTCGCCTTCACATTGCGTTTCATCGAGGGAATGCAACTCTCGGAGATAGCCCTCCTTTGCGACGTGTCGCTCTCGACGGTCAAGCGCCGAATCCAGCGCGCTGAAGCATGGTTTTCGGCACGAGCCAGGCGGGATCCTCGCCTGGCGGAATGGGTAACGTCATGAGCGACGGGCTCGATAGTCTCGGTGTCGACATCCGGACGCTGCAGAACCGCAGGCTTGCCGAGCGCGAGCGCGCCTCCGTCGA
Source organism: Myxococcales bacterium (assembly GCA_016706225.1). Taxonomy (NCBI): domain Bacteria; kingdom Pseudomonadati; phylum Myxococcota; class Myxococcia; order Myxococcales; species Myxococcales bacterium. The sequence continues at coordinate 8,156 of JADJKB010000018.1, forward strand.
TGAGCGCGTCGCCCGCGTGCGTCAGGGCCTGGCTGACAATGCGCGAACCCGCCCTTGGTCGCGTCCGTTCCTTCTGGCGGTCGCCAGCTTCGCTCTCACCTTCTCCGCCCTCTTTCTGTTCCTATCCCGTCCGGCCGCGCCGCTCGTTGCTGTGCACGCGGGTAGAGCAGTTGATATCGGCGGATGGCTCGAAAGCGAGCGCGACTCGCAGCCTCTCGCGTTCTCGGACGGAACGTCGCTAACCCTGTCTTCCCCTTCCGCGCGCGTTTGGTGTGGATCAACGCAAATGGGGCCGAACTCGCCCTGGAGCGAGGCACCGTCCACGCTTCCGTCGTGAAGCGTCCAGGAGCACGCTGGGTCGTCGCAGCCGGACCGTTTCGGGTGCTGGTCACCGGCACTCGCTTCGCCGCAACCTGGGATCCACAAAGCGAGGTGCTGACGGTGTCCATGGAAGAGGGTTCGGTGGTTGTCTCGGGTCGCTGCGTGGAGTCCAGGGCGCTCTCCGCCGGCGAATCTGCCTCGTTCGGTTGTCGCGACGCCGTCACGCAGGCTGACCCGCCGCGTATGGAGTTCCCTCGTTCACCGGTCGTCGAGACCACCACCCCTCCGAAGCAGCCACCGCCACGGCCACAGCCGGAGCGGCAAGTCGGGACGAGCACGCAATCGGCGCCGCCACCGGTGGCCGAGTGGAATGCGCTCTCGCGTGAAGGCCGCTTCAGGGAAGCGCTCGCAGCAGCGGAGACGGAGGGTTTTTCGAGCTTGTGCGCGAGCATGAGCGCCGAGCAGATCTTGCAACTCGGGAACTCGGCACGCCTCGCGGGGAGTACGGCTCGCGTGCACGAAGCGTTCCTCTCGCTGCGCCGACGCTTCCCCGGGTCCGGCCCCGCGGCCACGGCGGCATTTCACCTGGGGCGCATCGCATTCGACGGGAGTGGAGACTACGCGACTGCTCAAAGATGGTTTGCGGCGTACCTCGCCGAGCAGCCAGGCGGAGGCTTCGCCGAAGAGTCCCTCGGTCGCCTGATGGAATCGGAGCACCGCGCGGGCGCTCGCGCGGCCGCTGAGGCAAGCGCGACTCGGTACCTGGTGCGCTTTCCGAACGGTGCGCACGCCGCGTTCGCAGAGAGCCTGATCAGGAAATGAGCTGGACACGGCCCTCGAGCGTGGCACTCGCCGTGGCGCTCCTCTTGGTGACGGGCGTCGTCCGTGCAGCACGTGTTCGCTTCGTTTCGGAGGCGAGCGAGCCGTTCAACCGTCGCGTGGTCGCCGAGCTCACCAGCGTCGGCTTTGACGTCGATGAAACCCACGATGTCGACGCGCCTCTACCCGAGGGCAGCGTGGCTGTGGTCCACGCCAAGAACGAACCTGCTCAGGTCGAGGTGTGGCTGCTCGAGGCGACCGGTCGCGCGGTCCTCTCTGTCGTGATCGAGCGCGACCTTGTATCAAGCGACGCCGCCGACTCCACGAAGATCGCCGAACGCCTGCGGGCGCTCCTGCAACCTCTGGCGGAGGCGCGGCCGGAGCCGACGGCCACGGCGCCCGAGCCGGTGCCCCGTCGCGCGACCGGCGTGGTGCTGCCACCCGTTCACGATTCGCTGTCCGAACGCGCGCCGACCGTGAGGGCACCCCAGCACTTGCTCCTCGACGCGGGTGGCGCGGTCTCGACACAACCGGGAGGTGCGGCTGTCTCGCTCGTCGCGGGCATTCACTACACCGTGGCGAACCCGTGGGGTGTGTGCGCGTTCGTCGCGTTCCCGATCCTCGGTTCGACCGTCGAAGAGCCAGATGCGAGTGCCGATGTCGCAGCCCGATTGATAGGCCTGGGCGGGGCAGTGGATGTGCTGCCCAAGGGACCGGATCTTCGATTCATGGTCGGCGCGGGCGCGGGCGTGGCATGGCTCACTGCCAAGGGACAGGCAGTGGCGCCGCGTGAAGGGCGGAATGTGGAGACTCTCACCGGACTCGGATTCGCCGACGCGGCGCTCGCCCATCGCGTCCTGGGCGACACTTGGCTCGTCGCGCGTGGGTTGCTCGGCATTGCCGTCCCGAAAACCGACATCGAATTCAGCGGCTCGCCAGTCGGCAGCTTTGGTCGACCGCTCGTCATGACCACTCTGTCGATCGGATATGCCCTATGAGCCTTTGCAGCGCGTCGCGGCCATTGATGAGTCAGATGATCAAGCGAGCGTGCTGGATGACCTGGGCTTGCGTGCTCGTTCTGAGCGCCTGTGGTGGGCAAACGATCGAGCCGGTACGAGGCGGGCCCGACGGGGGCGGCGCTGGCGGGAGCAACGATGGAGGCGGTGGCACTGCTGGCACTACCGCGGGGACTGGGGGGAGCAGCGGCGCCGGGGGCGCCGGGGGCACTGGCGGCGTGAACGATAAGAACCCGCTCACCAGCGAGATCCTCGAGATATGCGGAGTCTTGAGCGGAACGTCGTGCTCAGCCGGGCTGTGTGTAACCAGCCTGCTGCACAAGCAGGGGCAGGCGATTCTCTACGGCTGTACCGATTACCTCCAGGACTTCCTGGCGTGCTCCAAGAAGAACCCATGGCTCTGCAAGCCGTACCCCGATGCGCCTGCCGTGGAGTACAACCCAGCGTGTCAGGCTCAGAACGACGTGCTCCTCGCGTGTCTGCCGGACTGCAGCGCCACGTTCGGCGAGACGAGCTGCTCGTTCTCCTGTAAAGGCAACATCCCGTGGTCCGTGAGCTGTCAGGAAGCAGATGGAGGACTCAACTGCCTCTGCACGTCAGGCCCGAAGACGGGGCTAGAGTTCAGCTATGGCGGTGGCTGCCATGGAGGCCTCGATTTTCAAATAGGCACCGAGTCGGTTTGCGTCGGCGCCGTCGCCTGGTGAGCGGGACGTTCACCCGCGAACACCGAGCGTCAAGTCGTCAGTCGGCGATCCGCTTCGGACGCGGGAGAGTGCACGTCGACGACCGCGACGGGAAACATCACGGACACTTGACGGTGAGGTTCCCGGTGGGATCGGCCGCGCACTGGAAGCCGCCGCACTTGGCGGTGATGCACGCGCAATCCGGCGCCGGCTGGCATCCTGACGGCAAGGCCTTGCACGAATAGCTGTCCGCAAATCCGATCATGTCGGTGAGCCACACCTGGCAGTACTCGGTGCCGATCGTGCAAAACCTGGTGCCGCATGCAAAGGAACCGATCGGAGTGGCGCACGTGCCTCTGACATCGAGATCCGTGCCTTTCGCGTACGCCGCGCAAGCGTCGGGCTCGATGTTGCCGTTGCAGGTGCACACCGGCCCGAGGCCCTCGTCGCACAACTGTACTCGCGGCGAGCACACACCCTTCTTCTGCCCAGCGCCGCAAGCGTTGTCGTAGTAGTAGCAAAACTTGTCGCTGCTGCAGGGGCTCGAAGGCGAGCATTCACCGGACGAACCGGCAGCTCCCGAAGTCCCACCGGCACCCGCGGCAGACCCAGCTCCACCACCGCCGGATGCCACGTCCGGCCACCCTCCGTCGCATGGGTTCAAGCTGAGGCTGCTGCCAGTGAGCACGCAATTCCATTGTCCAGTGGGACACGCGCAGGCGTACTGCCGAAGCCCGGTCACGTACTTCACGCCGGGCTCGCAGAGGAACTGAACGTTGATATCGCAAGCGGAGTCGGTCACGCAGGTGCCGCTCAATAGCTGGTGGACCACCACTCCCCCCGCCGGACAACTCGGGTCGTTGGGAACCGAAGCGTCATGCTCCGGTAGGGCCTGCGAGTCGTCGTCGGCGCAGCCGGAGAACGGCAGGAGCGCGATCGAGAGTAGGAGGAGCACGGACCGCACCATGACTCAGTTCTAGCACTCTGGAGGTGAACGGCTGGCTCAGGCGAGCGGTTGGTCGGCGAACCACCGCCCCGGCGATCGCATGTGCGGAAGGGGCACAGCGTCGACCCACGTCGAGCATGTCAGAGCGCGAACGCAACGACCGCGCCCCTTTCATGGCGCCGCAACGAGGGCCCGGATAGAATGCACCGATGAGCGCGACGCGCTTGGTCCTCGTCGGTTTCGCGGTGGGCGTCATCGCCTGTTCCGGAAAGACGGATCGAAGCTGCAACGAGGCTCTCGACGACTGCGGTCAAGCGTCTGGAGGTTCGTCCGGAACCGGTGCCACCGGCGGTGCGCCGAGCGGCGGTAACGGCGGCGTGCCTACGAGCCCAAAGCCCCCGGACGGACCGTTTCCGGCACCGAACGTCGCAGCGGCGAGCTGCTCCGCGCCGGGCACGGTCACCGACGTCTTCGATCTCGCGGGCGTTCGTGCGTGGCTCGCGAGGATCTGGTTTTTCTGCAGCGGCGGTTCCGTCTTCGAGCCGCCCCACGATGGCATCGAGTTTGCAGAAGACGGTCACTGGTATTTTCTGGACTTGAAGCTGGGAAAGTTAGTGCGGCGCGAGGGGTTCTCGGGCGGCGGCGACTGGGACTTGGTCGACATGTCGAGCATGAACGGCCCCGGCCCCAACTCGGTTCAGCTCAACATCAACAGCTCCCAGGGCGGCGGCATCCCCGCGTTCGTTCACTTCGCGGTGGAGCCGCTGAAGCTCAACCTGAGCGCGTACCCCGGCGTGCCTACGGAGTACGTCGCGGCGAGCGCCGCAGGCCCGCCAGCCGCCTGCGCAGTGTGCGAGCATCCCTTGTTCACTTGCGGGAAACCCGGCTCGGAGTCCGTCGACTTCCAGCTGGAGTCGCAGCAGAGCGGCGGTTGCACCGGACGCATCGTGATGGCCGGGGGTGTGCCTTCCACCGAGCTGAAGATCCACTGCAGCCCCGCTGCAGTCTGCGCCAACGAGCTCTGCTCACCGACCATGCTGACCGAGACGTCGTTCACCTGGAACGGCGCGACGTGTAGCGCCTCGCACTGAATCTGAACCCAATGGAACCGTCCCAGCTCCGCCTTGTCGTCGGAATCGTCCTCGCAGGTGTGGCGGTGCTGGTCCAGTGCACGGCCGAGGAGAATCCCGGCAACGGTGGGCAGGCGACCTGCGAAGGCAACGCTGCCACACGTTGCGCGGCGGGGTGTGGCTCCGACGTCGTGGCCCAGGAGGTCTGCGTCGACGGTGAGTGGCGCTGTCCCGAGGGCACCGTGCGCGGCTCCGACTGCCCGGCGGGCACGTGCTTCGGCTACTCGATCTGCTGCGGCCCAGGCGGCGACCACAAGTCCAAGATCTGTCCGACCTACGACGGGCTCCCGTCGCCCGCGCTCGGCAAGTGCCCAGACGGCTATTTCGACTGTCAGTTCGGCGACGGAGGACCAAGCGGCGGAAGCGGTGGCGGAGCGGGCAGTGGCGGAAGCGGCGGCGAGCCCCCCGACGCGGCCGGCCTGCTCGCCGAGTGTTTGACGTCGAAGGGCCAGTCCTGCGCGTTCTGCTGCGGCAAATACTTTTCCTCGGAGATGAAGGCCTTCGGCGCGACTCTTCAGCCGTGCGTTTGTGCAAGTGCTGGGCCGTGTGCTTCGGCTTGCACAGATAACGGGTTCTGCACCGACCCGAGCTTCGGCCCGAGCTCGACTTGCGAGCCTTGCCTGCTGGCGCAGCGCGCCCCGAACGCACCGTGTGCGGCCAGCGTCACCGCCTGCGCCGCGTCCGCGACCTGCGCGCCGTACCTCGAGTGTCTTTCGTGGTGCGTTGCGGACGGGGGCTGACGCCGTCAACGTGGGCGCCCGACTCCTTGGGCCCTGGCTCGAAGCGGGGTCCTCGAGCTCGCCGGCGAACTCCTCACCGCTCAGATTCGACCGCCGCGAAGAACGTGACGCCGTCAGGTTGGGAACGCTCGTCGACGTGGAACTCTGGCCGAGCAGGTAGTACCAGCGGCCTGCGATGGCCTTCGCGGGTTCTGGCGGGACAGCAGCTCTCCGGCCTCGGCTCGCGCGTACCCGTTGTGCTCGCTCCTCTTTGCGCAGCATCATGTTTCGCATGAGCGACGCCTGGATGACGAGACTGAAAGACCCTCAGCCCTGGTCGGCGCCGCGGCCGCTGCCGCAACCGGCCACCGCGGGTGACATCTGCGTGCGGCTGTACCAGCAGGGCGATGGCCCGGCCCTCTTCGCTGCGATAGACGACCGTCGCGAGGCGCTGCTCCCATGGATGGCCTGGGCCTCGAGCGACCCGCAGCGGGTCGACGACAGCATCTTCTACGTCGAGCGCTGTCGCCGAGCGTACGAGAAGGCCGATTGCCTCGATTTCCCCGATGGCTATCTTGGACTCGAGCTCCGGTGCGGTCCTAGGCGGCACTGGCCTGCACAAGATCGTCCCGGACTTCCGACAGGCGGAAATCGGCTACTGGGTCCGCGCGGCACGCACCAGGGCAACGGCATCTGCACGCAGGCGATCGGAGCTCTGATCAGCGCGGGACTTCGGCCCACCGAACAGGGCGGGGTGGGGCTGCGCCGCATCCTGATCTTCAACGACGTCGAAAACGTCGCCTCCCGGCGAGTGTGCGAGAAGCTCAGGCTGCGCCTCGAGATGCGGATGCAGAAGGACCGGTACCTCGATTCGTACCGGGACACCCTTGGGTTCGCGGTGCTGGCTGACGAGTGGGACTTCGAACACAATCGGACGAAGCTGGGGACCGCGGGACAGACCTGATGGCAGAACCCTAGTGGCGTGGAATTCGTGTAGAGGAACAACAGCGCCGCCGGTTCGTCGGCCCGCCGGATGAGCGCGAGCGTCGCGGCGGTGCGCAACGTTGTAACCGGCGGCGGGCAAGCGCATCACGGCGCAAACGTGACGACGAAAACATCGAATGCTCCACCCGAAAGCGGAGTGCCGCCGAAGTCGAGCGCGCTAGAGAACGTGCCCACCACCGCGAAGCGGCCCGATGCGCCGCCGCGGGCGAATGTGGGCGAAGCCGCCCCGTACGCCTGTGTCCACGCGATCGCGCCGGCACTGGTCAGCTTCGAGACCAGCCAGCTGTCTGGTGAGGGCGCGAAGACCGTGCCGCCCACATCGACCGGCGCGTTGAAGCGCACGACCACCGCAGTTGAGCCGTCGGGATTGCCCGCGAACCCCCAGCATGGATCACTGCCGGTGCCCCCGAACGAGCGGCTCCAGAGGTGGTTTCCGGAGGGATCGAGCTTCGCGACGAAGGTGTCCGTACCACCCTTCGACACGACCGCGGGTCCACCAAACGACTGAGAGCCCCAGAAGGTGCCTGCAAGCGTCACCCCTGCCGCGTCAGCCGTAATCCCGCCGACACTCTCCCAGTTGTTATTCAAGCCGTACGACCGGCTCCACGCGGTACTTCCGGTGGCGGAGAGCTTCACGAGGATGTCACCCGCCCCGGCGCTCGTGTGCAACCCAGTGCCAAAGTCGATGGTCCCGTCGAACATGCCCGCGGCGTAGATGTCGCCGGACGGGCCGACGGCCAGCGCTGCGACGCCATCCGATGCCGCGCTGCCGAAGCGCTTACTGAAGAGCTGACTTCCCGCGGAGCTCAGCGCGGCGACGTAGATGTCGTTGGCGCCCGTGCTCACCAGCGGACCACCACCGAAGTCGAGCGTACCGGTGAACGAGCCGGCGATCACGATGTCGCCATTCGGGGCGACCGCCAAAGTCCTCGCCTCGTGCTGCGAGGCGTCTCCGAAGCGTTTGCTGAAGACATGCTGACCGGTGGCGCTCAGCTTCGTGAGAAACACGTCCCAGCTCACGGCGCTGACCAACGGACCACCGCCAAAGTCGATCGACCCGGAGAAGATGCCGCTCATCAACACGTTCCCCGAGGCGTCGCTCGCGACCCCCAGCGCTCGGTCGTCACCGGAGCCGCCAAAACGCTTTGCCCAAACTGGGTTGCCCTGCGCACCGAGCTTCGCGAGCACCGCGTCGTTCGCCCATCGCGGGAAGCGGCGTGCTGGCGACAGTGACAGGCCCGTTCACTGTCGCGACCACCAGCACGTCACCCTGAGGAGAGAACGCGACACGTTCGGCAAAGTCCTGCTGGCCGGGATTGCCAAACGCGAAGCTCCAAAGGTCGTGTCGACACGAGCTCGGGCAACTGTCACCGTCGAGCTGATTCCCGTCGTCGCACAGCTCCGATCCGACGACGGAGGAGTCGCCGCAACTGGGCTGACACACGCTCGGCTTGCCCGTGCACTTCCAACCGGCGTCCACCTTGCAGGAAGCCGAACAGCCATCCCCGGGCGCGGTGTTCGCGTCATCGCAACTCTCGCTTCCGGCGATCAGCGCGTCGCCGCATTTCGGAGCACAGGTGCTGGGGGCACCCGAACAGCCATACCCGAGCTCGATGCCGCAGGTGGCGGAGCAGCCGTCGGAGCCGACCTTTCCGTCGTCGTCACACACTTCCGGGTCGGCGACGACGCCGTCCCCGCAGACGGCGCACGCAAGGCTGGGTGCGGCGCTGCGATTCTTCAGCAACGTGATGGCGCCGCCGCCGATCACATCCGCGCGGCCATCGCAACTCTCCCTGTGGCGCCCACGGAAGGCGATTCGGGATCGTCGTCGTATGCTCCATGGTTGGGTCGAACCAGGTTCGCTCATCGGGACCGCCTGGCACTCCACGGAACGGTTGAGCTGGATTCTCGCCCAAGCCGGTCAACGTCGGCGAGCACCAGGTGGTCGTCGCGGCGGCCGGATACTCCGACCGGCGCTACGCGGTGACGCTGGCACGCGCTCCAAGTACGCGCAGAACACTTTCGCTGGCCGCATCTACCGCGGCGTCGTGCAGCGAACCGCGGCGAGCTCCCACGCGGGCTCGCGCTGCAGGGCGGCGCCACGGCGAACCACGAAATCGCGCCTGATGCATTCAGCCCGGCCCGAGACAATCAAACCGGGCGAGTTGGATGGTGGACGCGAGGTCGGTCGTGGCCCAGCTGATCACTACGCTGTGACCGCTGGGCGACCCGATGATGTTCGGGTGGCCTTGGAAACTGGACGCGAAGGGGAGACTTTGCAGCAGGTCGCCATGAGCATCGACCATGGTGAGCACAAGGTTGGCCTTCGTGTCTGGTGGATGGTCCACCCAGGCAAGAGCCAGCGTCCCATTCTCGGTGGACGCCGCGTCGACGTACGCGGGGAATGCTTTCGCGCCACTGAGCACGAAGGGACCAAAGAATGCGCCCGCCACGGCGTCGACACGGGCCGCGTTCAGCACCGGTGCGGCGCCGCCGCTCGCATGCGTCCACGCCACAAAGGCACCCGTGGGATGGGACGCGACGGAAATGGCGTTTGGCGGAGCGTCGACCTTGAAGCTATGCAGCACGCTCACGGAACCGCTCGGCAGCAAGTGCAACACGTCGATACGAAGTGGCGGGCCGCCGGCGTTGCTGGACCCACAGCCACCCGGCGGCGCGAGGGCGCCATTGGAAAGCGCGAGCAGCCAGCCGTCTTGGAATCCAATGGCGTCCGCGGTGACGCCCCCGGAGGCACATCCGAGGGTCTGGGTGCTCACTTCTGGTGTCGGGCCGCTGGACTCCACGATGTGGACGACGAGCCGACCGTCCTGGGAGGCGGTGCCAAGGAGATGCACCCCGGGTTGCGCTCCGCGCGCGACGAAGAGCGGCGCCCCAAGGGGAAACAGCGGCAAGCCGGGAGCAACGGGGCCCATCGCCGGGTCAATGCTGGGGGTGAACCCGAGCATTGGCCCCTGACCGAGGAGCAGGGCGAATCGACCACCAAAGCTCGAACCAGCGCGGAGATCACTCGCGAAATCCACCGCCGGTAGAAGCGAGACCGCCGGCGCCAGCTTGCCGGCCAAGGGCCACGCCAACCACGGTGAGAACGTCGCAGCATCGACATCCGACTTGGACGCCGGGCCCAGTGCGGCGCTCCGAATGAACGCGACCGACACCTGCTGGCCGTCGTCGCTCGACGAGACGGTCTGTGGACCCATGTCAGCGGAGGCGGAGCCCGGCTGGATTTCCACCACGGGATCGACCTGTAGGAGTGCGACGCACCCAGCAACGCCGCTCGTGCCGCCGATTGCGCCGCTTCCGCCGACCGCGCCAATTCCGCCGATAGCGCCAGTTCCGCCAGTGGCGCCGGCTCCGCCTGTCGATCCCACGGCTCCAGTGCCTGCACCGCCGCTGTCGACGCCCGCGCCGGGGTCGATCAGACCGGTGCGCGAACCGCACGCGGCGCAGAGCGCCACCGCCACTACTCGTCCGACGGAAGTTCTACGCGGCCGCATGGAACTGCTCCAACGTCAAGGCGCCGCCGTCACGCACAGGCCCAACTGGCAGCTCTTTGAACACCAGTCCGTCCAGGGAGTTACGAGCGCGCGCATCGCATCAGTCTACGCGTTCTGCAAGCGGACGTCGCGTGCACTCGTCGAGGCGTTCCCGCCGGGAGCACCTCGCTCCTTCGTCGGCGCTCGACGCAGCGCGACGGGTGAACTTCAGGAAATCCTTCGCCGAGTTTTGGGCACGGGACTCTCTCTATGACGAGCTGCACTTCAGCACACTCGCGGCAAAAACAAGTGAGCCACGCGAGCCCAGGACCTACCCGCAGCTCGGGACGGGTGGCTTGCCTGCTCGCGCAGCGCGCCCCGAACGCAGCGTGTGCGGCCAGCGTCGAGGCCTGCAGCGCGTCCGGCACCTGCGCGCCGTACCTCGACTGCCTCTCCTGGTGCGTCGCGGACGGGGGCTGACGGCGTCAGTTCGCGCCCAAGCGGGCAACTGTCATCGCCTAGTTCCCGTCGTGCGTGCGTACCCGCCGGCAGCAGCGCGTGACGCCACGCGCTCATCGGCGCTGACCGCTGCTATTCTCGGGGAGCGTGGAGGAGCACCAATGAAGTCGCGGCTTTTCTTCTGGACAGTGCTGGTTGCGTCGGCAGCGATACTGGATGCCTGCGGAGGCAAGACCGACAATTCGCTCGAATCCTGTACTCCCGGTGAGATTCGCGTCTGCGGGGCGAAGGGCTCCTGCTATGTGCAGTGTCTCGCCAGCGGCAACGCTTACTCGGACTGCACGTGCGGCGGTGCGGGGTCGGGCGGTGGCGGTTACGGCGGCTACCCGGTCGGCGGCACAGGCGCCTACGGCGGGTACCCGACCGGCGGCAGCGGCGGCGATCCCTGGGGCGGCGGTGGCTATCCAACCGGTGGCAGCGGCGGCCTGCCGTGCGGGAATTGTCCCGGGTACAAGCTCCCCGGGCTATTCGACATGAAGCCGTGCTGTTCGGTCAGCGGCGGCTGTGGGGCACTGGTGGAGCCCAGCGTAGCTGCGCTCATCGGCATGAACCCGGGTTGCTACCCGACGAACCAATCGGGCGCGGTCGACCCGAGCTGTCCCGCACTCTTCTATCCGAACCTACTCGATGGCGGTTCCGGCAGCTTCGCGGGATGTTGCTCTGCGACGACTGGCACCTGCGGCGTGATGATCGACACCACATCGGTCGGCGGGCCCTACTTCGGCTGCACCGACGTCGGGGCCGGTGGCGGCGGGCCGCAAAAGTGTGGCAGCTCGAGCGGCAACTGCAGCGTGTGTGCGCACGCGCAGTGCTCCGTCGAGCTGGACGCGTGCACGTCGAACCAACAATGCACTCAGATTCTGTCTTGCGTATCGGCGTGCACGGAGCAGGCCTGCGTCGACAAGTGCGTCGCGGTCTACCCCGCAGGCAAGCCGACGTTCTACGGGTTCATGACCTGCGTCGAACAGAAGTGTCAGACGGACTGCCAGTAGTTGCGCGCACCTGGTCCAGGAGCTCCTCGGCCTGCAAGCACAGCTTCTGCTCCCGGATGTGGCGGGCGGTATGATGCCCGCGGCGCGGACAGAGCAGCTCCGACCCCGGAGATCGGCTTCAGGTCTACCGGGACCTTCCGATCGTCTATCAGAAGCTGGAGGAATGGGAGGCGGTGGACTCCGCGCATCGCTCTCTGCTCAACCTCGAGCCCGACTCGGCCTGGGTGCGCGGAAATTATGCCGGGCATATGAGCTCGCGAAAGCAGTTCGGCCGCGCGCGAGAGATGGCCACCGCGGCCCTCGCCATCATGGACTACCCGGCCGGGCGGCTCACGCTGAGCAATGCCTCGTCACTCGAAGCCATCGAGCTCTTGCTGACGAACGGTGACGCGAAGCAGGCCGAGCGGCTTCTCGACGACGCGAGGGAAGCATTCCGGGGATCGGTCGAAGAGGAGCTCGGCCGCGGTCTGCTCGCCGTGAAGCGAAAGGACAAGGCGGCTGCGCGGGCTCACTTCGAGCGCGTCCTCGTGCTCGCCCCGGAAAATGCCATGGCGAAAGAGGCGCTGGCGCAGCTCGACAGCAAGTGAGACGGTTCAGCCAGGCCGCGGCAACAGTTCGAGAAGGGCGCCCGGCAGCCTTGGCTCGCTGGCGTGAGGTGAACCGGAGCCCGGCCTTGCCCGGCAGCGGGTAAGTGCTGGCGGGCAGCGAGCATTGTGCCGACATGCTCTCGATGTTCCGGTCGCTGTGTCGGGTAGTCTGCGTAGAGGAGGCAGGATTCGGGTTCTCGCGTCCGAAGGCGGCGCGGATGCGGAAGGGAGCCGCTAACATGACGCCCATGCGCTGGTTCATCGTGCTGCTGGTTGCCTCGGTCACCCTCGCATGTGGCTCGCGCTCGGGATTGCCAGCTTTCGAGAGCGAGTTGGGCGAGACCGGCGGTTCGGTTCACACGAGCGGAACTGGCGGCGTTGGCGGGAGCGGTGGCTACGGTGGCTACGGTCGCAACGGTGGCTACGGTGGGACTGGGGCCGTCGGTGCGGCGGCGGGGAGTGGTGGAGTGGGAGGGATCGCGGAATGCTCCGAACCGCTTCTGGAAGGAATCGCGGATGTCGTCGGGAGCAGCAAGCACGATGAATTGGACCCAGCACTCGCTGCTTCGACCGACAACGGTTCCAAAGTCACCCTGATGTTCCGCTGGCAGGCACTCTCCGCAATCGAGCCCATCGGGCTCCGCCTCCCAAGCTTGGCCACCTGGACTTCGACGCCTGGGAAGCGAGCTGGCCCGCTTCATTGGGTCAAGCCTGGGTTGCTCAGAGCTATGGGTCCGGCAGCTCGTTTGCGCTCGGCGACGCACCCGGCGATGCGCATGCGTTCCTGTTTCACGACGACGGTTTCACGACCGGATTCACCGGCGCGGCCTTCGCACCTTCGGCAGTGCCCAAGGGCGT
>JADJKB010000019.1 GCA_016706225.1 Myxococcales bacterium
GACCCCGTCCTCAACTTGGACGAGGCGTACCGAGCATTTTATGCGCAGGAACGGCGCGCAGTTCTCCGCCGGAAGCGTTGGGAGCCGTACCTGTGAAGTGACGTTCCGTTTCAGGACGGACTGACGCCCTGGCCACCTGTGGGCAAACAGGAGCCGACCTCGGGGCGCGCCAGGAACCGCTTCGCTCCCGTGTGATATCATCGAGTCGGAGGTTGGATGTTCACTGGCGGCGTTTTTGCAATTTCCGGCAATATCCCGGACAGCGATTGGCAACGTATCCAGAAGGTCGCAGCCGCGATCTACTCCATGCTGAATTCGCTCGCTCAGCAGGGGCGATTTGATCGTCGTGTCATTCGATTGCTGAAGCCAGTGAACACGGCAGTGTTGCTGACCGAGCAGCATGTGCACATCGTTTGCACGAACAAGGGGGTGGGCGGCGCGCTTCGTGTGGTGCATAACGACCTCCGCGGCAGAGGGCCACTCGACCTGTCGACAGCCATTGCAATCGTCGAACGCGATCTTGTGTTCGAACAGGCGTTCGGCTTCTCGTTTCCGGCGCTGTGGGTGGCTGGCGAGGAGCCCGGCGAGGCAGAAATACTCGCTATCGTCGAAGGATACTATGGCAACGAGCTCATGTACTCGGAGCGCCTCGCCCGTGTCGTCCGCATCAACCCAATATTCCGCGCGCGCGATGTACTCGTGGATGACTCCCTCTGTTTCGTTCTGATGCCTTTTGGGAACGACGCGAAGCTTCAGGAGGTGTTCGCTGACCAAATCGCGCCAACCATTGCGGCAGCAGGGCTCAAGTGCATGCGAGCTGATGACATCTATGACACCCAGCCGATTATCGAAAGCATCTGGGAAAACATCATGCGTGCCAGGCTGCTCGTAGCCGATCTGACCGGACGCAATCCGAATGTCTTCTACGAACTTGGGATTGCCCACACCGTCGGCAAGGACGTCATACTTCTCTCCCAGAACATCGACGACGTTCCTTTCGACCTTCGTCACCTTAGAATCATCCTGTACGAAACATCGGCACGCGGGGCCGCCGCGCTGGCGAAACAGCTTGGCGCAACCTTCGCCGCCTTGAAGTCGCGGTAGAGTCCATGAATGCGCGGCTGCAGCGGCGCCTCGCCAGTCTGGCCCCGGGCAAGCCGGAAGCGGCTCGTTTCGAAGTCCTCACAGCCCTTATTTTCAAGCGGGCGTTCCAGCCCTCAATAGACAGGCCGCTACTTCAGACATCGAGTCCTCACCCGAATTACAGGCGCGACATCATACTTCCCGTCGCGACTCCGGTTGGGCTTTGGCACTACTGGGCTGTCGTATATGGCAGCGACTTGATAATGATCGAGTGCAAGAACCATGCGGGCCCGCTAGGTCCGACAGACGTGGACTTGACCGCAAAGTATCTGCGCCGACCCGGCCTCGCTCGACTCGCGTTCATTGCAACACGGAAGCCGCCAAGTCCCGAGGCAGTTGAAGTCGCACGCGACATCTTCCGCGTCGACAACAAGCTGCTCATCTTTCTTGCTGATACCGAATTGAGCCAGTTGGCCCAATTAGGTGGTCGAGGCACGGAAGCGGAAGCGTACCTGCGCCGCGTGTACCAAGGACAGAAGATGGTCCTCTGATTCACGCTCGCGGGAGCGGCTGTCGCTCGCCGGCGCGGGGCCGACACGCTGTCCGATCGGGTTGTTCAGATTTCTGCGCGTTCAGGCGCCCGCTGACCGCGCCGCATAACTCACGTTGCACCCGCCGAACGCCGGCCTTGCCGACTTCACCGCCGTTCCGCTTCCGCGGGCGACCACTCTGATGCGGCCTTCGGCGCTCGCCAAGAATGACCCACCTCTGCTCGGGAGAATCGACCCGGCTTCTTGATCGGGTAAATCGTGGTGCACCGATTTCGGCGTTGGTGCGAAGAAGCCGCAGGCCCCGGTAGGGGCGCTGCGGCTTCCGAAGCGGAGGTCAGGTCGCCGTTAGCCGGAGGGATCGCGCAAGGACGGGCCGTCGATGGTGACGGTGTGGCACTGGTGGCGGATGCGGCTGAGCAGAGCGTCGCAGAGGGCCTTGTTGCCGAGGAAGTTCTGCCACTCTTCGTAGCCGAGGTTGGTGGTGATGATCGTGGCCTTCCGCTTGTAGCGCTCCTCCATCAGACGGAAGAAGACGTTGGTCTGCTCGGGCCGAAGATTCAGGTATCCCATCTCGTCGATGACGAGCAGATCCACGCGGGCGAGGCGGTTGAGCAGTTTGCGTGACGAGCGGTCAGCGAGCGAGGCGTACATCTCGTCGAACAAGTCCTGCGCTTTGAGGAAGAGCCCGCGGTAGCCGTTCTGGAGGGCCTTCAGGAGCAGGCCGGTGGCGAGTCCTGTCTTGCCCACGCCGGTGCCACCGATGAAGACCAGATTCTCGGCGCGGGCAACGAAGTCGAGGCTGGCGAAGCCGCGGATCTGGCGAGCGGAGATCCCCGGCTGGCGCTTGAAGGGGAACGACTCGATGGTCCACTGCTCAGGCATGGCGGCGCGCTTGATGCGCCAGTTGAGGGCGGACTCTTGCTTGTTGTGCCACTCGGCGCGCAGCAAACGGAGCAGGAACTCGCCGTAGGTGAGCTGCTTTTTCTCGGCGTGCTGAAGCTCCTCTTCGATGATCTGGCGGACCTTGCTGAGGTGCAGGGTCTTGAGCAGCTGATGGAGCTCGTCGTCGCGCATGGGTCACTCCTGCTCGTCGTCGGGGTCGCGACGCGGGAAGTAGTCGTGGCGGATGTTGCGCAGGATCATGGTCTCGATGCGCTCGAGGTCGTAGAGGCCGTAGCGAGCTGCGTCGCGGAGCGCGTCGATGAGCGGTGGCTGCGGATAGTCGCGCAACAGGCGGCGAAGCTGGCGCAGGCGGGCAACGCCCCGTCCTCAAGGTGCGCGCCGGTGCAGCTCGGTGATCCAGGTGGCGAGCTCGGGGAGCTCGGCGTGCAGCTGGCGCTCCTCGGCGACGAGCTGCTCGTCGCGGCGCTGCCTGTGCTCGGCGCGCTCCGGCTCGGGGAGCCGCACTCGCTTCGGGCCATCCACCCGGCGCGGATGGGTGGCAACCACGCGCGGCCCATCGAACAGCTGGATCTCGGTCTTGGTCTCGCGCACCTCGAGCTGGTGACCGATGTAGCGAGCGGGCACTTCGTAGCGAAACGTGTGGACGTTGACGTAGCTCTCGAGGTCGACGAGGCGGGTGTGGATGCGATAGACGGGTGAGCGCCAGGCGGGCAACGGGACGAGCAGGTGGCTCTCGGCCGCGAAGAGATCGCGGCGAGCGGCGTGGAGCTTGCGGCTGAAGGCGGCGTTGATCTTGTCGCACCAGATGACGGCTTCGCGGTTGGCGTGGTCGAAGTCGTGGAACTTGCGCCCAACGAGGAAGTTGTTCTGCACGAAGTCGAACAGGCCCTCGACCACGGCGGAGCGGTTGGCGTCGCCCTTCTCGTGGGCGCGGAACTCGAAGCCGCGCGCTTCACCGAAGGATGCCATCTCGGGCACGGGAACCATGTCTTCGCCGGTGCCGCGCAGCACGATGACGCTGCTGTTGTCGACCATGCAGATGGGGCAGGTGCCGCCCACGTAGTCGAAGGAGTCGTCGAGGAAGACCTTGCACTCGAACCGCGTGAACTGCGGGTACAGCTGGACGTAGGCCAGCCGCGAGTAGGCGAGCGCGAGCCCCGCGATCTGCACGGCCCTCTCGCGCCCGCCGATGTCAGCGAAGTGGGGAGACGTGTCGTGCTGCATCTCCTTGCCTGGCTGATGGTCGTAGCGTCCCGCAGGCTTCTTTGGCTCGTGCCCGATGCCGTGACGGCGACAGTACGCGGTCAGGGTCGGGTACGAGAGCTGTGCGCCCTGGGCCGCAAGCTCCTCGTGAACGCGCACGAGGTTGCCCTTGCACTCGTGGACCAGCTGGACGAGCTCGTCGTGGTACGGCTCGGCTTTCTCGCTGCGGTCGAGGGCTGGGACATCGGTCGCTCCCGATGCGATGACCCGCCGAACCGCGTTGCGTGAGATGCCGAGCATGCGAGCGATGACGCGTTTGCCATGACCCGCTTGTTGCAGGGTGAGGATGGTGGATCGAGTCGTCTCATCCAACATCGGGAACCTCCTTCTCGATGGTGCTGACCAAGTGCTCGACGTCGCGGCGCGCGCCAGCAGCAGTCCGCCGCAAGCGCGCCTGCTCCGGCGGCAACAGCTGCTGAACGACCCCACCCCGGACTCGAGTCAGCGCGCGCCGGGCGATGCCACCCACGGCGCCGACGTCTCGCTCGAGCTCTTGCGCCGGGTCGTCGGGCTTGCCGCCGCGTGGCTCGCTGGCACGCAGAAGCAGCTCCGGGTGCAGCAGCAACTGCTCGCGGCTCGTCTCGCTGCCGCGTGCAAACGCAGCGCACAAGAGCGCCGTCTGCCGCGTGCTCGGGCGGAGCGGGGCGAGGGCCTGGGCCAGGGCGATGGCGCCCGCGCGGTTGGCGCGCGCCAAAGGCAACAGGTGTTTCATGGCGGCGTGCGGGGACAGCTTTCCGTCGCGCACCAGCTGCTGGATTGCTTCGGGCAGCGTCGCGGCCAGGCCGAGCCGGCGACTCACCCAGCTCGGGCTGCGACCGAAGCGGCGGGCCAGATCTTCGAGCGACAGCTCGAATCGCTCCTGGAGCTCGCGCACCAGCCATGCCTGCTCGAGCGCGCTCTCCCCCTCGGCCGCGCGCATCAGCCGCCCGAGCAGCAGCGCCTCCGGCTCGGGCAGGTCCCAGCAGGTGGCGCGGACCAGATCCTGGCCGAGCTTGTGGAGCCCTCGGACCCGCTTGTAGCCGTCGACCAGGATGTAGCGGCCGGCGTCTGTCGCCGCGATCACGACTACCGGCAGCTGCTGGCCGTCGCGAGCCAGGGACGCCACAACCCGGCTGTCGCGCTCGCGGCTCGTCGTCCGCAGCGCCTCGTACCGGCGGTCCAGCTGGTGGAGCTCGAGGTCCATGGCCACCGCGACGGTCGCAAATCCTCAGCCCGTGGTCCGTCTCCTCTCGTATCTCGCCGCCGCCGTCACAGACCCAGCTCCCGAAGCTCCGTCATGCTCGCCTCGAGCTCTGCGAACGCCGTGATGGTGGAGCGCACCGCCGCCACCGCGCGCCTGAGCTTTTCCCCCGCGAGAACGCCGGTTTGTGCGCTGCCAACGGCCCGATCGAGCAACTGCTCGGCCTGCGAGACCAGGCCACGGAGCCTGCCCAGCAGGGCCCCGCCCATCACCGTCGTCTTCTCTCGTATCTCGCGCAAGCGCTGGCCCCAGCGCCATCGCCGCTGGTAGTCCCGCTGCTGTCGGCGGAACGGGACCACCACGTCCTGGTAGTGCTCGGCCGTCATCTCCTTGTTATTGGCGCGCCACTCGCGGCACTGCTTCGCGTGCCGGCCTCGCTGGCACTCGGGCGCGCCACAGGTGACCTGGCGCTCACGAACTCTTGGGTCTGGAACGAACTCGCCGCTACACTGCACGCAGCGGCAGGCGGTTGTTGAATTCATCCGGGCATGGTGTCCGGCCATCATCTCCTGCCGCTACTTTCCATCCCGACCACGGGCTCGGCCGCGGAGGCGAGAGCGGACAAGCTCCGACGATCTGCGGCACCCCGACCGCTCCGGCGCAACGGCTGCCCCACGCCACAAAGCTCTCGCCTCCGTGGCGAGCACCGCGCCGCTCATCGCGCTCCGCGCGCCACGCCGTTACCGCGGCGCGGCCCAGCTCAGCGTCACCCGCAAGGGTGGGTCACTTCTGACGAGCGGAGGCGGGTCAATTCTGCCGAGCGCCTAAGTGCGGCACTCGCCCGCGTCTGTTGCGCCTTGCCGACTGCCGACTTGACGCTCGGCGTTCGCGGGTGAACGTGGTCCCGTTATGCAGACGCTGCCTGAGGCGACCCATGCCGATCTTCGAGCTTAGCCTGAGCAACCCGATCCTCTGGGAGCTTTCTGAAGCGTCCGCCGACCGGTCACCACCCCTCGAGCACGCCCACGGCATGGCGGTATTGAATCCTTTGCGGTTCTCCGGCGGGTCGAGACACACCGACAACTTGATGGCCTGGAGAGCGGGCAGCCGAACCCTCTGCGCATCGTCGACGTTGCTGTACAGCATGCCGGCCGACCCTGAAAACGCCGGATTCGAAGTCGTCATCGGCTTTCTGAGACGGCTTCGGGTTCGGTTCACCCAGGCGCTTCTCTCTCCGCGCAGTATCATTTGCGTAGCGCGAGGAATTGAGGTCGCACCGCTGCGCGTGCTGTTTGAACCGACCACGGCTCATCTTGGACCGACCTTTTCGAGACACTTCGCGCACTTCGGGATGCTCGATCAGCTGGATGCGCTTCGTCTCGACGACGATGACGTTGCGGCAGAGTTGTTGGTCGATGCGATCTCCGCCCTCGAGTACTCCGACTTCAGACGCGCGATCATCTTCTCTGCTATCGCGGCCGAGGCAGCCGCCAGCGCGAGCGTCGAACGTCTGCATGCGCAGGCGCTCGCCGAGGACCCTCCTCCATTTCACTACGTCGAGGCAATTGCCGGCGGCGTGCGAAAACGCATCGATCCTATCTTCAACCTCATTTGGAGTGAAGCGCGCGGCAACTACCTGCGGCGTGCACTGCATGAGGCCCGCTTGCACATCAGGAAGCCGTCGCTGCTTGTCGAGAACGAAGCACTGTACCAAGCACTCCGGCGAGTTGCGACAACGCGGAACGACCTCGTTCATCGCGGCATTCCAGAGCAGGGCGAAGCACGAGTGACAGTGGACAAGGCAGGAGCGGTGCAGGCCATCTCTGCTGCACACGAGTTGCTGCAGTGGCTGGGGGTGCCGGTCGGACCTTGGGAGCCAGACGTGGACATGCTCGCGGCGGACGAGATGGGGCACGTTGTTCAGGATTCTTCGGAATAGCAGCCTTGCCACGGCGCAGCTTCCACGATGCGCTGCATAACTCACGCCCTGAGGCGGACCGCAAGCCCTACTGAGCTTGCTGCACCGCAAACGCGAGCAGGGGGGAGCCACGCTTTTGGAGTGCGGTCAGGTAGCGTGATTCGTCGTAGCGGGTTCGGTCGAGCCAGCAGCGGTGAATGATTCGGATCCATTTGAAAGCGAGGAGCGGACTGCGGCGTTGTGTGACGAGCCCTTGGCGCGCTGCTTCTCGTAGAAGGCCTTGGCCCAAAACGAGCGCGGAATGGTCTGCTCGGTCCACTCGACGAAGGTTTGGCGGAGGAACTTGGTGCAGGCGTAGCGCCAATGGACCAGCTCTTGTTCCCGCTGCGCTCGGTGACCGGCGCGATGCCCATGCACTTCTGGACGGCAGCGGCGGTGGGGAACCGCTCGCGACGCTCGCCGAAGGCAGTCAGCAGTCGAGGAGCCAGCGCAGGACCGGCTCCAGGGAGCGAGTCGAAGAGCTCGAAGTCGGGCAGCGACTGGGCCAAGGTCGCGATCTGACGTCGAACTGCTCGATGGCGGCGCAGACGGCACGGAGCTGCGGCAGAAGGAGCTGGACCATGAACCGAGCGGGCTCGATGGCACCAGCGTCGGTCGTGAGCGGCCGTTCGCTGTGGAGCTCTTCGAGGCGGCGGTCGATGACGGCCTTCTGTCGAACGTTGTGGCCGTGGAAGAACGCGACCACGGTCTCGCGGCGAGCTCTCTGGGCGTCCTGGAGGGTCGGCCAGCGCTCGATGAAGTCGATGAACACGTCGGTCCACTTGTCGCGAAACCAGCCCAGAACCTGCGGGTAATAGGCCTTGAGTGCAGCCGTGATGCGGTTGGTGATGCACCCGGTCCTCGACGAAGGCGCGGCGTTCGGCGACGAGAGACGGCGGAGCTGTCGCATGGGAGCGCTTTCCCGTTTGAGTGGCGGAAGCTTCTCCGGATGGCGCAGCAGCAGCTCCAGGATCAGCTCTGCGTCGGTGGGGTCGTCCTTTGCGTTGCTGGGCACGAAGGTCTTGCGGTAGCCGGCGACGGTGCCGGGCCTCACCGGGCAGACGACGATGAAGTCGTGCTCGAGCAAGGCCGAGACGATCGGGCCTTCCTCGAGCTCGACGGCCACGGCGACCGGGGCACCGGCGAAGCGCTCACGGAGTCGAGCAATCCACGCTTCAAGAGCGGCCCGGCGGTGAGGAACGACCTCGCGCTCCAGACCCTCGTTGCCAGGGACACTGAGGCAGACATCGTGCTTCTTGTCGGCCCAGTCCAACCCGATGAATGCGGCAAATTCGTCGAGACTTTTCTGCATGCGACCTCCTCGGCTATTCTTCTGGTCGGGACATGCAGCGGCCGCGCCCAGCGAAGGCAATATGGTGAGCCGGTTCGAGCGGCTTCCCGAGATTCGTTACAGGCGAGGCACACCCACGGGTTCGAATGCGAGGTTAGAGAGCATCAACTGCTCGACGTTGCAGATTCGTAGCCCGCGGGTGCATGTCCCGCTTTCCATCCTCCGGTCTGAGCAGAAGTCTGAGAAGCAGAACGGAGCGGCCATATCACGTTGCACCCGCCGAACGCCGGCCCTGCCGACTTCGCCGTCCGTTCCGCTTCCGCGGGCGACCACTCTGATGCGGCACTCGCCCGCGTCTGTTGCGCCTTGCCGACTGCCGACTTGACGCTCGGCGTTCGCGGGTGAACGTGTGTCTCGTTAAACCGACGAACCGGACGCCCACCGCGTTGAACGTGATTCTCCGCGTCTGAGCTTGCTGCGTTGCCGCCCTGAACAGCCGACGCTAGGCTCTGTTTGTGGCACAAGCCCTTCCGATTCCGCCCCCTGGATTCGACGAACTCTCTCCAGAAGAGAAGGTGCGCTATCTGACCGCGCTTTGGGACAGAGTCGTCGAGCAGCAGGACGCGCTACCGATGTCCGATGCGCAGCGAGCTCTCGTTCGTGAACGCCTCGCGGCCCACCAAGCCAACCCCGATGCTGCACGTCCCTGGTCTGAGGCGAGGCGCGATATCGAAGCCCTTCTGCGCCAGCGACCGTCTCGTTGATGCGACCTGAGCCGCGCATCACGCCCGACGCCGAGGCCGACACCTTGGCCGCAGCGCGGTACTACGAGGCCGAGCGGGCGAATTTGGGGCTTGGATTCCTCGACGAGTTTGACCACGCCTTATCGCTGATTCGCGCGACGCCGCTCCTTTTTACGCTCGTCGATGATCCGGTTCGGCGTGTCCTTCTCCGCCGCTTTCCTTACGGCGTGTTCTACGTTTCCGGCGAGGAGCGTGACACCATCCTCGCGGTCGTAGACCTCCGGCAGGATCCGGAAACAGTTCGCGGCGCATACAACCGCTGACGGGGAACGCCTTTGCCTCACAGTGCCACGCGCTGCGGTCTAACTCGCTGCTGCTCCCGCCGAGCGCGGCCTTGGCGACTTCACCGTCCGTTCCGCGGCGGCCGGCGACACTCTGGTACGGCACACGCCGGCCTCGGACAACGCCCTGCCGACTGCTATGATCTTCCTCGCGCTCGCGGGAGAGCGCGGTTTCGTTAGACCGACCTGCCTTCATGCGTGGGGTTCACGGCCGTTGCGATGGCCGTTGCGCTTGGCAGTCTGGTACCGTTGTCTCCGCCGTCCGTCAGCGCACG
>JADJKB010000020.1 GCA_016706225.1 Myxococcales bacterium
CGAGCGCGTCCCCGTCATCGACGAGGATCAGGGGCAAGAGCGGCGCGCTGCCCGAGCACGCGCCGGCTTCGGCGGGCTGGTGGCCGCCGTTGCCCGCGGCGAGGTCGGCATCGTGATGAGCCTCGAGGTGTCGCGCCTGTCGCGCAACGATTCCGACTGGCATCACCTCGTGTACCTGTGTCGCTGGACGGGTACGCTGATCGCCGACGAGCACGGCGTGTACGACCCGTCGTCGTCCGCCGACCGCATGGTGCTCGGCATCCGCGGGCAGGTGAGTGGCTCGAGCGTGACAGCGCCGTGCACCGGATGGTCGAGGCGCTGGAGTAAGGCCCGCCGCGGAGAAGCGTTCACGATCCCGCCGGCGGGCTACGACCTCGACGGCCTCGGGCAGCTCGAGATGTCGAGCGACGAGGCAGTTCAGGCCGCCGTGCACCGCGTGTTCCACAAGTTCGAGAGCACGGTGCCGGCCGTCAGGTGTACCTGTGGTGGCGCGAGCAAGGCCTGCCGTTTCCGTGCGTCGCATGTTGCCGAGGTCGCATCCGATCGTCTGGGTTCCGGTCGGCTACCGGATGATCCACAACATGCTGCGCCACCCGATCCATGGCGGCGCCTTGTCTTCGGACGCAGCGAAACCCTGCGCGAGCCCGATCCGCAGACGCAGAAGCTGTCGCTGCGGCGAGGGCGGCGGGGATGGTCGACTGGCCCGTCTTGATCAGGACCATCATCCGGCATACATCTCTTTTCGAAACGTTCCTCAAAACCAGGAGAGCCTGCGCGCCAACAGCGTGATTCCAGTCCCCGCCGACGAAGCCCACCAAGGAGCCGCTCGTGAAGGTCGAGCGCTTTTGCAGGGCCTGATGCGTTGTGGGCACTGCGGCCGGCGCATGTACGTCAACTACGGCGGTGAGCGCGCCGTTCGGACGCTGCAGTATCGTTGCTCGCGTCCGCTCGCCGCCGTCGCAGGGCAGGACTGCCAGCTCATTGGCGGCAAGCGCATCGAAGCGCTGGTGGTCGAGGCGTTCCTCGACGTGTCGGCCGCTGCCGGGATTGAAGCGGCGGCGCTGGCGGGCGAAACGCTGCGGCTCGAAATCGAGGCGACAGAGCGCCCTGGCACTTGCAGATCGAAAAGGCCGAGTACGAGGCTCAGCGTGCGGAGCGGCACCTGGCAGTAGAGCCCGAAAAACCGCACCGTGGCCCGCGAGCTCGAGCGGCGCTGGAACGAGCGCCTGGTCGAGCCTCGGCGCGCTGCGCGCGCAAGCGGCGCGGACGCGCAGGACCCAGCGTCCGCTGAGCGACGAAGAGCTGCCCGCGCCCAGGAGCTCGGAAAAGACCTGCATGAGGTATGGAGCGCACCGAGCACGACCGTGCGCGATCGCGCGCCTGCTACGTGCGCTGATCGAGGAAGTGCAGGTCAAGAGCGACGAGAAACGTCACCTGCTGCGCATCGTGGAAGGGAGGTGCGGTTACGGATCGTGACCTCGTCCGTTACCGCTCAAAGGGTCCTCATGCACACGCCACCTCTGAGGAGATCATCGAGCTGGTGCGCAAACTGGCGACGGAGTTCGACGACGTGCAGATCGCCGGCATCCTCAACCGGCAAGGGCACAAGAGCGGCCTGGGACGCGCCTTCACGAAGTCGAGCGTCCTGTCGCTTCGTGGCAGTCACCAGATCCCGAAGTGTCCAACTCCCAAACCGCGCGATGAGCGCGAAGGCCCCTTCACCGCCGATCAGGCGCGCGGGCTCGGCGTCTCAATGCACACCATCCATCGCTGGCTCCGCGACGGCACGCTGTCGGGGCAGCAAGCCACCGAAAGGCTCCCTGGCGGATCGTGCTCACCGAAGACGTTCGACGTCGCCTGACCAGCGGCTCCGCGCCGGAGAACTGGGTCGGCTAGCGAAGGCGGCACGCCGCCTTGGCCTGGCAAAGTCGCTCGTTGCCCATCTGGTCAAGCAGGGCAAGCTCGGGGCGGTCCGCACTGTCGTGCGCAACCGCGAGTGCAGGCTTCGGATTTCTTCAGTGCAAGAACGCAGCGTGCCGCCAGAAGCTCCTGGCCGCGTTGGGCTGCATTCCATACTGCACCTCCTGTGCACGAGCTGTCGCCGCTTGCCGCGAGATCGCTCCGGGACGTGCAGAATGCAGCACCACAGGGGCGCTGAGCAAGTGCGGAGATCTCGCCGTCTGCTCTCGGCTATGGCGGCGGTCACGTCGAGAGCGCCGGTGGTTCATACAGATGCTCGCCTTCGGCGCTCGCCAAGAATGACCCACCTCTGCTCGGGAGAATCGACCCGGCTTCTTGATCGGGTAAATCGTGGTGCACCGATTTCGGCGTTGGTGCGAAGAAGCCGCAGGCCCCGGTAGGGGCGCTGCGGCTTCCGAAGCGGAGGTCAGGTCGCCGTTAGCCGGAGGGATCGCGCAAGGACGGGCCGTCGATGGTGACGGTGTGGCACTGGTGGCGGATGCGGCTGAGCAGAGCGTCGCAGAGGGCCTTGTTGCCGAGGAAGTTCTGCCACTCTTCGTAGCCGAGGTTGGTGGTGATGATCGTGGCCTTCCGCTTGTAGCGCTCCTCCATCAGACGGAAGAAGACGTTGGTCTGCTCGGGCCGAAGATTCAGGTATCCCATCTCGTCGATGACGAGCAGATCCACGCGGGCGAGGCGGTTGAGCAGTTTGCGTGACGAGCGGTCAGCGAGCGAGGCGTACATCTCGTCGAACAAGTCCTGCGCTTTGAGGAAGAGCCCGCGGTAGCCGTTCTGGAGGGCCTTCAGGAGCAGGCCGGTGGCGAGTCCTGTCTTGCCCACGCCGGTGCCACCGATGAAGACCAGATTCTCGGCGCGGGCAACGAAGTCGAGGCTGGCGAAGCCGCGGATCTGGCGAGCGGAGATCCCCGGCTGGCGCTTGAAGGGGAACGACTCGATGGTCCACTGCTCAGGCATGGCGGCGCGCTTGATGCGCCAGTTGAGGGCGGACTCTTGCTTGTTGTGCCACTCGGCGCGCAGCAAACGGAGCAGGAACTCGCCGTAGGTGAGCTGCTTTTGCTCGGCGTGCTGAAGCTCCTCTTCGATGATCTGGCGGACCTTGCTGAGGTGCAGGGTCTTGAGCAGCTGATGGAGCTCGTCGTCGCGCATGGGTCACTCCCTGCTCGTCGTCGGGGTCGCGACGCGGGAAGTAGTCGTGGCGGATGTTGCGCAGGATCATGGTCTCGATGCGCTCGAGGTCGTAGAGGCCGTAGCGAGCTGCGTCGCGGAGCGCGTCGATGAGCGGTGGCTGCGGATAGTCGCGCAACAGGCGGCGAAGCTGGCGCAGGCGGGCAACGCCCCGTCCTCGAGGTGCGCGCCGGTGCAGCTCGGTGATCCAGGTGGCGAGCTCGGGGAGCTCGGCGTGCAGCTGGCGCTCCTCGGCGACGAGCTGCTCGTCGCGGCGCTGCCTGTGCTCGGCGCGCTCCGGCTCGGGGAGCCGCACTCGCTTCGGGCCATCCACCCGGCGCGGATGGGTGGCAACCACGCGCGGCCCATCGAACAGCTGGATCTCGGTCTTGGTCTCGCGCACCTCGAGCTGGTGACCGATGTAGCGAGCGGGCACTTCGTAGCGAAACGTGTGGACGTTGACGTAGCTCTCGAGGTCGACGAGGCGGGTGTGGATGCGATAGACGGGTGAGCGCCAGGCGGGCAACGGGACGAGCAGGTGGCTCTCGGCCGCGAAGAGATCGCGGCGAGCGGCGTGGAGCTTGCGGCTGAAGGCGGCGTTGATCTTGTCGCACCAGATGACGGCTTCGCGGTTGGCGTGGTCGAAGTCGTGGAACTTGCGCCCAACGAGGAAGTTGTTCTGCACGAAGTCGAACAGGCCCTCGACCACGGCGGAGCGGTTGGCGTCGCCCTTCTCGTGGGCGCGGAACTCGAAGCCGCGCGCTTCACCGAAGGATGCCATCTCGGGCACGGGAACCATGTCTTCGCCGGTGCCGCGCAGCACGATGACGCTGCTGTTGTCGACCATGCAGATGGGGCAGGTGCCGCCCACGTAGTCGAAGGAGTCATCGAGGAAGACCTTGCACTCGAACCGCGTGAACTGCGGGTACAGCTGGACGTAGGCCAGCCGCGAGTAAGCGAGCGCGAGCCCCGCGATCTGCACGGCCCTCTCGCGCCCGCCGATGTCAGCGAAGTGGGAGACGTGTCGTGCCGCATCTCCTTGCCTGGCTGATGGTCGTAGCGTCCCGCAGGCTTCTTTGGCTCGTGCCCGATGCCGTGACGGCGACAGTACGCGGTCAGGGTCGGGTACGGAGCTGTGCGCCCTGGGCCGCAAGCTCCTCGTGAACGCGCACGAGGTTGCCCTTGCACTCGTGGACCAGCTGGACGAGCTCGTCGTGGTACGGCTCGGCTTTCTCGCTGCGGTCGAGGGCTGGGACATCGGTCGCTCCCGATGCGATGACCCGCCGAACCGCGTTGCGTGAGATGCCGAGCATGCGAGCGATGACGCGTTTGCCATGACCCGCTTGTTGCAGGGTGAGGATGGTGGCTCGAGTCGTCTCATCCAACATCGGGAACCTCCTTCTCGATGGTGCTGACCAAGTGCTCGACGTCGCGGCGCGCGCCAGCAGCAGTCCGCCGCAAGCGCGCCTGCTCCGGCGGCAACAGCTGCTGAACGACCCCACCCCGGACTCCGAGTCAGCGCGCGCCGGGCGATGCCACCCACGGCGCCGACGTCTCGCTCGAGCTCTTGCGCCGGGTCGTCGGGCTTGCCGCCGCGTGGCTCGCTGGCACGCAGAAGCAGCTCCGGGTGCAGCAGCAACTGCTCGCGGCTCGTCTCGCTGCCGCGTGCAAACGCAGCGCACAAGAGCGCCGTCTGCCGCGTGCTCGGGCGGAGCGGGGCGAGGGCCTGGGCCAGGGCGATGGCGCCCGCGCGGTTGGCGCGCGCCAAAGGCAACAGGTGTTTCATGGCGGCGTGCGGGGACAGCTTTCCGTCGCGCACCAGCTGCTGGATTGCTTCGGGCAGCGTCGCGGCCAGGCCGAGCCGGCGACTCACCCAGCTCGGGCTGCGACCGAAGCGGCGGGCCAGATCTTCGAGCGACAGCTCGAATCGCTCCTGGAGCTCGCGCACCAGCCATGCCTGCTCGAGCGCGCTCTCCCCCCTCGGCCGCGCGCATCAGCCGCCGCCTGAGCAGCAGCGCCTCCGGCTCGGGCAGGTCCCAGCAGGTGGCGCGGACCAGATCCTGGCCGAGCTTGTGGAGCCCTCGGACCCGCTTGTAGCCGTCGACCAGGATGTAGCGGCCGGCGTCTGTCGCCGCGATCACGACTACCGGCAGCTGCTGGCCGTCGCGAGCCAGGGACGCCACAACCCGGCTGTCGCGCTCGCGGCTCGTCGTCCGCAGCGCCTCGTACCGGCGGTCCAGCTGGTGGAGCTCGAGGTCCATGGCCACCGCGACGGTCGCAAATCCTCAGCCCGTGGTCCGTCTCCTCTCGTATCTCGCCGCCGCCGTCACAGACCCAGCTCCCGAAGCTCCGTCATGCTCGCCTCGAGCTCTGCGAACGCCGTGATGGTGGAGCGCACCGCCGCCACCGCGCGCCTGAGCTTTTCCCCCGCGAGAACGCCGGTTTGTGCGCTGCCCACGGCCCGATCGAGCAACTGCTCGGCCTGCGAGACCAGGCCACGGAGCCTACCCAGCAGGGCCCCGCCCATCACCGTCGTCTTCTCTCGTATCTCGCGCAAGCGCTGGCCCCAGCGCCATCGCCGCTGGTAGTCCCGCTGCTCTCGGCGGAATGGGACCACCACGTCCTGGTAGTGCTCGGCCGTCATCTCCTTGTTATTGGCGCGCCACTCGCGGCACTGCTTCGCGTGCCGGCCTCGCTGGCACTCGGGCGCGCCACAGGTGACCTGGCGCTCACGAACTCTTGGGTCTGGAACGAACTCGCCGCTACACTGCACGCAGCGGCAGGGGGTTGTTGAATTCATCCGGGCATGGTGTCCGGCCATCATCTCCTGCCGCTACTTTCCATCCCGACCACGGGCTCGGCCACGGAGGCGAGAGCGGACAAGCTCCGACGATCTGCGGCACCCCGACCGCTCCGGCGCAACGGCTGCCCCACGCCACAAAGCTCTCGCCTCTGTGGCGAGCACCGCGCCGCTCATCGCGCTCCGCGCGCCACGCCGTTACCGCGGCGCGGCCCAGCTCAGCGTCACCCGCAAGGGTGGTCACTTCTGACGAGCGGAGGCGGGTCAATTCTGCCGAGCGCCTAAGTTCTCGCCCGTGTCATCCACGCGATACGCGCGGATCCCGAGCTTTCCCTGCGCGAGTTTTTGCCTCACGCCGCTGCCCGTGATGCCGAGCAGGCGGCCGAGCTCGTTAGCCGTCAGCAGCCCAGTCTTGCGCAGCCGCACGCGGCGCGGCACGAGCCGGTGCGAGCGACGCGTTTTTTTGATTCGCTGCGCATCGAATGCCTTGCCCCATACCGAGCGGATCCCTTTGCTCGTTCAAGATGACGGCGATCTCGGCGTCGGTGTGATCGTCGAGCAGCCGGTCGATCTGCGCGACGACGCCAGCGGGGGTCCTGTAACGCAGGCACGGGGGCAAGGCCCTGGCAACGCTCAGCGCCTTGGCGGCGCCGCCCTTGAAGCGGATGTTGGCGGTGACCTGTTCGCCTTTGACGAGCGTCACATCCTCGATCAGCAGCCGGACCATCCGCTTCCTGTCGCGTTGCGGTGTGCTCGAGTGGGCCCACAGCTTCGGAAAGTCTCGCGCCAGAGCGAGGATGCGCGTCTGGCGCTGTTCATCGAACACCAGAGCGTCGCTTCGCTGCTTGCGTTCGTAATCGCGCTGCGCCTCGGCGGCTGCGCGCAGTTTGTCGTTCCAGTCAGCCTCGAGCGAATCGGCCACCATCCGGTTGTCCGGGTGCACGCGCATGAAGCGTTGCCGTGCAAGGCCGGCCTCGTATTGAGCACGTTCGACGTTGCGGTGACGTAGCTGGTCGGCTTGCTCGAATTGGGCTTGCAGCTCGTGTTGCACGGCGAGCGACACCGCGAGCGCAACCGGTGTCATCAATTCGATGAGCAGCTCGCCGACCGCGTCATCCAGCGCGGCGCTTCCACACACTCGGACTGGACGGTGTGTTCGCCGAAGAGGCCGGCGAACTGGCGTTCCATGCGCTCCCCTTCCTCACCAACGACGACGTCGCCGACGTGCTCCAGATCGCACGCACGCGCATCATTGCGCTCCTGCGACGCAAGGGTGTGATCTCGGACGACGACGAGAGCGGCGCGAGCGTCGTCACCGCGGACGCGACGCTCGCAGACACGGAGCCCGCGCTTGCCGAGCTCGCAGTGGCGTCCACCCTGGGCGCCGTTCCCGCCGGTCCCGCGTTGCACCGACGAGATCCCATCAAGCTACGAGCCGACAGCGAGCTCATGCACACCAAAGCCCTGTGCGCCGCCGAGCACGGCTTCACGTTGCACGCCGCGACTACCGCGAGCGCAGGCGACACCGCGGGAAGAGAGGCCCTCTGCAAGTACATCCTGCGCCCGCCGATCGCCCAGGATCGCATCCAGCTCGTCGCCGACGACCTGGTGAGGCTGACCCTGAAGAAACCGTTCAGCGATGGAACTTTTGCAATCGATCAGACCCTCTGTCCTTTCTGGCGCGGCTCGCGACGGCCGTGCATCCTCCGCGTTTCAATACCGTCAGGTACAGTGGAGTTCTTGCGGCCGCCAGCAAATGGAGATCGCGCGTCGTTCCGCCGCCACCACCGATCGACGAGAAGGCGGACGACGACTGCGCGACATGCACCGCGAAGAAAGACAAGCCGCCCACGCATCGCTGCGGATATCGGCCGTGGAAAGCCTTGCTCCGGCGCAGTTTCAAAATCGACGTCGAGCTCTGTGAATGCGGCGGCCGCATGAAGATCAAGGCGCTCGTCATGACCAGCGCTGGCATCGACCGACGCGCTTCGTGATACCCGGAGGGGTGATACCTCCGCTGGCTCGGCGAGCCGACCGATCCGCCGACGCTCGCCCCCGCCAGGGGCCCGCCGTTCTTCAAGAGCGTCGTCATCCGCCGCAAGCTCGGTGAGCCGGTGCAGGCGGAGCTGTTCGACACGCATTGACGCGCGCTCGAGATGGCCGGGATCCGCCCGCGCCAGCCCCGCGCCAGCCCCGCGCCAGCGGTCAACCGGCGGTCAACCGGCGATGACGACGCGCCGACCGCTGAACACGGTGGCGACGAGCCTCGCGTCGAGCCGGATCGTGACGTAGGCTACCTCCAAGGCCGGGAGAAGACGTGGAGCAGCAAAGAGGGGGCCGTTCATGTCACCTACGCGCCGGTCGGTGCATCGGCCCTTGCCGCCCTCGCATGGGCGTTTCGCCCCCGTGCGCTCGGGGTCCGGAGCAGCGTGCTAGCGGCCGCAGGCTGGGCAGGAGTTTTTGCACTGCTCGTCCAGAACCTCGCGGATCTTGGGCTGGAGATCCCAGCGCTGCCGATCGCCGCCGCGGTGGTTTGGGGCTCGCTTTGGGGCGAAAGGGAGCGCCGATCAATGTCATCGACGGAAGGGGAGAGTACGTCCAGAACCAGCGGTGTGTGGCGCGTCGGCTTGGCCGTCGTGCCAATGCTTCCGCTCGGATTGGCCGCGGCGCTGTGGGGCCGCCATGACGTGACATCCGAGCGCCGCGACATCCACGAACGCTTTCGTGCCGTCGGTGACGGTCTCCAGCCGAGAGTGGCATTTCGCCGCGAGCTTCGGTCCGCGATCCTGCGTCACCCTGCCGAGCCGTACTTTCCACTCATTGGTGCGGCGTTGGCGTGGACGGCGCGAGACCAAGATCCAATGCCGTGGTTGTCGCGTGCGCTGGAGCGCGACCTGACGGGTGGTCGTGCTCACCTCCTCACCGCGGAAGTTGTCGCCGCCCGCGGCGCCAAGCAACAAGCCTTGCTCGAGCTCCGTCTGGCAGTGACGGACGATTCCGCGCTGGCGGGACCGGCTGCACGACTCGCTGGGCGATGGACGAAAAACTGTGACGAGCTCGCCAGCGCTGCGCCGATCGGCGCGGCCGGTGCAGAAATGCTTTGCACTCTGGCCGTCCTGGTGGATGCATCTGTTTCGCATTGTCGTCCGCGGTTAGTGGAGGAAGCGTTGTCGCGCGCGCCCGGCGAATCGTGGCCGCGATCACTGGCCGCGTCCGGGTTACTCGAGCATCTGCGCAACTCCAAGAGCGACCCAACGTGCGCCGGTGACCGCCGCGAGAAGTGCGAGGCTGACATCGAGCGGCACGCACGGGTCCTGGAAACCGCCAAGCCCCAATCATCGGTTGCACTGGTGATTCGCGCGCACGTGGTCCGCTTTCGGGGGAATCCCGAGAAGGGCGAGCAGATGCTGAAAGAGGGATGTCCCTCTTTCGAAGACCGCGAAGGCTGCCTGCGAGCTCGAGTCGAAATCGCAGCCGAAGCACGACCGCCCACCAATCTGATTCCCGCGATCAAGGATTACCTGGTTGCGGCGTGCGTCTCGAGCGCGCCTTGCGCGGACGCGAGCACCGCCATGGCCGACGTCCTGGCAGCTCGGGGGGACTGGGGGACCGCCAGCACATTCTACGAGCGGGCCGCCAGGGAGAGCCCGACGGAGGCGCGATGGTTGAGTCTGGCCAACGCGGCAAGCCAGGCGTCATCGCACGCTCAGGCCGCTGCTGCCCTCGAGAAGGCGGCTCAACTCCGTGGCCATCCTGACCCCGAGCTGCGGAAGCGAATCGAAGACGAAAAACGCAAGGCGCTCGGCCTGCAATGAGCGATCAGCGTCGCCGACGCGCGAATCCAAGCACTGTGGCCAGCCCTAGCAACAGGCCGAGCGGCCTCCCGGTATCACCCCCGCCACGCCCCTGCCGGCAATCGCAGCCCCCGCCCGCGACATGGCCATCCCTTGGACGCGCGACCGAGCCGCCTTCGTTGCCGTCCGAAGCGTCCGCCGCGTCTGACGGAGCGTCGCTCTCCACCCCGCCGTCGTCGGGTCCCGCATCGGCACTGTCAGGGCCGGCGTCTGCCTGGGGCTTCGCGGTTTTGTGCACGACCACTCCGTCGCTGACCGCATCGGGAGAGATGGCGCCACCCTTGAGCGAGCGCACAGCGAAAATGTATTGCCCGCCGTCCAGGAGATCAAGCCCTGTCAAGTTGGTCTTGGTCACGTTCCCCACCGTTTGCCACGGTGCGACGAACCCGGTCAGGTCTGCTCGCACCACCGCAACGGAGTACGAGTCAGCGCCGGGAACCGCATCCCAGCTCGCAGCCAGTGTGTCGAACGTAAACACATCATCGACATCCGCCGCTATCGAGCTGTCGTTCGGATCGATATCGCGCACTTCCACGGGCGCCGTAACATCGGCTTGGTCCAGGGCGTACAAGTAGCCATCGGCGACGGCCACCAGGATCTCGTCGTTCCCGTCGCCGTCGGTATCCCCGAAGACGACGTTGCCGACCGCTGCGGCAAACCGCTTCGTGAACGCCAGCGAAGAACTGCAAGCAGCGAATCCGTACAGCCAGCCATCGCTCGACCCGACGAACGCGATCGGAGCGCCAGTCCCGCTGGGATCCGCATGAACGCTCACCGAGCCGAGCTGCGCGAGGTTCTCCCCCGCGGCAGTCGCGCCACTTTCAGACCCGAACACCTTGCCACCAGCCAACACGAACGTCTTTTCGACGCCGGCCGAAGGCCCAGACGCCGGTGTGACCTTGAGGCGTGCCGGGAACGTCGCTGTGGCTCCGACCAGCGCATAGGACTTTTGAACTGCCAAAACCCACCACGCCGAGAGTACGCGCTCGACGGCTTCGGGTCGAGATCACCTCCCGCAGCCCGACCCCCGCCGCCGATTGGGCTCGCCGTGCCCACGCGGAGCTCGATCATCCTCGCCAAGCCCACGCGACACACCTCCGCCCCAGCGAAGCCTTCGGTCGCCTCACCTCTCCCCGAACCCCATCCCCAATTGCTCGGGCACGCGGACGGGGACTCTCGCCGTGGGCGGCGCTCTCGATCCGAGGCCGTCCTCGTGCTCCGCAATCAGCCGCGTGATGGCCGCGCGACTCGTGGCGACCTCCGCCCACCTCATCGGGCCGGAGCAACGTGGGCACGTCTCGACATCGGCGGCGAACACGTGCGCCAGCAACCACGCCCACCGCTTCCGCCCGACCGGCGCATCGTCCTTCTCGCCGAGCAGCTCGAGCTGATCGCCCTCGAGCCGGAGGTGGCTTGTGACAGGCCGCATCCACGGGCGGCTTGGGCACGACGAGGGCCCGGCGCGATGAGTGGCTCGAGAGCACCCCGAAATACCGGAGCATGTGAAAGCGTGGAGGCGGCACGGCCGCCACCAACCGCGCAATCAGGTCGTGGGGCTCGAGCACCAGCGCGCGGGTGCCGTCCCGCCACACCTTCTTGAAGATGAGCTCGAGCCTGCCGTCCTGCCGGCGCTCGAGGCGGTCCTGCGCGATCGGAGGGCGCGTGATGTATTTAGCGAGCCGCTCCACTCGTCGCCGATCTCGGCCGTCGATGACCTGCGCCGCATGCAAGTTGATGCCGCGCACCTCCGCGATGGGCGCATCCGTCGCGTCCGCGGCACGCGAGCGCTCGGGCAACTCCGCCGGCACGACCAACCGCAAGAGCGGCTTGCCTGCACGCTCACCGCTCACGCCAATGCCCTGAGCTGCCGCCGCGTAACACGCAGCCAGCCCCGGCTCGTCAAAGCAGAGCTCCGGCAGCTCCTGCTCACCGAGCTCGGGGTCGAGGCTCCGCCCGTGCGCTTTGAGGATGCTCTCGATGCGGGCCGCAGTGCGCGCTGCGACCTGCGCCACGTCCGCGTGCGTGGGCGCGTCGAGCTCCCGGAACTCGAGCGGCGCGCGCGGGTCGCCGTCCGCGTGCACGTACACGCCATCGAGCACGAGTGCGTGGAAGTGCACGTTGAGCCGGAGCGCGCTGTCCGTCCTCTGCACAGCGACCACGGATCCGGTGTGGCAGCTTGCGACACTCGAAATGCCGAGCTCGCGCTTCGCGCGCCAGCGCAGCGAGCGGTCCACCTCCGCCATGAACGCGCTCACCACCTCGGAGCAGAGCTTGCGGTCGTACCCGAGCAGCGAGCGTAGACCCCAGGGCAAAGAGCAGATCCAATGACGGATGGGCACGCGCGGCAGCACCGCCTGCTCCAAGTGCACCGCGGTGTCGGCCATCCGGCGGCCCAAACAGGATGGACAGAACCCGCGCTTCTTGCAACTGAGCGCGACGAGCTCGGAGTACCCGCAGTCACGACACACAAGGTGCAGGCAGCCGTGCGTGCGGACATACTACGGTTCCCTTTTCTTACCGTTGCGCATTCGGTCAAAGAGGTCGGTTTGGGGCGCGTGATCTGCGGAAGAAACGTCGATTCGCCAGCACTCGCGGTTGCGCACGACAGTGCGGACCGCCCGGAGCTTGCCCTGCTTGACCAGATGGGCAACGAGCGACTTTGCCAGGCCAAGGCGGCGTGCCGCCTTCGCTAGCCCGACCCAGTTCTCCGGCGCGGAGCCGCTGGTCAGGCGACGTCGAACGTCTTCGGTGAGCACGATCCGCCAGGGAGCCTTTTCGGTGGCTTGCTGCCCCGACAGCGTGCCGTCGCGGAGCCAGCGATGGATGGTGTGCATTGAGACGCCGAGCTCGCGCGCGGCTTGATCGGCGGTGAAGGGGCCTTCGCGCTCATCGCGCGGTTTGGGAGTTGGACACTTCGGGATCTGGTGACTGCCACGAAGCGACAGGACGCTCGACTTCGTGAAGGCGCGTCCCAGGCCGCTCTTGTGCCCTTGCCGGTTGAGGATGCCGGCGATCTGCACGTCGTCGAACTCCGTCGCCAGTTTGCGCACCAGCTCGATGATCTCCTCAGAGGTGGCGTGTGCATGAGGACCCTTTGAGCGGTAACGGACGAGGTCACGATCCGTAACCGCACCTCCCTTCCACACGATGCGCAGCAGGTGACGTTTCTCGTCGCTCTTGACCTGCACTTCCTCGATCAGCGCACGTAGCAGGCGCTTGCGATCGCGCACGGTCGTGCTCGGTGCGCTCCATACCTCATGCAGGTCTTTTCCGAGCTCCTGGGCGCGGGCAAGCTCTTCGTCGCTCAGCGGACGCTGGGTCCTGCGCGTCCGCGCCGCTTGCGCGCGCAGCGCTTCGAGCTCGACCAGGCGCTCGTTCCAGCGCCGCTCGAGCTCGCGGGCCACGGTGCGGTTTTCGGGCTCTACTGCCAGGTACTGCCGCTCCGCACGCTGAGCCTCGTACTCGGCCTTTTCGATCTGCAAGTGCCAGGAGCGCTCTGTCGCCTCGATTTCGAGCCGCAGCGTTTCGCCCGCCAGCGCCGCCGCTTCAATCCCGGCAGCGGCCGACACGTCGAGGAACGCCTCGACCACCAGCGCTTCGATGCGCTTGCCGCCAATGAGCTGGCAGTCCTGCCCTGCGACGGCGGCGAGCGGACGCGAGCAACGATACTGCAGCGTCCGAACGGCGCGCTCACCGCCGTAGTTGACGTACATGCGCCGGCCGCAGTGCCCACAACGCATCAGGCCCTGCAAAAGCGCTCGACCTTCACGAGCGGCTCCTTGGTGAGCTTCGTCGGCGGGGACTGGAATCACGCTGTTGGCGCGCAGGCTCTCCTGGTTTTTGAGGAACGTTTCGAAAGAGATGTATGCCGGATGATGGTCCTTGATCAAGACGGGCCAGTCGACCATCCCCCGCCGCCCTCGCCGCAGCGACAGCTTCTGCGTCTGCGGATCGAGCTCGCGCAGGGTTTCGCTGCGTCCGAAGACGAAGGCGCCGCCATAGATCGGGTGGCGCAGCATGTTGTGGATCATCCGGTAGCCGACCGGAACCCAGACGATCGGATGCGACCTCGGCAACATGCGACGCACGGGAAACGGCAGGCCTTTGCTCGCGCCACCACAGGTACACCTGACGGCCGGCACCGAGCTCCTCGAACTTGTGGAACACGCGGTGCACGGCGGCCTGAACTGCCTCGTCGCTCGACATCTCGAGCTGCCCGAGCTCGTCGAGGTCGTAGCCCGCCGGCGGGATCGTGAACGCTTCTCCGCGGCGGGCCTTACTCCAGCGCGCCTCGACCATCCGGTGCACGGCGCTGTCACGCTCGAGCTCACTCACCTGCCCGCGGATGCCGAGCACCATGCGGTCGGCGGACGACGACGGGTCGTACACGCCGTGCTCGTCGGCGATCAGCGTACCCGTCCAGCGACACAGGTACACGAGGTGATGCCAGTCGGAATCGTTGCGCGACAGGCGCGACACCTCGAGGCTCATCACGATGCCGACCTCGCCGCGGGCAACGGCGGCCACCAGCCCGCCGAAGCCGGCGCGTGCTCCGGGCAGCGCGCCGCTCTTGCCCTGATCCTCGTCGATGACGAGGACGCGCTCGCGGCTCCACCCCAGCGCGAACGCCTCGTCGGCGAACGCGCACTGCCGGCGCTGGCTTTCGAGGTTGCCGCGCACCTGCTTGAGCGACGACTGCCGCACGTAGACGAAGGCCAGGCGCGCCTGATGCTCGACTCGTACCTTCAGACGATCCCCATTCGATCCACTCGGTCCAGTCATCATCGATCTCCTCCTCGCTTCTTTTCACTCTTGCTCGTCCGACGGGCAGCAGCGGCGATCAGCCGCGACCACACGGCGACGGCTTCGCGTCGGCATTGTTCCGGCAGTCGCTTCCACAACGTCGCGAGCCCGTCACCTCGCAGGTCGAGCGTTGTCTGTTTCGGCATGCGATTCCTCCTCCAGTGGAGACACCGCATCCGCCACCGCGCACAGGTCCGCAAGCGGCGCCGACCCGTCACGCGGCACGTCTTGCTTCAGCCCGCGGCGACGCAGCATTTCGAGGAGCTCGAGCATTTCCTTCAGCGCATCGATGCTGAAGATCGTGTCTGGTCCGTGCGGCGCCGACTCGCCGTCGGCGTCCGTCCAGGAACGCGGCACTCTCATCGTGCCGTCCGGCAGGCGCACCACGATGTGCTTGGGACCGCCTCGCATCACCTCGAACCGCTGTCCCTCCAGCGGATGGTGACGGCGCGTGAGCGTCACCTCGGGCGGCGTAGGGTGAGTGCAATACTGAGTCTGTACGTGCTTACCCGTGCTCCAGCTGCCCGCAGCGCAGGTAGGGCGCGGCGCGTTCTCGGGTGCTGACCGGCGGGTACGCGGCCAGCTCGAGCTGGCAGGCTCGGGCACCGTGCTTTTGGATGAGATCGCCGAGATGCCCCCCGAGCTCCAGGCGAAGCTGCTCCGAGTGCTCGAGGACCGACGCTTCCGGCCCATCGGAGCCGAGCGTGAGACGCCGCTCCACGCCCGCGTCCTCGCGGCGACCCACGTCGACCTCGAAGAGCGGATCCGCGACGGCAGGTTTCGGGAGGACCTGTTCTACCGCCTCAACGTGGTGTCCATAGCTCTGCCGTCGCTGGCGGAGCGGGGTGGTGACATTCGCGAGCTCCTAGCGTCGCTGCTCCCGGACCTTCAGCGCAGATTGTCGTTCAGCCCCGACGCGGTGGAGTGGCTCGCAACCCGGCCGTGGCCGGGCAACGTTCGCGAGCTCAAGAACGCGCTCATCCGCGTCGCCCTCCTCTCCGACACCGATCACGTGGACGCGAAGGCGCTCCAGCAGCTGGTTGGCGAGAGCGCCCGCAACCCAGGCGCCGAGGTCGATGGTTTGGCGAACCGTATTCTTGCCCTGCCGACCGGGTCAGGGTCGAAGCTGGACAGCGTCGAGCTCGCAGTGCTGCGGCGTGCGCTTGAGCTATCCTCTGGGAACAAGAGCGCTGCGGCGCGTCTGGTAGGACTAGAGCGGAAAGCGTTCGAGCGACGCTGGGAGCGCGGGTGCGGACGTGCTCCGGGGCCTGATGAGGAGGCGAGCGAGTGACCCGCGTCGAAGACCGTCGCTAGACCCTGCAGCGGCGAGCCGCGGGTCGGGCCGTCAAGCGTGCCGCCGAAGGAGATTGCGGAGTCGCGCTGGATTTGTTGCGCATCTACTTGCACGGAGACTGAGGGTACTACCTAACGGCGCATAACGGCGCGGTTCGTCTGTACCTTCGCGTTGACCGACCTTGAAACACATCCGCCAGTCGGAGGCTTCCGAAGCCCGCCCCGCGGACTCGCGGCGGGAGTCACTGTGGACCACGGGACCGACCACAGTGAAGGATCAAGTGACTCGTGTAAGGCGCACTCGGATTGACCGATCCGTCGAGGGCATCATCTGGGGGGGCGCCAACCGCCCGCGCGCATGACACTGAGTACTCCGCATGAACGAATGCAGCCTGCCGGGTGCGCGCGGCGTTGAATGAGTTCCACTCGAGAAGTACGGCACAAGAACTCGTCCGGCAGTCGATCTTGACCACGCGTGACCCCGTTGCTTTCTGCAGGGGATCGAGATCTTTGGTCAGCTTGATTGACGTCTCTCTCGCCCACTGGATATCGATCGGCTCCGCGTTGTGATCTCGCAGCATGCGCTCAATGCGCTCGGCGGTGCTGCGAGGTGCAGCATCGAAGGCGGATCCCGCATCGCCTGAAACGTCCATTGGGCCATTTCCGCCGTTCCCCTCCTCGGGCATTACCGACGCCTTTTCTTGCCCTGAATGTCGTTTGAAGGCCTCGAACTCGGCGCGAGTTACAAGCTCGTCATTCACCTGGGCCTGCTGGGGGCAGCAAGAAAGAAAGAACGTACCCGCGCTGGCAGCGACAAGGAGCGCCCGGTCCGGCAAGTCAGTCCACCTCCTACGAACCATTGCAGATCATGAAGTGCTGAGCAAGTCGCTCTCCGGGTAGATGACGTGGAGTTGCTGAACCACGCGTGTTCCACGTCCGTCGCCGAATTCGTTCGGCCGTAACCGAGCGGCCAAGCGCACACCGTTCGGTGCGATGAAATCAAATAGGAAACTGGAGCGCTGTCGCCCAAGTCGAGGCACGCGGAACGGCAGACGCGGAGCAATCCGGTCTTCGACGAGCACGTCGCGGCGCGTGAACTCGTGCGTACCGGTCCCGCGGACCCACGTTCTGCCGGGGCCCGGTGACCTCGGCGGGACTGGTGCTCAGTTCAGGTCGCTGCTGACAGTCGGCGCGATCAGGTCCCCCGGTGTGAGGCAGCGGCGATCAGCGCGTCACCCTCCGCGGCGCCTCTTGCACCGATCGTGCTCTCCCGTGGGCTCGCTGGGGCAGTGCGCGCAGGTCGTTCCCTGGTGGTTCGAGCCGATGGCTGATGGCCATTCGGCTCCAGGTGCTAGCGCTCCACCCGGGCGCGTCGGGCGTCTATTGGGCGTGAATCCCGATGGCGCGTTCGTCACATCACTCGGCATGTCCCCGGAAGGGCAGGGTCAGGTCGGGGTCCGGCGTCTAGAGCACCAACCGGGCCGGACACGCCGGCGCTTCGGCCTAACGAAGCGCGACCACTTCGCGCAGCGTGACTCGGAGGACCTTCAGCCGCTCGTCCAGATCCTGGAGCGTTGCGACGGCGCACTCCAGCTCCTCCTGGCTCAGCTTCTTCATGGCCCGCGAGTCCGCGAACGTCTCTACTGGCATGGCCCCGACGCGCCGGAGTCCGTCTAGCGCCCTGACGATCGCTGGTTTCGTCGGCCGTCCGCCGTGGCCTTTGCGCGCAGATGCCGCCTGTGTCTCGAGCGCCTTCGCATCAAGGCACTCCCGTTCGGCGCGTGCGAGCAGCCGTTCCTGCGCTCGTGCCGGCAGGCCGAGGACCGCGCGCACGTGCGTGACCCCGAGATGCTTGCTGGCCTTGATCTCCGGCAACCGTAGGGAGAGCTCGAAGATCGCCACGGACTGCCACAACTTTGCCCTGCTGATTTGCAGGCCGCCATGGTCCGCGAGCCGGCGGAACGAGACGTCCTTCCTACCGTTGTCGCGCAGGAGATCGACGTCGCCCCGATACAGATGCCGAAACACGATCTCGCCGACGTTCAGCGCGATGGCGAGCGACCCAGCGCGCACCACGCACTGGATCTCGGCAAAGGCAAGCTCGACCGGATCCTCGCCCACCAGTATCTTCGGGCGGGGAGGCCGAAGCTGCATATCGCCGGGCCCCAGCGGGGTCGCGCGAGGACTCCCATTCCCGTTCGTGATGATCCCGACCCGGTCGTCCATGCGGCGTCGAGCGCACTATTCGTGCCTGGCCCCGGCGCGGCGGAAACCGCGAGGATCCCCTGTCGCCGCCGGCCCATGCTGGTCGGATCCGACCAGCGGGTGCCTGGAAACGGGCAACCGCGCGTCTCTCGGCAGCGCGCTCACCCCTGCGCTGTAGAGCTGACCGATCCTGGAGGAGCACGCAGACGACATACCCAAACGGACTGCTTCGATCCCGGACCGCAAGCGCGACTTCCGGGGAACTTTGGGTATTCCCTACGTTTCCAGGACACCCCATGACCTCATCACGCCCGCATTGGTTGGTTGTGCACTTTTCGCTGGCCATCGCCGGAACCGCGCTCTCGTGCGGAGGCGTGACGGAAGCAGGCGGTACGGGCGGGACTGGCGGCGCAGACGTTTGGACAGGCGGGTCTGGTGGCGTGCAGAGCTCTGGAGGCGCCGGTTCGGGCGGGTCTGGTGGCGCCGGTTCGGGCGGGTCTGGAAGCGCCGGTTCGGGCGGGTCTGCCGGGACCCTCGTGGGTGGTTCGGGCGGTAACTTCGGTGGCTTCGATGGCGGCGGGATGGGCGGGTTCGGTGGAACGACGGCTCCTGCCGTTTGCAGCGGTGTCCAGTGCCCGGTCTACCAAGACTGCTGTCTCACAGATTCCAAGTGCTTCGATCAGAAGGCGAGTCCGGGGGCGTGCGTCGCTCCGACGCAGCCCGGGCCTCAAGGCCAGAAACCGTGCGGAGCGAGCTCGCAGTGCGCGTCGGACGAGTACTGCCAGCCGTTGAATGAGGCACTCTGCCTCGGGCCAGGGTACTGCGCGTCCAAGACCAACTGTCCGGGTTCCTATACCGGCGCGTTCTGTGGCTGCAATGGCGTCACGTACCCGAACGTGCAGACCGCGTGTGCCGCAGGCGTGGCGGTGGTGGGCTGGGCAGCGTGCGGCGAGCCGGTCACGGTCGGAGCCGCGGGCGCAAGCGCAGGCAAGAAAGTAACGTACTGCGCGATCGACGCGCAGTGCGCGAGCGGGGCCAAGTGCTGCGGGATCACCGGTCTCTGCTACGACCCTTCGAAAACGGCGCTGTGCTCGTTCCCGCCCCCGGGCACGACAGTGCCCTGTCTCGACGACACGCAGTGCATTCAGGGCGTCGAGTACTGTTTCGGCCAAGGATGCACGGACCCGGGCGGCTGCGCCGATATCCCTGGCAGTAGTTCGTGCACGGGCGAACTGACGCCGGTGTGCGGCTGCAATGGGAAGTCATACGCCAACGCTGGCTGCGCTGCCGCTGCGGGTGTCCGCGTCGCCCATGCGGGCCAATGCCCGTGAAATCTGCGAATCTGCGCCATGCCTCGGCGCGCGACCATCACGTGAATGAGCCTGCTCCGCGCTCGCGAGGCCCTTCTGCTGCGCATAGGACTTTTGAACTGCCAAAACCCACCACGCCGAGAGTACGCGCTCGACGGCTTCGGGTCGAGATCACCTCCCGCAGCCCGACCCCCGCCGCCGATTGGGCTCGCCGTGCCCACGCGGAGCTCGATCACCCTCGCCAAGCCCACGCGACACACACCTCCGCCCCCAGCGAAGCCTTCGGTCGCCTCACCTCTCCCCGAACCCCATCCCCAATTGCTCGGGCACGCGGACGGGGACTCTCGCCGTGGGCGGCGCTCTCGATCCGAGGCCGTCCTCGTGCTCCGCAATCAGCCGCGTGATGGCCGCGCGACTCGTGGCGACCTCCGCCCACCTCATCGGGCCGGAGCAACGTGGGCACGTCTCGACATCGGCGGCGAACACGTGCGCCAGCAACCACGCCCACCGCTTCCGCCCGACCGGCGCATCGTCCTTCTCGCCGAGCAGCTCGAGCTGATCGCCTCGAGCCGGAGGTGGCTTGTGACAGGCCGCATCCACGGGCGGCTTGGGCACGACGAGGGCCCGGCGCGATGAGTGGCTCGAGAGCACCCCGAAATACCGGAGCATGTGAAAGCGTGGAGGCGGCACGGCCGCCACCAACCGCGCAATCAGGTCGTGGGGCTCGAGCACCAGCGCGCGGGTGCCGTCCCGCCACACCTTCTTGAAGATGAGCTCGAGCCTGCCGTCCTGCCGGCGCTCGAGGCGGTCCTGCGCGATCGGAGGGCGCGTGATGTATTTAGCGAGCCGCTCCACTCGTCGCCGATCTCGGCCGTCGATGACCTGCGCCGCATGCAAGTTGATGCCGCGCACCTCCGCGATGGGCGCATCCGTCGCGTCCGCGGCACGCGAGCGCTCGGGCAACTCCGCCGGCACGACCAACCGCAAGAGCGGCTTGCCTGCACGCTCACCGCTCACGCCAATGCCCTGAGCTGCCGCCGCGTAACACGCAGCCAGCCCCGGCTCGTCAAAGCAGAGCTCCGGCAGCTCCTGCTCACCGAGCTCGGGGTCGAGGCTCCGCCCGTGCGCTTTGAGGATGCTCTCGATGCGGGCCGCAGTGCGCGCTGCGACCTGCGCCACGTCCGCGTGCGTGGGCGCGTCGAGCTCCCGGAACTCGAGCGGCGCGCGCGGGTCGCCGTCCGCGTGCACGTACACGCCATCGAGCACGAGTGCGTGGAAGTGCACGTTGAGCCGGAGCGCGCTGTCCGTCCTCTGCACAGCGACCACGGATCCGGTGTGGCAGCTTGCGACACTCGAAATGCCGAGCTCGCGCTTCGCGCGCCAGCGCAGCGGAGCGGTCCACCTCCGCCATGAACGCGCTCACCACCTCGGAGCAGAGCTTGCGGTCGTACCCGAGCAGCGAGCGTAGACCCCAGGGCAAAGAGCAGATCCAATGACGGATGGGCACGCGCGGCAGCACCGCCTGCTCCAAGTGCACCGCGGTGTCAGCCATCCGGCGGCCCAAACAGGATGGACAGAACCCGCGCTTCTTGCAACTGAGCGCGACGAGCTCGAGTACCCGCAGTCACGACACACAAGGTGCAGGCAGCCGTGCTCCAGCTGCCCGCAGCGCAGGTAGGCCTCGAACTCTTTCACCACGAAGCGCGGCAGGCCGCCGTGCTCGTCCGCGCGCTCGAGGAACGCCGGCCAGTGCTCCGCCACTGTCTGGTAGAGCAGCGTGCT
This sequence comes from Myxococcales bacterium, assembly GCA_016706225.1. Lineage (NCBI taxonomy): Bacteria > Pseudomonadati > Myxococcota > Myxococcia > Myxococcales > Myxococcales bacterium. The sequence goes on from JADJKB010000020.1 coordinate 21,192, forward strand.
CTCCGGTCGATGCCGGACGCGCGAGGGCTCGGGACGGGTGTGTGCGGGGTGGCCCACACGACGGCGCTATGGCCAGCGGCGTGCCACCCCGGAAGGCCGATGTTTCCTCGCAAAATGCGCGGACTCGGGGTGGCGAACCGGCGGCCGCCGGCGGCGATCGCCACCCGCCGCGACCCGCCGCGCCCGAGCTCCCTCCGCGATCACCCAAGCCCGCGCCAACAAGTCCGGCGCTCAGGCCCTTCCGCTTCGCTGCGGCCAGGCACCGCCGCGCCTCCGCCTCGTCCTCGATCTTCCGGCCGCTGCGCGAACGCAGCGGAGAGGCTGAAGAACACCGGCAGGCTTCGCTCGAACGGGTAATCCGTCAGCCTGACACCTGGACGCCGGCTCGGCTGAAGCAAGAGCTGCAGAAGGGCGGCGTGCGCCTCACCAGCGACACCGGGGGCGAGATCGTCGCGGGTCATCGACTTGGAAGGAGCGGAGCGGGGGACGCCCGTCGATCCCCCGCGGAGCGATGGTGCGGAGAGCGAGAGCCTTCCCTCCTTAGCCGCCGAGCTGCCTGCGGCGCCGGAGCCGGAGCTGGTCGGCGACGATCTGGTGTTTCACTTCGGGGATCGACGCTGGCGGATCCGCGGCTTCTCGAAGAACACGGGCCCCGAGCAGCTCCGCGTGAACCTCCACGTCTCGCGCCCCGGCGGCGCCTTCCACGTGGACACGGTGGAGCTGTACTCGGCGCGGCAGCGGGCGGTTTTCACGAAGCAGGCCTCGGACGAGCTCGTGGTCGAGGAGCGAGTGGTGAAGCGCGAGCTCGGCGCGGTGCTGCTCAAGCTCGAGGAGCGGCAGGAGGCCGAAAAGAAAGCGGCTGAGGGCGAGAAGCGGCGGCAGGGTTTCGACCACACGATCTTCTTCGATGAAGGCGTGGACATCCACCACATCTTTCCCGAGGATTGGTGCAAGAAGCAGGGCATCAGCCCGAAGATCTACGACACGGTCGTCAACAAGACGCCACTGAGCTACCGCACGAACCGGATCATCGGCGGCGTTGCGCCCTCGAAGTATCTGAACAGGCTGGAGCAGGGATCTGCCAAGTCGGGTGGGCAGGCCCCCGATCCTCCGATCGAACGGGATACGCTGAACGGTTACCTCCGGTCCCACTGCATCCCCGTGGACGCGCTTCGGGGCGACGACTTCAGGACCTTCATGACCGCGCGGCAGGCCGCACTCCTGGCCCTGGTGTCGAAAGTCACCGGCCACACGCTGAGCGTTGGGATACCGGCAGTGGAAGAGGGCGAGGAGCTATCCACCGCACTTGCGCACGACGCGGGCATGGACTCCGAGACGGAGTAGGAGGTCGGCCAGTCGTCCTGCTCCCGCTCGTCGCCGCTGGGCGGCGCCGGTCCCCCCCAAGGCCGCTCGCGCGCTCTCGACGTCCTACGCTGGCCCTTCGCTCATTCCGCGGCGCAGAAGTCCTCATCCTCCCCGTGGGGCTCGCCCAACGCCCCCGCGACAATCGGATGCTCCCGCTCCGCCTCCGGCTCGCTCAGCTCGACGCCGAGCGCCTGGAGCGTCTGCTTCGCGTTGCGGAGGAGCACGCTCAGCTTCTGATCACCGACGCGAAGCTGCTTGGCGAGCGCGTCCGCGTCTCGCCTGATGTTGTCAGCCAGCTTTCTCATCTCCTCGTGTCGCGCGAGCTCGCGCTGAATGCGGTGTTCGATGGTCGCCAGCGCCTTGATGTCGCCCTCGTCGGCGGGCCGTCGCTGACGGCTCGCCAACGCCAGGCCGAGGATGACCGCCGCGTGGAGGTAGGGATCCGTCGCCTCGTCCTCTGCGTCCCAGACCACCAGGATGTCGTTCCCGTAACGCGCCATCCCCGGGAAGCCGACAGGGGCGTGGCTCCGCGCCATCACGAACAAGCCGACCTGCGCGCTGCGGTTCGCCCGCGCGACCTCCAGCTCGGTCAGCGCCTTGCTGATCGAGTAGGACTCGCTGTGCTTGGCCTCCACCACGAGCGCTGCACCGGCGTACGGGCTCTCCGACGTGAAGCGGATCACCTGGTCGCCGACCTTGCTGTTCGGTACCGCGCCCACCGTCGCGCCGACGTTGTCCGCCACGACCGACGCGCCCTGGATCACCCGCTGGATGAAGCGCAACGCCGCGTCCTCGAAGGTGCGCCCGCCCTGGGGTGAGCGTAGCTCCCCACGCCTGCGCTCCTCGAGCCGGGCCAGCGTCTCCCGAACGTACTGGTCCAGCTCGCGCTGCCGCCCCTCGAACGCCGCCATCACCTCCGCCTGCGACTTCGCGTGAGCGTCGAGCAGCGTCGTCAGCGAGCTCTTCAAGATCGCGAGTGGCGAGCCGGGCTCGTCGGGGTTCATCGCCCGCAAGAAGGTCGTGCGAGCCAGCTCAGCCTCGCGCATCAGACGCCACAGCAACGACCCCTCGTCGTTGGCGTCGAGCGCCTTCGTCACCAGGGCAAGCTGCTTGGTTCGATCGCCCTCGGCCTTCTCCATCTCGTGGCGCAGCGCGGTCAGGAATCGTGCGACGGCGCTGTCCGCAGCCTGCGGATCCAGCGCCCTCGCGACGGCCGCCTGGCTCTGGTCCAACGTCAATTGCATGCGCGTCTGGAGCACGTGGACGAGGCCCTCGCTGTCCGTCGGGCTCAGCTTCCTCAGCAGGGGGCTGTTCTCGCCCAGCTCCCGCGCCAGCGTGCGAGCCAACGCGCCATGCTCCGGCGCCAGGTACTTCTCCATCGCGCGGCACAGCTCGCCCCCGTCCTTGATGAAGCTCTCGATCCGAATGGCAACCTGCCCGTCCTGGGGATCGAAGTAGCGCTTCAGCATCTCGACGAGCACGTCCTGCTGCCGCGTGACGAAGCTCTCCAGCTCGCGGTCCACATCTGCCAGGATCGACTTGCCGATGTCCGCGAGACGCGCCTCCTCGGCGTGGCGGTGCGCGTTGGTGATGGCGCGGACCCCGACGGTCCACGCATCGGTCACGAAGCAGCGCCTCTGCGCGTCGTTCAGGCTTCCGAGCGTCGTGAACACCTCCGGGCGGCGGTCGGTCAGCGTGGCTTCGACGGCGTCCGCCTGAACCAGGACGTTGACGGTGAGGGCGTTGTTCGTGGTCATGCCGACCGTCACTTCAAGCCCCGTTCCATGCTGGCAGGCCCCGCCTCCTGCGGGTTTTCTTGTCCCGGGGAGTAAACTCCGTTGTGTAACAAGAAAGTTTATTATGCTCCCGGCCAATGTCGCGCGTCCTCGTCACCTGGTGTGGGGCCACGGATCTCAAGGCCGGGCAGGGCGACCCTTCGGTGGGGCTGGGGCCGGTGGCTCAGGCCGCCGCGGCCCGGAACTTCGACCAGATCGTGGTCCTCTCGAACTACGCCAGGACCGAGAGCGCGGCCTACGACGCCTGGCTCAAGACCAAGACGAAGACACCGGTCGTGCTCCGCACCGAGACGCTGCGCTCTCCCACCGACTACGCCGACATCTACCGGGTGGTCTCGAAGACCCTCGACTGGATCAGCGCCAAGCTGGCGCCAAGAGGCAAGCTCACCTTCCACCTCAGCCCCGGCACGCCGGCGATGGCCACTGTCTGGATCCTCCTGGCGCCCAAATACGGTGCGGAGCTCATCCAGTCATCGCGCGAAGCGGGCGTCGAGAACGCGAACCTCCCTTTCGAGATTGCGGCTGAGTTCGTGCCTGCCCTGGTCAAGCGGGCGGGCGCGGAGCTGGAGCGTCTGGGCGAGGGCGTACGCCCCGAAGACCCCAGCTTCAAAGACATCCTGCACCGCAGCGACTCTATGAAGCGGCTACTTGAACGCGCGCAACAAGCGGCGCCGTACGACGCGCCAATCCTCATCGAGGGCGAGTCCGGCACGGGGAAGGAGCTGCTCGCCGCCGCGCTCCACAAGGCCAGCGGGCGGCGTGGGCGCTTCGTTCCGGTCAACTGCGGCGCCATCCCGCGAGATCTCGTGGAATCTGCCTTCTTCGGGCACACCCGCGGCGCCTTCACTGGCGCGACGGACGAGCGTGCCGGCGCCTTCGAGAGCGCGGACGGCGGCACGCTGTTTCTCGACGAGGTCGGCGAGCTCCCGCTCGAAGCCCAGGTCAAGCTGCTGCGCGCGCTCCAGGAAAAGAAGATCCAGCGGATCGGCGCCAGGACGGAGAAGGCCGTGGACGTCCGGGTGGTCGCCGCCACCAACCGCGACCTGCTGGCCGAGGTCCGTGCCGGCCGATTCCGCGAGGATCTCTACTTCCGCCTTGCCGTGCTCCTCCTGCGCAGCCCGCCGCTCCGCGAACGCGAAGGCGATCTCTCGCTGCTCCTCGATCGCCAGCTCGAGACGCTGAACGCCGAGCGCCCGGCCATCAGCCGGAAGAAGCTCTCCAGCGCGGCCAAGAGCCTGCTCCTGCGCCACGACTGGCCCGGCAACGTACGCGAGCTGCAGGCCACGCTGCTCCGAGCATTCGTCTGGTCCAAAGGTGCGACCATCGATGACGCAGCGGTGCGCGAGGCCCTCGTCCCCGGCGCGCGCTCGAGGCAGGGCGAAGTCCTCGACCGGCCGCTCGCCGCGGGATTTCGCATTCAAGATCCGGTCAGCGAGGTCGTTCGACACTACCTGGGCCGCGCGCTCGCGGAGGCCCACGGCAACAAGACCAGGGCGGCCGCGCTCGTGGGATTCTCCAGCTATCAGACATTGACCAACTGGCTGAAGAAGTATGGGGTAGAGGGGTGATGGAACGGTCCGTGCACCCTGGAAGCCGACGGTCGGCGCCGAGGTCCCGTTCATGAAGTCGCAGAACTTCGAGTTCCTGCGGACCAAGCGGTCCGCGCTCGCGGACTTGGCTGGCTTCGCGGAGCGCTACGTCTACTCCGATCCAGCCAGCTCGCTGCTGAAACAACGCGGCTTTGTCGAGCACGTGGTGGCGAGCATCTACCAGACCTACCGCCTGCAGCCTCCGTACAGCGACAACCTGAACGATCTGATGAACGCCGACGCCTTTCGGCAGTCCGTCCCCGACGTCCTCCAGAACAAGCTCCACACGGTGCGCAAGGCGGGCAACCACGCGGCGCACCCGCGCCAGCCAATGACCAGCCAGCGCGCCCTTGACTGCTTGCATCAGCTCTTCGACATCGCGCAGTGGTTCCACCTGCAGGTGGACTCTGGCCGCCGCGACGACTGTCCGAGATACGCTCCGCCAGGCCCCGAGTCGCTCCCCAATGGCAAGGCGAAAGAAGCGCTGGAGAAGCTCCGGCTGGCCGAGGCCAAGTACGAAGCCGTGCTCGCCGAGCTCGAGGCGGAGACGAAGCGGCGCCTCGCGGCTGAGCGTGCCGCCGAACAGCACGAGACCCAGCTGGAGCAGCTCAAGGACGAAGGCCAGAAGGTCGCGTCCGTGCTGCACTTCAACGAGGCGACGACGCGCAGCCGCCTTATTGACCAGATGCTGATCGAGGCGGGCTGGAACGTCGGCCTGAACGGCATCGACACCGACGAGGTCCGCCAGGAGGTGCAGCTCTCGACCATGCCGACCGAGTCGGGGGAGGGGTATGCCGACTACGTGCTCTACGGCGACGACGGCAAGCCTCTTGCCGTCATCGAGGCGAAGAAGACGGCAAAGGACGCTCGCGTCGGCTCCGAGCAGGCGCGCATGTACGCCACCTGTCTCGAGAAAGAGACCGGTGTGCGCCCGGTCGTCTTCTTCACGAACGGGCCCGACACGTACCTGTGGGACGACGCCCAGGGCTACCCCTACCGCAAGGTCTACGGCTTCTACTCGAAGGACAGCCTGGAGTACCTGCTGCACCAGAGGGCCAACAAGAGGGCCCTCGCCAGCGTCGACCCGAACCTTGCCATCGCGGGCCGCATGTACCAGCTCGAAGCCGTGAAGCGGGTGTGCGAGCGCTTCGAGAACAAGTTTCGCAAGGCACTACTGGTGCAGGCCACCGGCACTGGCAAGACCCGCGTGGCCATCTCGCTCTGCGACGCGCTGATGCGCGCCGGCTGGGCGAAGCGGATCCTGTTTCTCTGCGACCGCCGGGAGCTCCGCAAGCAAGCGGACCGGGTCTTCAAGGAGTTCATGCCGGGCGAGCCGCGGGTGGTGGTCGACCGCAGCACGTCCAGCGACCGCGACAAGCGCATCTACCTGGCCACCTATCCGGCCATGATGAAGTGCTACGAAGACTTCGACGTCGGCTTCTTCGATCTGATCGTCGCCGACGAATCGCACCGCAGCATCTACAAGAAGTTTCGCGCGTTGTTTCAGTACTTCGACGCACTGGAGGTGGGGCTCACGGCGACGCCGGTGCGCTTCATCGAGCGCAACACCTATGACCTCTTCGCCTGCGAAGACCGGGACCCGACCTCGCACTACAGCTTCGAGGACGCGATCAACGCGACCCCGCCGTTCCTGGTGCCCTTCCGGGTGCGCGCGTTCACTAGCCAGTTCCGCGAGCAGGGGCTGCGGTACTCACAGATGTCCACGGACCAGCGCGAGCAGCTCGAGGACCAAGACGACGCGCCGCAGCTCGTGGAGTACGAGGCGCAGGAGCTGGACAAGAACGTCTTCAACAAGGACACGACGCGGTTCATCTGGCGCAGCCTCATGGAAGAGGGCATCCGCGAGGGGACGGGGAGTCGGGTTGGCAAGACCATCGTCTTCGCCCGCAACCACAACCACGCGGTGCACCTGGCCGAGGTCTTCGCGGAGATGTACCCGCAGTACGGCTCAGGCTTCTGCCGCGTGATCGACAACCAGGAGCCGAAGGCCGAGCAGCTCATCGACGACTTCAAGAACAAGGACAACGAGCTGACCATCGCCATCTCCGTGGACATGCTCGACACCGGCATCGACGTACCCGAGGTCGTGAACCTCGTCCTGGCCAAGCCGGTGAAGTCCTACGTGAAGTTCTGGCAGATGCTCGGTCGCGGCACTCGGCTCTGCGAGAACCTCTTCGGCCTCGGCCGGAACAAGAGCGAATTCCTGATCTTCGATCACTGGTCGAACTTCTGGTTCTTCGAGGAAAAGTACACGGAGAAGCAGCCCTCGGTGCAGAAGTCGCTGCTCCAGCAGGTCTTCGAGGCGCGGGTGGCCATCGCCGAGGCGGCGCTCGACAAGATGGACGACCCGGTCTTCCAGTCCAGTGTCGACCTGCTCGTTCAGGACGTCCGCGCGGCCAAGGACGCGGGGAGCATCGAGGTGCGGGACCGCTGGCGGGAGCTAGAGCTGCTCTCCGAGCGCGACCGCCTGGCCCAATTTGCGGCGGTGACCAGGGCCGATCTCCTCTCCGTTGCCGCCCCGCTCATGCAGTGGCGCAACGTGCGCGGTGACGAGGACGCCTACCGGTTCGACCTCCTCGTCACCCGCCTGGAGCTGGAGCTGCTGCGCGGCGGACCGAGCGCGCCACGGGTGCAAGATCTGAAGAGCCGTGTGGAAGCCGAGGTCGAGCTGCTGATGAAGAACCAGAACCCGGTGAAGGCCAAGGCGGCGATCATCAACGCGGTGCGGTCCAAGGACTTCTGGACGTCGGTGTCGGTTCCGAAGCTCGAAGAGGTCCGCGGCGAGCTGCGGGGCATCATGAAGTACCAGCAGCAGGTGCCCATCACGCGCCTGGGGCCGCAGATCTACGATGTGGCCGACGCGGGTTTCTCGGGCCACAGCTACATTCCGCGCCTGGAGGGGCTCGACCTCGTGGAGTACCGGCGGCGGGTCGAGTCAGTGCTGCGCGACCGCTTCGCGCAGAACCCGACGCTCCAGCGCATCCGCGCCGGAAAGGCGGTGCAGGAAGCCGAGCTGGAGGAGCTCGCCAAGCTCGTGCTCGAGGTCGATGACAAGGCCAACGTGCGGCACCTTGCCGGCCACGATCCCGACTCCCGGCGCAGCTTGCTCGCGGTCTTTCGAGGTCTGGTCGGCCTCGAGGCAGCCGCCGTGGAGCAGGCGTTCACTGGCTTCGTGCACAATCACCCGCGGCTCTCGTCGCAGCAGCTACGTTTTCTTCAGGTGCTCCAGAACTACATCGCCCAGAACGGCGGCATCGAGATCGAGCGCCTGTACGAGCCGCCCTTCACGACCGTCCACGCGGAGAGCGTCGACGGCGTGTTCACCAGTCCCGGCGAGGTCGACGAGATCCTCGCCATCCTGAGCGCCTTCGAGCCCAAGAAGGTCAGCCCCACCGATCCACCGCCTGCGAGCCGCGCATCATGAGCACCCTGACAACGCAACAGAAGAGCGACATCGACAAGCTCTGGACCGAGTTCTGGACCGGCGGCATCACGAACCCGTTGACGGTCATCGAGCAGATCTCGTTCCTGATGTTTGCCCGGCTGCTGGACGTGATGGAGACGACGGGGGAACGCAGGGCGGAGCGGACGAAGAAGCCGTTCAAGGGCCGCTTCAAGGGCAAGAACGATCCGCGGCGCTGGAAGAACTTCAAGCAGAAGGACGCGGCCGAGATGCTGCGCGTCGTCCGGGACGAGGTCTTTCCGCATTTCCGCAAGCTGAACGGCGGGACCACGTTCGCCGAGTACATGCAGGACGCGCAGCTCATGGTCCAGAAGCCCAGCCTCTTGGTCTCGGCCGTGAACATGATCGACAAGCTCCCGATCACCGAGGGGGATGCAAAGGGCGATCTCTACGAGTACCTGCTGTCGAAGCTCACGACGGCGGGCATCAACGGTCAGTTCCGCACGCCGCGGCACGTCATCCGCTTCATGGTGGAGATGCTCGAGCCGAAGCCGACGGAGAGCGTCGGCGATCCCGCGTGTGGCACCGCCGGCTTCCTGGTGGGCGCCATGCAATACCTGCTGGAGACGCACACCTCGCCCAAGGGCAGGATGAAGGGCGAGGACGGCCAGATCATCCACACCGGCGATCTGCTCGAGCCGTACCGCAAGCACATCCAGAACGACATGTTTCACGGCTTCGACTTCGACGCGACCATGCTTCGCATCGCGTCGATGAACCTGATGTTGCACGGTGTCGACAACCCGGACATCCACTACCAGGACACGCTCTCGAACTCGTTCCCGGAGAAATTCCCGACGCGAGCGACGGCGGGCTTCGACGTCATCCTGGCCAACCCGCCGTTCAAGGGCAGCCTCGATGCGGAGGACGTGCACCCGACGCTGACGCAGGCGGTGAAGACGAAGAAGACGGAGCTGTTGTTCGTGGCGCTCGTTCTGCGGATGCTCAAGAAGGGCGGGCGCAGCGCCACGATCGTGCCGGACGGCGTGCTCTTCGGTTCGTCGAAGGCGCACGTCGCGCTGCGGAAGATGCTGGTGGAGGCCAACCAGCTCGAGGGCGTCATCTCCCTGCCATCGGGCGTGTTCAAGCCGTACGCCGGCGTGTCGACCGCCATCGTGGTCTTCACCAAGGGCGGCAAGACGGACCATGTGTTCTTCTGCGACGTGCAGGCCGACGGCTTCTCGCTGGACGACAAGCGCGACGCGGTAAAGGACAATGATCTGCCGACGGCACTCGCGGCGTGGCGAAAGAAGAGCGCCAAGAAGGACACAGACCGCACGGCGAAGCACTTCATGGTCCCCGTGAAGGAGATCGTGGAGAAGGCATTCGACCTCTCGATCAACCGCTACAAGGAGGCGAAGCACGAAGAGGTCAGCTTCGAGCCGCCGCAGGAGATCATTGCGAGGCTGCGGGCGCTGGAGGCGGAGATTGCACGTGAGCTCTGTGCACTGGAGCGCCTGCTTTGACGGCGCAGCCCGTGGCGCTGGCTGCCGTGCTCGACGTCGCTTCCGGTCAGGTCGACCCGCGCGAACGCCCGTACTGCGACCTGCTTCACGTTGGCGGCGACAACATCGAGAGCGACACGGGGCGGCTATTCGGCCTACGGAAAGCGGGAGAGCTGAACCTGATCAGCGGGAAGTATGCGTTCGGGCCTGAGGACGTCTTGTACTCCAAGATCCGCCCGGCCCTGAACAAGGTGGCTCTGCCAGACTTTGCGGGCATCTGCAGCGCCGACATGTATCCGCTCCGGCCGCGACCAGGGCTGCTCGAACGCCGCTACCTGGCCTACCTTCTGCGACATCACGACTTCTTGACGTTCGCGCTGAAGCACTCTTCAAGAACCAACATCCCGAAGATCAATCGCGATGCCCTCCTGACCTACAGGGTAAGCCTTCCCCCGGTTCCCGAGCAGCGCCGCATCGCCGACATCCTCGACAAGGCCGACGCCATCCGTCGCAAGCGCAAGCAGGCCATGGCGCTCACCGAGGACCTCCTGCGCTCGGCGTTCCTGGACATGTTCGGGGATCCGGTGACGAATCCGAAGGGGTGGGAATCTGTCGCGATCGAGGACATCGCATCCTCGGATCGTCACGCCCTCGCGATCGGCCCCTTCGGCAGCAATCTCTTGGCCTCCGACTACGCGGGCACAGGACACCCTGTCATCTTTGTGCGCGACCTGGTGACGGGGCTGTTTGATTGGAAGAGCCGCGTCTACGTGTCGCACGCCAAGTTCGCGGAACTCGCTGCCCACCACGCACGTCCAGGCGATGTGCTCGTCACCAAGATGGGCGACCCTCCGGGAACCGCCTGTGTGCTGCCCGAAGGTTTTCCGCCTGCTGTTGTGACAGCCGACGTGGTCAAGGTATCGGTTGACCGACAGCGAGTCCACCCCGAGTACCTCGCGGCCGCGCTCAACTCATCGTGCGGACGGTTTCAGGTTGCGCGAATTACTGCGGGTGTCACACGGGGCAAGATCACATTGCGAGACTTCCGGTTGGTCCGGGTGCGGCTTCCCCCTCTGCCGAATCAGCTTAGGTTCGTTGCGTTCGTGACTCGCGTCGGACGCCTGCGGGGGGGAATCGCCGGGAGTGTCCGGGTCTCCGACTCCCTCTTTGCGGCGCTGGTTGACTTGGCGTTTCGGAGCGAGATCAGCGTGACGAACCGGCCGCGTCCCGGGGTCTTCGTATCGGGGGACAGGTGAAGGCACGCTACGAGCACATCAGCGTTTTCTCCCTTTCCGGCGGAGTGACTGCCTTGCGCGGCGACGTCGCGCCGCTGGTAGCGACCGAGACCCTCGGCGTCCGGCTGACAAGTTCGATCCGCGACGCAATCGGCCCGGTGGCCAGGTCTCTTGCGGCCCGAGATCGTTTCTTCCGCGGCGCCCTGCCCACGCGCCCCGACGAGATTGAAGCGAATACGGTCGAGCGTGTCGCCGCGATCGAGCGGAAGCATGCCCGCACGTTCCTGGTCTGCTGTCACCGCGGTGAGATCACTCTCCCGATCACGAAAGTGCTCGCGGAATACGACACGAGCGATGGCGTTCTCCAGGTCGTCGAGGTCGACAGAGGCGTCGGCTCCGAAATCCGGGCCTCACATGCGCAGGCAAACGCTGTCGTGGTGGCCACGACTTGCGGGCAACTCGAAGGAAGCGCCGACAAGGTGTGCGAGGGAGTTCGCTTCGACGCGGGCTCCATCGAGATCATCCCCTTCTACCTCTCGGCCGGCAACGCGACGGTCACGATCTCCCGTGCGGTAGAGGCGCAACGCCTGGAGACTCTGAGACAGGTTCTGCCGGAGGCATTGGGGGACGCGGAACTAGGGCCGATCGCCGGGCTGTATCTCGACGCCATGCACGCGCACGACGACCTCGTGGGTTTCTTCCTCGCGTGGGCGGCAACCGAACGCTTCGTTCACCACGTCTTCAAGCGTCGCTCGCTCGTCGCCGACCCAGAACCTGGAAGGCCGCGCGTGCCGCTGAACGCACGGGCCGCGAAGGTTGCCGACGCAATCATTCCCGACCACGATCGTGGTCGTGTGCTCGAGTGTTTCAAGTCGCTGAAGAAGGAGCGCGACAACATTTTTCATCGTGGCGGACGTGCCACGGCTAGCTTTCCAACCACCGATACCTGTCGGCTTTTCAGCGAGCTCCTCCGCCAGCACCACCGCGCCCGCGAAGACGCCAACGCACCGGAGAACGCGACGTGATCCGCCCCATCGAGGTCGAGAGCCGCGGGGGCGCAGGCACGCAAACGCGGCACCGCACCACCGCGTCGTTGCGTACCGTGATCGTGGCCGAAACGCGGGCGCCCTCGCGGGCTCGAGGGGGTCATGGCCAACGCGCGCTTTAAGGTCGATCCCCGGCTCGCCTCGCTTCTCGGGGAGGGCTATCGCTCGTCGGAAGAAGCGCTAAGGGAACTGGTCGACAACGCGTGGGATGCCGACGCGGAACACGTTCGCATTACCCTGCCCAGGGAGCTGACCACCGACCCGATCGTGGTCGGCGACGACGGAACCGGAATGACGGACAAGGAGGTGCGCGAGGAGTACTTGTACGTCGCGAATGACCGCAGGTCGCGCAAGGGGGAACGCACCACAGACAAGCGCCGGAAAGTGAAAGGCAGGAAGGGTATTGGCAAGTTCGCCGGCCTCATGGCCGCGGAGTCGATGACCGTCGAAACGAGGGCGAACGGGAGGCTCACCCGGCTTCGGATCACGAAAGCGGATCTAGTGGCCGTGGGAGCGAAGAACCGGGACTTGGAGGGGATTGATTTGCCGATCGAGACGGAGAACTGCGAGCCAGCCGAGCACGGAACGCAGATCACGCTCTCCGGCCTATCGCAAACGCTCACGTTCCCAAGCGCTGACAGGCTCAAGCAGCTTCTGATCCTGGAGTACGGAAGGCAGCCCGACTTCGCAATCTCCGTTAACGGTGACGCGATCGCCATCGACGACATTCCCGGCGAGCGAGTCGAAGGGAAGATCTGCTTGCCCGGTGTCGGTGAAGTCCGGATCAAGTTCACCATCGCCGAAGGGAAGAAGGGACTCAAGCAGTCGGGAATAGCCGTGCGGGTCGGCGGGAAACTCGTTGGGCGCCCGATGACGCTCGGACTGGAGGAGGACGAGACGATCCCCGCGAAGCTACTGAAGCGCGTCTACGGCGAGATTGAGGCTGATGGACTCGCTGACGATGTCACGGCAGATTGGGGAGCGATCGTCGAGAACAGCAAGCCGTTCCGCGACGTGAAGATGTGGGCGGCCGAGCAGGTCGGCACGAGCGTCAAGACCACCTTCAAGCAAGAGGTGAATCTCCAGAAGGGCCGGCTGAAGCAACAGGTTGGTCGACGGTTGGCGAAACTCCCGGAGAATCGGCGGCGCGCGGCCGAAGATGCCATCAACCGCGTGCTCCAGCGCTTTTACGGTGAGAGCGAGGAACGCATCGACGTGGTGGTGTCGGTCATGCTCGACGCGTTCGAGCGGGACGAATACTGGGTGGTGCTTCAGAAGCTCAACGACGCAACGCGCGGCGATGTTGCCAAGCTTGCAGACGTCCTGGGCGAGTTCGGCATCGTCGACCTGGCCGTGGTAGGTCAGCAGACGCGGCAACGCTTGGCGTTCCTTGACGAACTCGAACGACTCGTCGCGAATCCGCAGACGCTTGAAGCACAGGTTCATCAAGCGATCGAAAGGAACTTGTGGGTGCTCGGAGCCGACTTTGCGCTCATCGCCTCGAACACGACGCTGCGCAAGCTGCTCGGGGAGTGGGCTGGGCGCGAGTTCGTCGGCAAGCGCGCCAAGAAGCGCCCTGACTTGTTCCTCGCGCAAGACTTACAGCAGCGGCACGTTCTCATCGAGTTCAAGCGGCCTTCACACGACATCAACCGGGACGATGAGACTCAAGCGATCAAGTACCGCGATGACCTCGCGCGATACACCGCGCAGGCGATCGAGATCGTGCTCATGGGTCGAGCGCGAGCTACAGCTATTTCGCCACAGTACAATGCGCCGGCGCTTCGCGCGATGAGCTACGCAGAGGTCGTGTCATCGGCGCGTACGCAGTTGCAGTGGCTCCTCGCCCAGCTCGGCGCGGAGCTGGACGACGCAAAGCACGCGGAGTCTGGCGCATGAGCTCCGGTGCGCCGACGGGCGGAGCGCCAACGCAAGATTGCAGGCTCAACGCGGCCCGATTGACCGGCCTGGGCTTCACGGAAAGCGAGATCGCGCGTCTCGTCGACTTCGTAGCGTCCTGGAGCTCACACAACGGGCCGTTGCTCTTCGTCGGCAGCGGACTGTCGCGGTTCGAGGCGGCTCGAAACCCTGGCGTGCCAGAATCAGTGAAGATCCTGGACTGGGGGCAGCTGACCAGGCGGCTCAGCGCAGCGGCAGGCGGGCACCACTCAAACGTCGACGGTACGCCCACGGAAGCGCTCGGAATCGCGCAGACCTACGAGGCGCAGGCCGGGCGGGGCCGGCTCATCGATCAGATCGAAGCGGCGGTGCCGTACGACAAGTTTTCGCCAGGCACCGCGCATCGCGCCCTGTGCGACATCGGGTGGGCCTCGGTCATCACCACCAACTACGACGATCTCCTCGAGCGGGCATTCCAGGACGCTGGTCGTTCCGTCTGCAAGATCGTGAGCGACATCGACCTGAGCCGCGCGCGGGAGCCAGGTGCATTGCAGGTCATCAAGATGCACGGGTGCCTGCTCGCATCGCGGGAGTCCATCGTCTTGTCGACCGATGACTACGCCGAGTATGAGGGCAGGAGGCCGGGGATTGCCAGCAAGGTGAAGAGCCTTCTGTGCGAGCACCCCGTGCTCTTCCTTGGTTTCTCGCTCACCGACCCAAACGTGACCAAGAAGCTCGAGTGGGTCCAGCGTTCGATCGGGAAGTACGAGTTGGCGTCGGTCGCGCTCGTCCACGAGTCACCCTCCCGTGCGGTGCTGGACTACTGGGCAGCAAGGAGTGTTCATCTCGTCGTCCTGCCTGCCAGGAAGCGCGTCGCCGAGTTTCTGGAGGCGTTGCGTCTCGCTTCGACCCCTCAACCGGAGTCGCCCGAGCGGTCATCGCACGCCGCGGCACTAGCGAAGCTCCGCGAGGTGCTCGAGTCGCGCGCCGAGGGATGGGCCGACAGCGCGGCGGCGCGCATCACGGAAGCAGTCGAAACCGGCCACCTTCGTGAGCAGATTGACGTTGCACACCATGTCCTCCACGGGGCCTGGTATGGCCTGAGCGCGGAGGAGATCCGGGGCGTCCTCTCCCGTCTCGAAGAAAAGGCGCGAGATGCGCTCCTTCTCGTTGCCCGTCGGGCCGGCATCGTGCTGGCAGGCGCGCGCGGGGAGCTCGACATCGAGCAGGAGCTGCTCGGTAGTCGTGCGCTGACACCGGAGCAGCACCGTGAGGTGCTGGTCCTCCGCGGCGAGCGACTGGAGAGAAGTGGCGACGTCGACGGCGCGCGCGCCGCCGCGGCCAGCGCGCTCCGGCTTTGCAGCGCCGCGACATGGTCCGCCGACGTTGACGGACGGTTCCGTCGCCTCGTCTTCCGCATCGGCGACGAAGGCCTGGTCAAGAATGCGCTGGCCGCGCCCTTGGCCTTCGCCGACGCCTTCGGCTGTGCTCGTCGCGGCGCGGACCTGCTGTCGATCGAAGGTCGCGCGCCCGCCTTGCCGTGGTTCGAGCGCGCCCACAAGCTCGCTCGGAGCGCCGACGAAAAGACAGCGGCGATTCTTGGCATCCAAGCCTGTAGTGAACCGGGTGAGTGGAAAGGCTGCTCTGATATCGATCCTTTCTGGCCCGCCATCCACACTGCGGAGCGGCCTCGTGTCGACGCGATTCGGGCGCTGGAAGTGAAGGCAGGGGACGAGCTACTGCGCGCTTTCCGCGAAGGGGCAAAGGCACACGGCAATGAAGTGTCGAATGCGGTCGAGCACCTAGAAGAGGCACTGACGGCTGCTGATGACATGGGCTGGTCCCGGAGACCGAGCCCGAATTTCACAGGGCCAGCGGATTCGATCGGCTATTCGGCGTTTGGCCTGCTGATGCGGGAGGACGCGCCACTCGACGAGGTCCAGCGGGGCCTGAAGCTGTTCGTGCAGCGAGGCCTCCGTCGCCTCTACCAGCGCGTCCGCCCGGTCGTGATCGACAAGCTGCTTTCCCTCGAAGCCGTCGAGCCAACAGCAGAGTTCCTGCGCGTTCGCAACGAGGCGGCCTACATGAGTCGAAGTCGCGACCTGCTCACGTCTGCGCTGCTGCCTTCGCTGGGGGACGCCGCCATCGAAGCCCACGTGGCGAGAGTGCTGAAAGTCGAGCAGTTGCGAAATCGAACGCTGACGGAGACGTCATCGACCGAGCTCCACCTCGAGCTCCTGGAACGACACTTCCACGTGCTGCCGCGCAAGGCGGCGCTGCACGTGGCAGCGTTGATTGCCCAGATCTTCGAGGACGACGACC
The DNA here is from genome assembly GCA_016706225.1 of Myxococcales bacterium. Lineage (NCBI taxonomy): Bacteria > Pseudomonadati > Myxococcota > Myxococcia > Myxococcales > Myxococcales bacterium. Next base: position 37,373 of record JADJKB010000020.1, read on the forward strand.
TGGAGTTTCACCGCTACGCCGCGTGGACGTGCCTGCCAGTATACGACTGGACGAAGTCGGGGACAGTCGAAGCTGCGAGCGACGAGGTCCAGCGCTTGGCGAAATCCGTGGTCGCGTTCCTCGGCCGGACTCACAACGCCGGGCACCTGGAGCGTACGAGGGCGTTCCGCCTGGTTGACGAGCTTCGCTCCGCTCGTGCGGTCGGGACAAGGCTCCGAAAGCAGCTGGTGGCGGGTCTCGACCGCGAGATTGCCAGCGGACTGGGCTCTGGAAAACCGACGTCTGAAGTCCTGGCGGCGTACCGTGCACGCCATGAGCTTGCTCCGTGCGAGCCTCCGCAATCGCTCCGCGACAAGTTTCCCGACATGTACGAAAACGTCCGCAACTCGACGGTCGCGGGGACGTGGATGAACCTCGTCGATCTCGTCGGCGCGCACCTTGCGCCCGAGGGAAAGGCCAAGACCGCCGTTGGCATCCGCGACTACCTGGATCTCACCTTGAGGGCAGACAACGCTCCGCTGCTCGGCCCGTTCCCGGACTGGGCGGCCACCGCAATTCACCAGGGAGTGAAGGGTGGAGTGCTGGCACCAGGCGAGGGGTGGGAGATGCTGGAGCGACTTTCGCGCGCGCACCCCGAGTCGATCGTCTTCGCGCTCGGCATGCCGGGCGCCGACCTCGATGCCGGGCGGAGGTTGTTGCTGGAGGCGCTTTCGCGCGACCGCATCAGCAGCGGCGCACTGCTTCAGTGGTGCGTGTGGGTCCCGAAGGGAACCGCCCCGAACGCCGAGCTGGAGCAGGTGCTCTGCGGCCGAGTGTTCTCGGGTGATCCGGAGACCCGGCAACGAGCCTATTGGTCGCTTGGGTGGCTGTCCCGGAGGGGAGCACTGTCAAACACAGGAAAGCGCGACCTTGCTCGGTTCGTTCTCTCCTACGGCTCGACGGACCCGCAGTGGAAGCCGCGGGCCGCCGCGATAGTTGCGGCGGCGGAGCTGAGGAAGGACTTGCCGGACGAAGAGGTCACCAGGCTTCTCAGGTCTGCTGACGCTGATCCTGTCGCGGGTGTTCGGCGTGCGGGAGGGTTCCTACGAAGGGTCCGCGAACGCGGCGTGTCCAAGCGTCGACACGGCCGCCTGTAGGTGACGGCCGTCGTGCAAAACACAGTTTGGTCGCGGTATCATGGGCGGGCCATGGCGTGGCCACGCGACACAGTGATGGACTCGACCCACCAATGGGAGTGGTGTCGTGGCGACTAGACTTGACTGGCCTCGAGATCCGGCTGCGTTCGGGGCGCGTCTCGTGTCCGAGCTCGCATCGGCGTTCGAGGGCGGGTCTGTGCCACACGTTCGATGCGTCGTGGTCGTGGTCGGCGATCAGCTTCGCGCCGCTTTTGGGCGAATTGACATTGCGCGTCCGGGCGATTCCCCAAGGATCGAGTCCAGCCCGCGGGGCGCCGTTCGCCTCGTCGAATGGCGGCCACCTCCCCAGGAATTCCTGGAGCGATTCCAGTTGGCACTTGAAGGTCACCCCTTCGAAGCGAACGGGTTCGAGGTGGTGGGGCATGGCTTCGACGGCCCCCTTGAGGCGCGGCGCTATGGCCCCGATCGCCACGAGTACGGCTGCGACTGGCCCATCGTGGTTGTAAGTACGAACGTGATCGGATCTCGTCCAACTTTTTGGGACATCATTGAGGCGGACGGGCCGGCGCAGGCTTTCAACGGACTCGAAGATGCCGTGCTTCAAGTGTCTGGTTTCACGTTCACTTCACCGCAAGGCCGAGACGTCCGACCTCTCAGCTCACACCTCATTCTCTGGGACTACAGAGGCCGGATCTCGCGCTGCGAGATCGCAACCAGGCGCATAGTGGTCGAGGTGGAACCGCCGTCCTCGCAGGGGCTTAAGCTACTGGGCAGCATCGTGACGGCCGCGGGCCCGTTCGGAATCGCGGAGCCACGACCCGGGACGGTCGAGCGCCGCACGGACGACCCGATTCAAGCGGTGCGCCTACAGCTCAAGGCAGGAGATGACGCTCTCGACGAAATCGCGGAAGTGGCGGTTTCGTTGGGCAGCCACGGGCAAGAAGGCGTCAGCGGAACCCCAATCGAGGGGCCGCGGCCCTGGGGCAGCCGGGACACGTGGAGCCCTCTTGGAGCGCTCGGCAGCGGGGGCCAGGGAGTCACTGAAAAGGTCCACCGGGCAGCCACCAGCCAGGTCGGCGTCATGAAGACGATGCGGGAGCGGAACTGGCCATCGCCAGAAAGGCGCGAAAAAGCGTTGTCGCGCTTCCGGCTTGAGATTGCGGTCACGAAGAGTCTCTCGCACCCGTTCATCCTTCGCGTCCTCGACGCGGACGCCGACGCTGACGAGCCGTGGATTGTCACTGAGTTCATGCAGTTCGGCTCTCTCCACGACCACCTCGGCGTCTATCGGGGCGATGCGTGGCGTAGTCTTCGGGCGATCCGGGACGTTGCGGTCGCGCTGGCTGCGCTTCACTCGAAGGGCCTCGTCCACCGAGACGTGAAGCCCAAGAACATCCTGCTCCGCGATCTTGACCATCCCGTGCTCGGTGACTTCGGCATCGTTCATGACCCGGATGCCACCGAAGTTACTTCCTTGGGAGAGAAAGTTGGGGCTTCGTGGTTCAGGCCGCCTGAGGCGGAAACGGGTCGCGTAGACGAACCACCGGCGAACTTCGACGTGTACTCCCTCGGGAAGGTGCTTTGGACCCTACTGACCGGCGGTGCCCAGCGGTTCATGCAGCAGGGCTTCCGGGAGAACGGATACAACCTGGTCGAACTCCTCGGTCGCCCGGAGTTGGAACCGGTGAACCAGTTGCTCGACAGGATGGTCGTTGCTGACTCGGCGCGCAGACTCCAATCGATGTCCGCGGTGATAACTGAGCTCGACTCGTTGCTCGCGTGCACCATGTCACAACCTGCTGGCGCCCGTGCGGGGCGTCCAGACCCCGTGGAAACACTGACGGCGTCTCTTCCTCGGGCGAAGGGCCTCTTGGAGCGGGTCGAGCGACATCTCGCCGTCACCAGGGCCAACTACTTCGATCCTTCGCGCTATGGCGAACTCTTCGTCCGTTACGAGTCGCTCAGAACGGAGTTCCTGCGAAGCGAAATATTGCGGGACCTTCCTGAGCGACCCGCGAACACCTCCCCAACGTCGGACTTCGACGGTCGGGGTTACATCATGCGGACGCAGATAGAATCCCTGCGAGATGACCTCCGGTACGCGATTACCGTGATCGAAGAGGACGCCAAGCTGGCGAAATTCTAGCCGTGTCACACGGCCGGCGCCTGGCCAGCCGGCCCACAGTGCGGAGGGTCAATCAGCCGCCGTCTGCCATCTGCGGCGTCAGCCGACCCACAGAGCCCGCAGACCGGCAGTGAGAGGCAATGTCCGCCGCGTGCGCCGCAGGCACGTGCGCTCCCGAGGGCGACATTCGGCGTGCCATGACGATCCTCGTGTTTGACGCCCATACCAGGGCCGCCCCCCCCTCACACCGTGAACGTCATCTTCTTCTCCCCATCCAGCCCCACCTTGATCGTCGTCCCCTCCGCATACCGGTTGCCCAACAGCGACTCCGCCAAGGGATCCTGCAGCTGCTTCAAGATCGCCCTCCTCAACGGGCGCGCGCCGAGGGCGGGCTCGTAGCCGAGCTCGACCAGGCGGCCCTTGGCCTCCTCCGTCAGCTCGAGCTTCACACGGCGGTCGGCCAGGAGCTTCTCCAGGCGGCGTAGCTGGATGTCGACGATCTTGCGCAGGTCGGCCTTGGTCAGGGAGCGGAACACGACCACGTCGTCGATGCGGTTCAGGAACTCGGGGCGGAAGAACTCGCTGAGCTGGCTCATCAGCACGTCGCGCAGGGCCTCGCGGCCGTCTTCGGTCTCGAACAGCTTCACGTCGGTCTCCAGGATGCGCTGCGAGCCGATGTTGCTCGTCATGATCACCACGGTGTTCGAGAAGTCGGCGGTGCGGCCGCGGCCGTCGGTGAGGCGGCCGTCGTCGAGCACCTGGAGGAGCAGGTTGAAGACGTCTGCGTGGGCCTTCTCGACCTCGTCGAAGAGCAGGACGGAGTAGGGGCGGCGGCGGACGGCCTCGGTGAGGAAGCCGCCTTGCTCGCTGTCGGCGTAGCCGGGGGGCGCGCCGATCAGGCGCTGGGCCATGTGGCGCTCCATGAACTCGCTCATGTCGAGCCGGGTGAGGGCGGCCTCGTCGTCGAACAGGAACTCCGCCAGGGCCTTGCCCAGCTCCGTCTTGCCGACGCCGCTCGGGCCGAGGAAGAGGAAGCTGCCGATGGGCTTGCCGGGATCGCGCAGGCCGACGCGGCCGCGGCGCACGGCGCGGGCGATGGCCTTGACGGCCTCGTCCTGGCCCACGACGCGCTGCTCGAGCCGCGCTTCCATCTTGAGCAGCTTGTCGGCCTCGCCTTCGAGCATCTTGGCGACCGGGATGCCAGTCCAGATGGCGAGCGTCCCGGCGACGTCGCTCTCCGTGACCACGCGCGAGCCCTCGACGACGACGCCGACGCTGCGCGCGGCCTCCTCGGCGGCGTGGTAGCGCTTCTCGAGCTCCGGCACGGTGACGTGCTCGAGCTCACCGAGCTTTGCGAAGTCCTTCTTGCCGCGGGCGTCTTCCAGGGCGGCGCGGGACGATTCGAGCTCGCTCTTCAGGGCGCGGACCGCCGCCACCGCGCCGCGCCGGGACTCGAGCTTGCTCTTCATCTCGGTGACCTTGGGCTCGAGCTCGGTGAGCTCCGCGGCGAGCCGGTCTCGGGTGGCTCGCGTCGCTGCGTCGTCCGTCCGCTCGAGCGAATGGAGCTGCGCCTTCAAGGACTCGGCGCGGCGGATGGCGGCGTCCACCAGCGCCGGGATGCCGTCGGTCTCGACGCGCTTCGAGGCCGAGCTCTCGTCGAGCAGGTCGATGGCGCTGTCCGGGAGGAAGCGGTCCTGCAAGTAGCGCTTGGCGAGGCGCACGGCGGAGTTGATGGCGCCCTCGCTGATCTCGACCTGGTGCCGATCTTCGTAGCGGCTGGCGACGCCGCGCAGGATCTCGACGGCGCCGTCCACGCTCGGCTCGTCGATGGGCAGGGTCGTGAACGCGCGCAACACGGTCGCGTCTTTATCGGCGATCTTGCGTAATCCCTCGGGGGTGGTGGTGGCGAGCATGCGGATTTCGCCGCGGTGAAGCGGCGACTTCAGGAAATCCCCGACGCCGGTGCCGGCCGGGCCCTGTCCGAACAGCTGCTCGAGGCCCCGCGCCACGAGCACGGGCTGGCCGCGCTTGTCGTCCGAGAGCGCATAGGGCATTTGAACTGCCAAAACCCACCAAGCCGAGAGTACGCGCTCGACGGCTTCGGGTCGAGATCACCTCCCGCACCCCGACCCCCGGCGCCGATTGGGCTCGCCGGGCGCCGATTGTGCTCGCCGGGTCCTCTGTCGGGCTCGATCACCCTCGCCAAGCGCGCGCGACACACCTCCGCCCCCAGCGAAGTCGCCGGTCGCCTCACCCCTCCCCGAACCCCATCCCCAATTGCTCGGGCACGCGGACGGGGACTCTCGCCGTGGGCGGCGCTCTCGATCCGAGGCCGTCCTCGTGCTCCGCAATCAGCCGCGTGATGGCCGCGCGGCTCGTGGCGACCTCCGCCCACCTCATCGGGCCGGAGCAACGCGGGCACGTCTCGACATCGGCCGCGAACACGTGCGCCAGCAACCACGCCCACCGCTTCCGCCCGACCGGCGCATCGTCCTTCTCGCCGAGCAGCTCGAGCTGATCGCCTCGAGCCGGAGGTGGCTTGTGACAGGCCGCATCCACGGGCGGCTTGGGCACGACGAGGGCCCGGCGCGATGAGTGGCTCGAGAGCACCCGAAATACCGGAGCATGTGAAAGCGTGGAGGCGGCACGGCCGCCACCAACCGCGCAATCAGGTCGTGGGGCTCGAGCACCAGCGCGCGGGTGCCGTCCCGCCACACCTTCTTGAAGATGAGCTCGAGCCTGCCGTCCTGCCGGCGCTCGAGGCGGTCCTGCGCGATCGGAGGGCGCGTGATGATTAGCGAGCCGCTCCACTCGTCGCCGATCTCGGCCGTCGATGACCTGCGCCGCATGCAAGTTGATGCCGCGCACCTCCGCGATGGGCGCATCCGTCGCGTCCGCGGCACGCGAGCGCTCGGGCACCCGCCGGCACGACCAACCGCAAGAGCGGCTTGCCTGCACGCTCACCGCTCACGCCAATGCCCTGAGCTGCCGCCGCGTAACACGCAGCCAGCCCCGGCTCGTCAAAGCAGAGCTCCGGCAGCTCCTGCTCACCGAGCTCGGGGTCGAGGCTCCGCCCGTGCGCTTTGAGGATGCTCTCGATGCGGGCCGCAGTGCGCGCTGCGACCTGCGCCACGTCCGCGTGCGTGGGCGCGTCGAGCTCCCGGAACTCGAGCGGCGCGCGCGGGTCGCCGTCCGCGTGCACGTACACGCCATCGAGCACGAGTGCGTGGAAGTGCACGTTGAGCCGGAGCGCGCTGTCCGTCCTCTGCACAGCGACCACGGATCCGGTGTGGCAGCTTGCGACACTCGAAATGCCGAGCTCGCGCTTCGCGCGCCAGCGCAGCGAGCGGTCCACCTCCGCCATGAACGCGCTCACCACCTCGGAGCAGAGCTTGCGGTCGTACCCGAGCAGCGAGCGTAGACCCCAGGGCAAAGAGCAGATCCAATGACGGATGGGCGCGCGGCAGCACCGCCTGCTCCAAGTGCACCGCGGTGTCGGCCATCCGGCGGCCCAAACAGGATGGACAGAACCCGCGCTTGCAACTGAGCGCGACGAGCTCGGAGTACCCGCAGTCACGACACACAAGGTGCAGGCAGCCGTGCGTGCGGACATACTACGGTTCCTTTTCTTACCGTTGCGCATTCGGTCAAAGAGGTCGGTTTGGGGCGCGTGATCTGCGGAAGAAACGTCGATTCGCCAGCACTCGCGGTTGCGCACGACAGTGCGGACCGCCCGGAGCTTGCCCTGCTTGACCAGATGGGCAACGAGCGACCTTTGCCAGGCCAAGGCGGCGTGCCGCCTTCGCTAGCCCGACCCAGTTCTCCGGCGCGGAGCCGCTGGTCAGGCGACGTCGAACGTCTTCGGTGAGCACGATCCGCCAGGGAGCCTTTTCGGTGGCTTGCTGCCCCGACAGCGTGCCGTCGCGGAGCCAGCGATGGATGGTGTGCATTGAGACGCCGAGCTCGCGCGCGGCTTGATCGGCGGTGAAGGGGGCCTTCGCGCTCATCGCGCGGTTTGGGGAGTTGGACACTTCGGGATCTGGTGACTGCCACGAAGCGACAGGACGCTCGACTTCGTGAAGGCGCGTCCCAGGCCGCTCTTGTGCCCTTGCCGGTTGAGGATGCCGGCGATCTGCACGTCGTCGAACTCCGTCGCCAGTTTGCGCACCAGCTCGATGATCTCCTCAGAGGTGGCGTGTGCATGAGGACCCTTTGAGCGGTAACGGACGAGGTCACGATCCGTAACCGCACCTCCCTTCCACACGATGCGCAGCAGGTGAAGTTTTCGTCGCTCTTGACCTGCACTTCCTCGATCAGCGCACGTAGCAGGCGCTTGCGATCGCGCACGGTCGTGCTCGGTGCGCTCCATACCTCATGCAGGTCTTTTCCGAGCTCCTGGGCGCGGGCAAGCTCTTCGTCGCTCAGCGGACGCTGGGTCCTGCGCGTCCGCGCCGCTTGCGCGCGCAGCGCTTCGAGCTCGACCAGGCGCTCGTTCCAGCGCCGCTCGAGCTCGCGGGCCACGGTGCGGTTTTCGGGCTCTACTGCCAGGTACTGCCGCTCCGCACGCTGAGCCTCGTACTCGGCCTTTTCGATCTGCAAGTGCCAGGAGCGCTCTGTCGCCTCGATTTCGAGCCGCAGCGTTTCGCCCGCCAGCGCCGCCGCTTCAATCCCGGCAGCGGCCGACACGTCGAGGAACGCCTCGACCACCAGCGCTTCGATGCGCTTGCCGCCAATGAGCTGGCAGTCCTGCCCTGCGACGGCGGCGAGCGGACGCGAGCAACGATACTGCAGCGTCCGAACGGCGCGCTCACCGCCGTAGTTGACGTACATGCGCCGGCCGCAGTGCCCACAACGCATCAGGCCCTGCAAAAGCGCTCGACCTTCACGAGCGGCTCCTTGGTGAGCTTCGTCGGCGGGGACTGGAATCACGCTGTTGGCGCGCAGGCTCTCCTGGTTTTTGAGGAACGTTTCGAAGAGATGTATGCCGGATGATGGTCCTTGATCAAGACGGGCCAGTCGACCATCCCCGCCGCCCTCGCCGCAGCGACAGCTTCTGCGTCTGCGGATCGAGCTCGCGCAGGGGTTTCGCTGCGTCCGAAGACGAAGGCGCCGCCATAGATCGGTGGCGCAGCATGTTGTGGATCATCCGGTAGCCGACCGGAACCCAGACGATCGGATGCGACCTCGGCAACATGCGACGCACGGAAACGGCAGGCCTTGCTCGCGCCACCACAGGTACACCTGACGGCCGGCACCGAGCTCCCTCGAACTTGTGGAACACGCGGTGCACGGCGGCCTGAACTGCCTCGTCGCTCGACATCTCGAGCTGCCCGAGCTCGTCGAGGTCGTAGCCCGCCGGCGGGATCGTGAACGCTTCTCCGCGGCGGGCCCTTACTCCAGCGCGCCTCGACCATCCGGTGCACGGCGCTGTCACGCTCGAGCTCACTCACCTGCCCGCGGATGCCGAGCACCATGCGGTCGGCGGACGACGACGGGTCGTACACGCCGTGCTCGTCGGCGATCAGCGTACCCGTCCAGCGACACAGGTACACGAGGTGATGCCAGTCGGAATCGTTGCGCGACAGGCGCGACACCTCGAGGCTCATCACGATGCCGACCTCGCCGCGGGCAACGGCGGCCACCAGCCCGCCGAAGCCGGCGCGTGCTCCGGGCAGCGCGCCGCTCTTGCCCTGATCCTCGTCGATGACGAGGACGCGCTCGCGGCTCCCACCCCAGCGCGAACGCCCTCGTCGGCGAACGCGTACTGCCGGCGCTGGCTTTCGAGGTTGCCGCGCACCTGCTTGAGCGACGACTGCCGCACGTAGACGAAGGCCAGGCGCGCCTGATGCTCGACTCGTACCTTCAGACGATCCCCATTCGATCCACTCGGTCCAGTCATCATCGATCTCCTCCTCGCTTCTTTTCACTCTTGCTCGTCCGACGGGCAGCAGCGGCGATCAGCCGCGACCACACGGCGACGGCTTCGCGTCGGCATTGTTCCGGCAGTCGCTTCCACAACGTCGCGAGCCCGTCACCTCGCAGGTCGAGCGTTGTCTGTTTCGGCATGCGATTCCTCCTCCAGTGGAGACACCGCATCCGCCACCGCGCACAGGTCCGCAAGCGGCGCCGACCCGTCACGCGGCACGTCTTAGCTTCAGCCCGCGGCGACGCAGCATTTCGAGGAGCTCGAGCATTTCCTTCAGCGCATCGATGCTGAAGATCGTGTCTGGTCCGTGCGGCGCCGACTCGCCGTCGGCGTCCGTCCAGGAACGCGGCACTCATCGTGCCGTCCGGCAGGCGCACCACGATGTTTGCGGACCGCCTCGCATCACCTCGAACCGCTGTCCCTCCAGCGGATGGTGACGGCGGCGTGAGCGTCACCTCGGGCGGCGTAGGGTGAGTGCAATACTGAGTCTGTACGTGCTTACCCGTGCTCCAGCTGCCCGCAGCGCAGGTAGGCCTCGAACTCTTTCACCGAAGCGCGGCAGCGCCGCCGTGCTCGTCCGCGCGCTCGAGGAACGCCGGCCAGTGCTCCGCCACTGTCTGGTGAGCAGCGTGCTCTCCGGTCGATGCCGGACGCGCGAGGGCTCGGGACGGGTGTGCGGGTGGCCCACACGACGGCGCTATGGCCAGCGGCGTGCCACCCCGGAAGGCCGATGTTTCCTCGCAAAATGCGCGGACTCCGGGCGGCGAACCGGCGGCCGCCGGCGGCGATCGCCACCCGCCGCGACCCGCCGCGCCCGAAGCTCCTCCGCGATCACCCAAGCCCGCGCCAACAAGTCCGGCGCTCAGGCCCTTCCGCTTCGCTGCGGCCAGGCACCGCCGCGCCTCCGCCTCGTCCTCGATCTTCGGCC
>JADJKB010000022.1:975000-1022482 GCA_016706225.1 Myxococcales bacterium
TTGGCCGCCTTCGTGGGCGCGTCGTCGAGCACGACGACGTGTGAGGTGCGAACCATGGCAGGGCGTGCAAAGTCCAACCAACGCAGCTCCGTGACCTCGTCGACTTCTGCGTCGGTCGGGGGGCCTTTTGCCTGCGCCTCACTCCGGATCTGCTCCGACAACGCGCGGGCGACGGCGGAGCGTTCGGCTGCCGCAGCGAAGCCGGTCCCGGCTAGCACTGTTCTGGCGTGCACCGCGAAGAGCGCGTCCGATACCAGTCGCTCGCGCGCCGCTGCCGGGGATATCCCCTGCGCCACGGCAACACTCGCCACGAGCTCGGTCGCGATGTCTTCGTCGGCCACTCGCGCCGCAATGCCCGCAGGCAGCGCGCCGACCTCGGCAGGTTTCGGCGCGTGTGTCTCGGATCCACACCCGATGATCGAGACCGCAAGGGTCACCGCGTGCCATGCGGGGCGCTTCATGTTCAGCGTGACGCGCCTTTCGGACGCAGCATGTCAGTCGCCGCGCGGAGGGTGAGCCCGCCGACGACGAGCCAGTAGAGCGCATCCAGGTCGCGGCGATCACCCAGCGCGTTCACGCCGAAGATGAACGCCCCGGCCGCGGCGGCCAGGAGCACGACGCTGATGATGTCTACGGCTCGTGCCACGGCGGTGAGTCTACTCGACCAGCATCCATGCAAAACGCAGGATCAACGCCACAGCCAGGATGGTGAGGGGACGAACAGCGGAGCTGAGGCGGGCGGACGGCGGTGTCACGGGGCGCCAGTCCTGGCGATCGACCGCGACTTTTGCGGCGCTGACGACCAACGCGATCGCACAAACCACGGCGGCGGCGTGGGACAAGAGCGCGTGGCTCGGGCGCGTGACACGCCAGGCGGACGCCAGCGTCACGGCAGCTCCCAGGACCCCAACCACGAAGATCGCAGTGGCGGCGGGTGGAAGCTGACTTCGCGCGGGCAGCGGGTCACCCAGGATCGCCCGGGGATCCTCCTCGGGGATTCCCGGCGCACGCACGGCCCCCCAACCGAACGCAAACAGGACCCAGGCCACGACCCCGATGGCGGCGCGGACGGGCTCCACGTGTTGCACGCTGATGGCGGGACCGAGCCGGAGCCAGGTGATTAGACAGAAGGCCATCGTCAGGTGAATGCCGAGCACGCGACTGAACCGCGGATGAGTCACCGACGTGAGCGGGCCGGCAACCATGGTCACGAGCGCCGCCAGCGCGAAGACGCGCGCCTCCGCGCCGCCCGTTCGTTCGAACGCGGGGACACCCACGGTGCTCACCCAGGCCAAGAGACCCGGCAACAGCATGTTGGACCTCGCCGAGAGCGAGCGAGCCGTGTCTGCCGTGGCGAGCGCCATGGCGGCAGGCTAGCTCAATTCTCCCGGCGCGGGCGCCGCTGGCGAAGGAACACCCAGGCCATGGCCCCGGCCAGCGCAAGCAAGCCTGCCGCAAGCAGGAATCGCTTTCGGGTGGGCTTCGGCGGCGCATAACTCGCAACCACGATGCGCGGCCCGGGTTCGCGGACACGTTCGATCCAGGTGAAACGCTGAGCCACGCCGCTCGCAACGGCGCCATCCCCGGCGCGCAACAGGGGGGTGTGTGGCGGCGCTGAAATCTCGACGTCGGTCAGCTCGATCCCGGGGACTTCGTAGGCGTCCTCGAGGCGGATGACGCCAATTTCATTGGCGCGCTCCTTCAGCCGCAGCGTCCAGGCGAAATGGAGATGTCCGCTCTGACTGGGCACCCAGCCTTCGGCCTCGACGCGCTCGATGTCGCGCGCGGAAAAGTGGCGACAGGTCGTGGTGTCCGGAGTGCGCCCCGTGCAGATCACGAGCGCAGCGAGCACCTCGGCGGAGCGCGCGTCGAGAGCCGCATTGCCCTCGGCGGCACTCACCTGCGTGTCACCATCGCGGTCCGCCCGAGAGCGAATCTGTGCCGCCAAGCTGTCGCCGAAGCCGACCCGATAACCAAGTCGGATGGGGTCCTCGGCCAGGCGCAGCTCGATCAGACGCTCGCCCTTCACCTTGGGGAAACGCAGATGGGCGTCGCCTTGCTGGGCGAAGATCGCCGCTGCGAGACTGCCGGCGATGGCGGCGGCTCGACGCCGTCGAAGCGACATGACGCGCTCAGCGCGCGGCGTGCTCGACCATCTTCAAGAAGGTGAGCACCGGGTGACCCGTCGCGCCCTTCGGGTAGGCGCCCTTCGCGGCGTCCGCCAGCACCGGGCCCGCGACGTCGCAGTGGATCCAGGCGGTTTTGCCCACGAACTGCTGCAAGAACACGGCAGCGCTGATGGAACCACCCCAGCGATCCGCGGTGTGTTTCAGATCCGCGACGTCACTCTTCAGTTGTTCGCGGAACTCCTCGAACAGCGGCATGCGCCAGAACTGCTCGCCCGCTTCCTTGGCCGCGGACTCGAGCTCCCGCGCGTTCTTGTCGTCGGTCGCGTAGAAGGCCGAGCAGTTCTTGCCCAGCGCAACCATACACGCGCCGGTCAGCGTGGCTGCGTCGACCAAGAGATCGGGCGAGAGCCGGGTCGCGTAGGTGAGGGCGTCTGCGAGCACCAACCGGCCCTCGGCGTCGGTGTTGATGATCTCGACGGTCTTGCCGTCGAGCGAGCCGAAGATGTCCCCCGGACGATAGGCCTCCGCGTCGGGCATGTTCTCGGCGGCCCCGACGATCCCGTGGACCTCGACGTTGGGCTTGAGCGCAGCGACGGCGGCCATCAACCCGAGAACGGCGCCTGCGCCGCCCATGTCGCTCTTCATCTCGCCCATGCCGGGCGCGGGTTTGATGCACAGGCCGCCGGAGTCGAAGGTGAGGCCCTTGCCCACGAACACCAGCTTCTTCTTGGGTTTCTTGGGCACGTAGGACAGGTGGATGAAACGCGGCTCGTTGGCGCTGCCCTGACCCACCGCGTAGTGGAGCTTCATGCCAGCCGCGGCGATGCCTTTTTTGTCGAGAACCTTGAGACCCAGGCCGTTCTTCTTGGCCAAGCCCCTGGCGATCTGCGCGAGCGCCTCGGGGTTCAGCTCGTTGGGTGGTTCGTTGACCGCGTCGCGAGCGAGACACACGGCCTGCGCGATCTTCATGCCCAGCTCGATGGCTTGTTTGTCGGCCGCCGAGGCCTTGCCGGCGAAGAGCTTCACGTCCTTGATGTCGGACTTCGGGACGCGATCGCCGGTCATGTATTTGACGAAGCGATACGCGCCGAGCCCGACGCCTTCGGCCACCACACGCAGATCCACGCCGTCAGCAGGTAGCGCGACGGCCAGGGTCTTGGCCTTGTTGCCCTGCGCGCTACGCGTGGCAGTCGCGATGGTCGCGCGCAGGCGCGCCGGCTCGAGGCTCTTCTTGGGTCCGGTCCCGAGCAAGAGGACGCGGCGAGCCTTGGCTCGCCCGAGGGTGACCAGCTCGAAACACTGATCCGCCTTGCCGGTGAACTCGGCGAGCTTTGCGTGGTCGAGCAGCGCTCCGCCCAGCGCCTTGTCGAGATCGGCGACGACCTTCTGTTTTTCGAGACCACCTTCGGTGACGAGCACCGCGAGCAGATCGACCGCCGCCGAGGTTGGGTCGCCCGATGCCGTCTGAATGTGCAAAGCCATGGCTCGATCTCTCCTCACGGGTCCGAGGCAGCTTCACAAACGGCGAGCTGCTCGGAAGGGTGGCGATACTGCCACCCCAACCCGAGCAGCTTCAAGTCCGGTTTCGGGAGCGGCTCGTTCAGCCCTTGTAGATTCCGATGATCTTCTTCAGAAGGTCGACGCCTTCAGCCCGCGGGCGCTGGAAGGCATTGCGGCCGACGATCGAACCAAAACCACCGCCGGCGTTGATCTGGCGGATTTCCTCCAGAACCTCGTCGGTTGCCTTGGCCTCGCCGCCGGAGAAGATGACGATGCGCTTGCCGCCGAAGGCGGCCTGCACGCAGTAGCGCACCCGCTCGGGCAGGGTCCCCACCGGGATCTTCGCTTTCTCGATGGCCTTCTTCGCTTCCGGCTGCTCGATGTGAGCGGTGGGGGCCTTGATCTTGATCAGGTGCGAGCCGAGCTGGGCTGCGATGTGCGCCGCGTACGCCGCGACGTCGATGCCGGTCTCTCCGTCCTTGCTGAGGCCCTCACCGCGCGGGTAGGCCCAGGTCACCACGGCGAGGCCCTTCGACTTCGCCTCGTACGTGAGCTCCTTCAGATCCTGGTACATCTGATTGCGCAGCCCCGAGCCGGGATAGATGGTGTAGCCGATGGCCGTACAGCCAAGGCGGAGCGCGTCATCGACGTTCCCGGTCAGCGCGGAGCACGGCTCGACCTTGGAGAGCGAGTCGCTGTTGTTGAGCTTCAGGATGAGCGGGATCTGACCCGCAAACTTGTCAGCGCAGGCTTCGAGGAACCCCAAGGGGGCCGCGTAAGCGTTACAGCCCGAGTCGATGCCCAACCGAAAGTGGTACTCGGGGTCGTGCGCGTCGGGGTTCACGGCAAACGAGCGCACCGGCCCGTGCTCGAAACCCTGGTCGACGGGCAGGATCACCATCTTGCCGGTGCCGGCCAGCGCGCCGGTGTTGAGCAGGCGCGCGATACTGGTCTTGGTCCCCGGGTTGTCCGAGCCGTACCAAGACAGAATTTCCTTCACGCGATCGGTTGCCATTTCATTTTCCCCTGCGTGCTCTGGCACGCGGCTTGGGTGCAAAATCAGCGCAGTCTGGCCCCAGCTGGAGGTCCGTGACTGCCCGCTTGAATGCGGGCCAGGAAAGTAGATCCTTATCGGCGGCCTTTCAACCAAGGCCCGACGAGGAGAGAACGAGCGGCATGACTCACACCTCTTGGAGCCCACCGGACGCATCGAAAGCTGGCGCAACGCTCGAAACCTTCATCCTCGAGGGCATGTTCCAAGTCCCCGGGGCGACTGGAACGTTCACGTCCTTGCTCAACCAGATCAGCTTGGCGGCGAAGCTGATCACGGGGCGCGTCCGGCGCGCGGGGTTGGCGGACGTGCTCGGCTGGACCGGCGAGACCAACGTTCAGGGTGAGAGTGTTCAGAAGCTGGACATCATCGCCAACGAGACGTTCATCCACGTGCTCAAGCGCCGCGGACACTGCATGGGCATAGCCAGTGAAGAGCTCGATCACGCCATCCTGTTTCCGGAAGCACGCGGAGGTTATCTGGTGGTGGTCGATCCGCTCGACGGCTCGAGCAACATCGACGTCGACATTTCGATCGGAACCATCTTCGGCATGCTGCGCATGGAGAAGGGGAGCAAGCTGTCCGAAGAGAGCTTCTTGCTTCCGGGCAAGAGCTACGCTGCCGCGGGCTACGTCATTTATGGCTCCTCGACCGTGCTCGTCTTGAGCACAGGCAAGGGCGTGCACGGCTTCACCTGGGATCCTGGCGCGGGCGAGTTCTTTCTCTCACACGAGAACATCAGCTGTCCGAAGAAGGGCAACATCTACTCGGTGAACGAGGGCAACACGGCGCGCTGGACCGACGGCGTGAAGGCCTGGGTGGCTCATCTCAAGGAACAAGACAAGGTCGACGGGCGCCCGTACTCGGCTCGTTACGTCGGCTCGCTGGTGGCGGACGCCCACCGCACGCTGCTCAAAGGTGGCATCTTCGCCTACCCGGCGGACAAAAAAAGCCCACAGGGCAAGCTGCGCCTGCTGTACGAGGCCAACCCGATGGCCTTTGTGTTCGAGGCTGCCGGCGGGCGTGCAATCACCGGGCGACAGCGCGTGCTGGACGTCGTTCCGAGCGAGCTGCACGCGCGGGTGCCCCTGATCGTGGGCTCGCCGGACGACGTGGAAACCTTCGAACGATTCACCCGCGGGGACGCCTGACCTCCCGCTGACCCGCATCCCCTGTTAGAATGAGCGCATGCGTCTTCCGATCGTGATCGCGAGCAGCGCGCTGCTCCCGGTCCTCTTGGCTTCTTCGACGGCGAGCGCGCAGTACGGCGGGCAACCCCCGCCACCCGGTTACGGGCAACCACCGCCGCCTGGTTACGGACAACAGCCACCGCCGCCCGGCTACGGACAGCAGCCACCGCCGCCCGGCTACGGGCAGCCTCCACCTCCCGGCTACGGGCAGCAGCAGGGCGGGTACGGGCAGCCCTACGGTCAGCAGCAAGGGGGCTACTACGGCGGACCTCCGCCTCCACCACCAAAGAAACAGGACAGCGGTTTCGAGATGCCGCCCCTCTCGGTGCGCATCGACCCATTCAACTGGCTGTTGCAGGGACGCCTTGGCTTCGAAATCGAGGCTGGGCTCCTCGACTTCATGAGCTTCGAGCTGGTCCCAGTGTTCGTCGTGAACGAGCAGCCACCGATGATCAACTTCCGCGGCCTGGACTCGGAGCTCACTCAGCACTCGAATGGCGTGGGCTCGATGTCCGGCGCGTCGTTCGGCCTGGGCTTCTGGCTCGAGGGCAAACCCTTCGAGGGCAACGTGCTCCGGGTCATTCTCACGAACTACGGCTACGAGTACCGCACCAACGACGACGCGGGTGAGATCGACAAGGCCAAGCACACCGAGCGCCACCTGTATGGTTTCTTCGGCTCCCACCACCGCTGGGGGTTTTTCACGATTTCCGCGGGAATTGGCCTGGGCGTGGAGCTGAACAAGGAAGAGCGCTGTTATCCGGATCCACCCGCAACGCCCAAGACGGACGCCACGAGCTCGGGCTGTGATGGCCAGCTCCTGATTTCTCTGGATCGGAACACGAGCACGCTGGCGGACCTCAACGGCGGATTGCATCCGGTGTATTTGATGGGGCGGTTCTCGCTGGGTATCGTGATCGACTGAGCCGCTGAGAGGGAGGAGCCGAGGTGACCGAGCGTCGAAAAGTGAAGATGAAGACGCTCCCGATGCGGGACTCGGAAGCGACGCACGTGGGTGCGGCGCCGCCGGGTTGGGAGGGCGAGACGACAGTCGTGGGCGCGCCGGTCGGCTGGGAGATGCCGACGAATCCAGACATCGAGAACCGTCAAGAGTGGGAAGTCGAGCGCACGGTGGAGGAGCAGTCCCCCGCCGGAAAACCGCCGAGGAAACCCTCACGCCCGCCGAGTCACGCCGGCGCGAAGACGCATTCGGGGCCACCCGCGGATTTCAATCTGGTGCAGAAACCCGAGCCGTCGTCGCCGGTGGCAGCCCCACGCTTCGAGCGGCCACCGGTCGAGGTCGAGGTGCGCAAACTCTCGGCCGCTGCGGCCAAACGCACGCCACCTGCGTACGAGGTCTGGACCAAGAACCGCGTCTACGCGCTGGACGCCACCCTGGTGTGTGTCGACGTCATCGATCTCGCGACCGGACAAAGTGACAAGAAACACCCGTTTTTCGGCGGACAACTGGTGGGTGGTCAGCGAAGAGTGAACGACAACAACGAGCTCACGTTTCCGCTGCCGACGCCCGGCTCCGAAGCCGTGTTCCAGACCTTCGATGCTCATCGCCGTCCCCGACTGGTGGTGACCTCCAAGGTGACGCGCGTGATCTTGCACGTGCAGGTCGTACGCGTCGCCGAGCCGCAGAAGGACGACACCTGGGGCGCCATCGCCAGCACACGCCGGCCGGTCACCTGAGCTACCAGTAACTCTCGACCGTCACGTGCCCGGGTCTTCGCTGGCGGTGACGACGGAGCCCGCGGGCGTCGAGTGCCGTCGTCATCTCGGTGATCATCTCGGGATTGCCGCACAGCATGATGTGGGAATGCTCGGGCGAGAGCGTCAGACCCGCCGCGCGCTCGAGCTCACCACTAGCGAGCAGCGTGGTGACCCGACCGTGAAGGACTCCCTGGGCGGTCGGATCTCGACTGACGACGGGGACGGACACGGTGGGAGTTTTGGCGAGCTCGTCGCGATAGGCGAGGTGCGAAGGCTCGCGGACGCCGTGCACCAGCACGACGCGCTCGAATTTCTGGAACACCTCACCAGCGCGCAGCATCGAGACGAAGGGCGCGAGCCCGGTGCCCGTTGCGACGAGCCACAGGTCTCTGGCTTCGGGCAGCCAGCGCAGCGTGAAGAAGCCCTGCGGTTTTTTCTCCACGGAGATGGCAGCACCGGCCCGGAGCTCGAACAGACGCGGGCTGAAACGCCCGCCGGGGACCAACGCAACGAACAGCTCGGGCGGCGCGCAGGGGGCGGAGGCGAGAGAGTAGGCGCGGCGCTCACGGGTGCCGTCGATGTCGAGGGACAGGTTCGCCCACTGGCCCGCTTCGAAGGCTTCGAGCTCACCCGCGAGCTTCAGCGTGACGAGCCCCGCGGCCCACTCGCGGCGTTCGGCGACGACGGTTTCGAGCCAGGCGCTCATGTGTGAGGAACGTGTAGCGCAGCTCGGCGGCTTCGGCGACCGTCGGCGGTGGCGCTCTGCAAAAAACGAAAGCGCCACCCCGACCTGCGGGACGGCGCTCTCGCGTCGATTTCAAGAGTGCGTTCGGATCAGAAGCCGAACGTGCCCTTGACGCCGAGGGTGAGCCACTGGTGCATGGCTTTGTCCTTGATGTCCGCCTCGTTGTCGCCGGTAATCTTCGAGTACTGGCCGATCGAGAAGCTGAGGAATGGGCCAACGGTGAAGTTGTCCATGGCCTTGAAGTCGGCGCCGGCCTGGATGTTCGCGAACTCGAGACCGCTGAAGCCGCCCTTGGCGTCGCCTTGTTTGAAGTCGACCATTTCCATGCCCAGGCCGAGGCCGAACCACGGGTCGAGCCCCTCACCGGGCGACAGGTGGTACTGGCCCTGCAGACCGAACCGAAGTTGGGTCGCCGAGCAGTCCGCGCTCGCCGCATCGCAAGCATCCTTGATCTTCGAGTCGAGCATCAAGAAGGCGTACGAAGCGTAGAGGCCGACCATGATGTTCGGCGTGACCATGTAGCCGAGGTCGAGCCAGATCGGGATACCACCGCTCACACTGTCGCCGAGCTTGACGTCCTTGGCGGCGTCGCCCATTGGCAACATGTAGCCGAGGCGCAGACCCACCTTGATCTTCCCACCGGCGTCCGGCGGACCGCTCATCTCGGCGGCGCCTTCGGCCTTGGCTTCGCCGCCAGCCGCCGCGTCGCCAGCCGGCTTCTCTTCGCCAGCCGCCGGTGCGTCGGCAGCCTTCTCTTCGCCGCCGCCCTCACCCTCCTGGGCGAATGCGCCGACTGCGGTAAACGTAAATGCGAGCCCAAGGGCAAGTGACGAGATACGACGAATCATTCTGGTTCCTCCTGGTACTTTTTGCTTCCGGCGCTGCGTGCGTGTTGCCGTTGGATGGATCGGTGCGCCGGTCACCTTCGCGAAATCATCCCTGGTGTTTCAGCCAACGGCCCAATTTGCTGCAGGTCGTAAACCCCGCGCAGATGCCGGCGTATACGCCGCAGCCCGACAAATCACCCCCAAAATGGGGGCAGTATCGTGAGAATTGCGCGGACCGTAGAGAGACGCTGGACGTCGGCCATCAATTCACCGAGTTTCTCTGCGATTTCAGCCCCTTTGGTGCGTAGTGGGCTTCGCGCCGGCTGACGCGCACTGGTCAAAACCCGAGGGAACCCTAATCATCTGCGGTTCCTCACCAGACGGAGAGCGGCGAAATTCTGTGCCAGAGCTGATCGATCATCCGTACGCCGCGTTCCTCCAGCGCGTGGAGAAACCAACCCGCTACACCGGTCGCGAGCACGGCAGCCGGCGGAAGGATTGGTCCAAGGTCGACGCTCGCATCTGCCTCGCGTTCCCGGACGTCTACGACATCGGGATGAGCCACCTCGGCTACCGCATCCTCTACAAGATCCTGAACGACGACCCGCGCACGCTCGCGGAGCGCTGTTACACACCGTGGGTCGACTTGCAGGCGGAGCTGGTAGCGCGCGGCCTGCCGCTGGTCTCGCTCGAGAGCGGCCGCCCCTTGTGTGACTTCGACGTCGTCGGCTTCTCGCTCCAGTTCGAGCTCACGTACACGAACATCCTGACGATGCTCGAGCTCGGAGGCATTCCACTCCGGAGCGCGGACCGTGGAGAAGACCACCCGCTGATCGTGGCCGGCGGCCCTGTCGCGACCCACTGCGAACCCATGGCCGACTTTCTCGACGCCGTGCTGATCGGTGACGGAGAAGAGGCGGCCACGGAGATCGCGCTGGCGTGGACCACGGCGAAACGCGAGGGACTCACGCGCCGGGCGCGCTTGCAGCGCTTGGCCAAACTGCCCGGGGTGTACGTGCCGAGCCTGTATGCGGTGGCGATCGACCCGGATATCGGCCTCGAGGTCGTGACCGGGCCCGCGATCGATCCCGAGACCGGGGCGCCGTTCGACGTCCCCTTTCCGATCGTGCGTCGCATGTTGCGGAGCCTGGATGCCTTCCCATTCCCGGACGACGGCCCCGTCGGCGGGCCCGAGGCGATCTTCGACCGCATGAGCATCGAGATTGCGCGGGGTTGCACCGAGGGCTGCCGCTTCTGCCAGGCGGGCATGATCTACCGCCCGGTGCGGGAGCGTGATCCCAAGCAGGTGATCGAGACGGTCGAGCGCGCGCTGGAAAAGAGCGGCCAGGACGAGGTCAGCCTGACGGCCCTCTCGACCGCCGACGTGAGCTCCATTTCACCGCTGATCCGCGATCTCACTGCGCGCACCGCGCCGGAGCGGATCAGCCTGGGGGTGGCATCACTGCGTGCGTATGGCCTCGCGGAAGAGGTGCTCGACGACATGCGGCAGGTGCGCGCCTCGGGCCTGACCTTCGCACCCGAGGCCGGCACTCAGCGCATGCGGGACGTGATCAACAAGAACGTCACCGAAGCGCAACTGCTCGAGACGGCGCAGCGAGTTTTTTCCCGGGGCTTCGACAAGATGAAGCTCTACTTCATCTGCGGGCTGCCGACCGAGACCGAGGAGGACGTGCTCGGGATCATCGAGGTGGGCAAGAACGCTCTCGCGGTGGGAAAACGAACCGGCGCTCGGCCCAAGGTCACGGTCAGCGTCTCGGTGCACGTGCCCAAGCCGCACACGCCGTTTCAGTGGTGCGCGATGGATACCGAGGACCAAATCGCGGAGAAACAACGGCTCCTGCGCGACGCGGCCCGTGAGGTGCGTGGGCTGAAGTTGCGCATGCACGAGGCAGGCTCGAGCTTCCTCGAGGCGGTGATCGCGCGGGGGGATCGGCGTCTGGGCGCTGTGATCGAACACGCCTATCGCGCGGGCGCGCGCTTCGATAGCTGGGAGGGACGTGTGCAGCTCGACCACTGGCGCGCCGCGTTCACGGCCCACGAGGTCGACCTCGCGCGTTACCTCGGCACCCTGCCGGTGACGGCCCGTCTGCCATGGGATCACATCGATGTCGGGCTAGAGGACGGCTTTCTGGCTCGCGAGTACCGAAAGAGCCTGCACAGTCGCCTGAGCCCACCGTGTGGCAAGGCCAAGGGCATGTTCGTACACCACGCAAACTTGAAGGATGCCGACGCCGATGCTCGGCGCCTGGTCTGCTACGACTGCGGCATTGCGTGTGATCTGAGCGCGATGCGCGACGAGCGGCTCGGGTTTTTACGCGAGCTGGGCGCGCTCGAACCCGAGCAGCGCACGCGGTTGCCGCTGGTCTCGAACGCCGAGCGCCGCAAGAACCAGCCCGAGACCTATCGTCCCGTCCGGCCGGGCAACCCTCCGGCACGCTGGCGGCTCTCGTTCGCGAAGACGGGCGCGGCCGCGCTGCTCGGTCATCTCGATCTCATGCGGGAGATGCCGCGGGTGATTCGGCGGGCCGGTGTCAAGACGGCCTACACGGCCGGCTTCCATCCCAAACCCGACGTGAGCTTCGGACCCGCCTTGTCGCTCGGCGTTGCGAGTCTGGACGAGTACGTCGACGTGAAGTTGATCGACGCGCCGGCGCCAGCAGAGCTGCTCGCGCAGTTGAATGAGGCGGCGGCGGGCGGGCTCTTCTTCACGGGGGCAGTGCAGCTCGGGCCGAACGACCCCGGCGTGTGCAAGATCCTCGACGGCGCGCGCTACGTCGTCGGCCTGGCGGAGGACGCGGTGCAAGCGATTGGCGGCCGTCCCGAGGTCGAGGAGCGCGTGCGGACCTTTCTGGCGCAGACCGAGCACCGCGTGCGTCGCGAGATCGAGGGCGTCGGCAAGATGGTCGACGTGCGCGCCTTCGTCGAGAGCCTGGAGGTCGACGGTGACGGGGCGCGGGCCGCCCTCGCGCGGGCGGGGATCGTCGGCCGGACCCTGGCGCTCGAGGTCAGAGTGGTCTTCTCCCAGAGTGGAGCTGCGAAGGTGTCGGAGGTCGTTCAGGCAGTGCTCGGCGACGCGCAGTTTCCGTTCGTGGCCGTGAGAGTCACACTCACAGGCGGTGGGCGTTCGCCCCTCGACCTGGCTCCCCACAGGAAGCCACCTCGCACCGAAGCACCACTGACGGTGCCCTTCGAAGCCGAGTGAGCGAAGTCCGAAGGCGCTGGCAGCCAGCGCTCAGATTTTCAGCGGCGGGCAGTTCGTGACCCCGCCGGCGAGGCGCGAAATGCCTCGCCGGAAAGCGCGCGCTCGCTTACTTCGTCAGCAGCTTGAACTCGATGCGCCTGTTCTTCTGTTTGCCCTTTGCGGTCTTGTTGTCCGCGATGGGCTCGTTCGGACCTGCGCCGCGCGTCTCGATGCGGGAATCGGCGATGCTCTTGTCAGTGAAGTACTTCTTCACCGAGTTGGCGCGGTCCAGGGACAGCTGGGTGTTCTTCTCGTCCGTGCCGACGTTGTCGGTGTGACCGCTGATCTCGATCCGCAACGACTCGTATGCAAGCAGCACCTTCAGCGCCGCGTCGAGCTTGGGCGTCGACTTCGCGCGGATGGTCGCCTTGCCGGTGTCGAACTCGATGCCCTCGATCACACCCGTGAACTTCTTGACCTCCGCGGGGATCTCGTCGGGACAGCCGTCCGCGTCTTCGAAGCCGTTCTTGGTCTCGGGCTCCTTCGGGCACTTGTCGTTCGGGTCGAGAATGCCGTCCTTGTCGGGGTCGTTGTCCGGGCAACCATCCGGCGCCACCCCGGGCTCGTTCGGGCACTTGTCCATCGGATCGAGGATGCCGTCCTTGTCGGGATCCTTGTCGGGGCAACCGTCCGGCGCGATGCCTGGCTCGGTCGGGCACTTGTCTTGCGGGTCGATGAACCCGTCCTTGTCGGAGTCGGGCGGCGGGCAGCCGTCCGGCGCCACACCGGCCACCGTCGGGCACTTGTCTCCTGGATCGATAAAGCCGTCACCGTCCGTGTCCTTCGGCGGGGCCTGCGGCGTCTCTTTTTTGGAGAGCCCCAGCGTTCCGTACAAACCCAGGAGCACCTCGGGATGGTGCGTCTGATCTCCGTCCGCCCCGTTGTCCTTCTGCGTCAGGTTGTCGCGAAGGTCGAAGCGAACGCCGATGGACGGGGTCAGGGGAACCTTGACGCCGGCACCGAAATGGAAGGCCGGATCGTAGTCCTTTCCCATGGAGTCGCTGTTGGCGCCCAGGCTGCCGAAGCCGAGCAACGCGAACGGAGTGACACTGCCCATCGGCATCTGCCCGACCGCCTGCGCGCGGAGCGCCCGACCGCTGGCCTTGCCACCGTTCTCGTCCTTGGTCGGCATGAACCCGGCCTCGAGCTCGAGGCCGACGAAGCGCACCGGGTAATAACCCACACGCACACCGATCTCCGGCGCCACACTCTTCAGCTTCAAGTGCGGGCGTTTGCCGGCCTCGGTGTCGGCGTCCTCGAAGTTGTGGCTGCTGCTCGGAAAGAACGCTCCCGCGAACAGACCTGCCTCGATGTAGTTGTCATCGCCGTGTTCTTCCGTCGTCGCCAGGTTCACCCCACCCGAGGACGCGGAGCCATCGGCAGCCGCTTGAGCGAGCCCCACGCTCGACCATGTGCTCGTGGCCGCAACGGCCCATGCAACAAGAGTCAACTTCCGCATGTTGTGTCCCTTTCCTGAAGCGGCCCGCACGCTAACTCATTTGCCGGCGCGGCGGCAGGGTCGCAGCCCTCACACTTTCGCCCGAGCGGCCGGACGGCCAGGCTCAGCGCGAACGCGGTCCCGGCGCCGGGACCGTGAATCCGCGCGCGGCTGCCGCGTCTTGGAGCCGCTTCACGCGACTGATCTCGTCGGAAGTACCTGCCAAAGAAAGCTCAGAAATCGCGGAGAAATAGGTCTCGAGCAACGCCCCGGTGGCCGGCGTTCCGGCAAACAACGCCCGCTCGAACAGATCGACGGTACGGGCGCTCATGAGACGTCCCCTGCGGCGATGCTCCTCGACGGTCCAGTCCAGGTAACGCCCTTCGCCGGAGGCCTCTCCAAAGCTCAGCGCCAGCACGGAGACACGCTCGAGGGCCGCGGCCTGCATGGGTCGGTGCCCGAGCTCGAGCAGACCCAAGAGCGGGTCCACGAAGCGCCGCGCGTCATCGACGCGACGCTTGTCGAGCAGCTCGATCACCTGATCGTAGACCATGTCGACGGGGGTCTCCTGCCGCGTCGCCGCTTCGGGAGACGACGCATCGGCGATGAGCACCTCGTTGAGCTGTATTTCCGGCGAGGTCGTCGCCGACTGGCGCCCGCGCCGCATCGGCCGAAGGCGGCGGAGCTCGAACTCTTCGGCGCCGACGCGGAGCTTGCTTCCTACCGGCATACGCAACGGATGCTGCACGAGCTTGCCGTCGAGCCAGGTGCCGTTGCTGCTGCCGAGATCCTCGAGCTCGACCACGTCGTGGCTGACGACGAGTCGCACGTGACGCCGCGAGACGTTGGGATCGTCGACGATCTGGATCTCCGCGTCAGAAGCGCGACCCACGACGTAACGCCCTGGCTCGAGCCCAACGGAGCGGTGGGCAGACACCAACCAAAATGGCGCGTTCGGAGCCGCACCGAAGCCCGATCTTGAAGCGCCGCTCACTGTTCACCGGATACCACGCCGGCGTCGCGCCTGCAGCGCCGATGTGAGGCCGGGTGCGGACGTCGCAACCGGCTGCTTTCGCGAAAGAAGACGCGCGGCCGGCGAGCCCTCAACGCTTGCGCAGAATGCGCTTCAGCTTGCGCGCCAGGACGTCCGGCGCGACGGGAGCCGCCAGCACGTCTGCGGCGCCGGCCTCGATCAGCCGGCGCATGGCGCTGGTGTCGAGCACCTGCAGCACGATCAGCACGGGCGTGGTGCCCACCATCGCCGACAACGCGGCGATTGCTTCGTCGGTCGAGGCGCCATCATACACGATGACATCGGCGTTCGTGGGTTCGATGACACGGGCGTGGGAGACGGAGAGCCCCTGAGCCGCCAGCCCGGTGGCGAGACCAGGATCGGCCAGCAGGGAGCCCGCGCGGGCGACGATCGAGACCCGACCCGCCGGACTAGTGGCCGCGCCTGAGATCTCTGCGGTCGCAGCGCTGTTCCAGGCGGGAACACGCTCTGCCCGAGCCCCGCCGGGCATTTCCTCTTTGCGTGATGGAAGACGGACGGCGCTTGCGTCGGGATCAACGGCTTCGAGCAGACGAGCACGCGTGGTCAGCGCGTCCGCGGGACGCTGGTGCGGGTGTTTGGACAGGAGCTCCAGGCGCAGCCGCTCGAGCAACGGCGGCACGGGCTCGGCCTGGGGCGGTCGGTCGAGGGGCGGGGGCGGCATGAACAAGTGCTGAGAAATGGTCTCGATCGCGCTCGGGGCCTCGAACGGCGGCCGCCCCTGCAACAGCTCCGTCAGGAGGCAGCCGAAGGCGTAGAGATCGGTGCTCGGTCCCACCGCCAGCGAACGACTCTGTTCGGGGCTCATGTACGCCGGCGTTCCCGCCACCATGTCTTTGCGCGTGAGTGTGGGCTGGTCTTTTGTCGGATCTTCGACGTGGGCCAGACCGAAGTCGACGACCTTTGCGACCTGGCGATCCTGAGCGTCGCGCGACAAGATCACGTTCTCGGGTTTGAGATCGCGGTGCACGATGCCGTGGCGGTGCGCGGCGTCCAGGCCGTCGAGGATGTCGACGCAGATGGGGACCAGCAGCGACAACGCCGGAAGCTCGGCACAGTGAGCGAGCCACTCGTCGAGCGCCTGCCCGTTGATGAGCTCCATCACCAGAAAGAAGGTCTGCTCGTGCTGACCGAAATCGATGAGCCGCACGATGTTCGGATGACTCAAGATCAACGCGGCCCGCGCCTCGCGCCGGAACCGCTCGACGTATTCCGCCTGCGCCGCGACGTGCGGGTGCATGAGCTTCACGGCGACCTGCACACCGAGGTCGACCTGCTCGGCGGCCCAGACACTGCCCATTCCACCTTGACCGAGCAGGCGTGTGAGTCGGTACTTTCCGGCGAGGGTCGTGCCCACTGCGGTCGCGGGTGGCGGCAAGCTGTCCGCCGGATTCGACAGCATCGTCTCGGCTTCTTGCTGTAAACGCCGGGCGGGAGTGACGGGCTGAAACCCCGGGGGGCCAGCTGGTTTTTTCTCGTCGTCCGTCATCGCGCGCGGAGTCCCAGCGCGAGCTGTCCGATCACGTGACCGCCGGCGTCGTCCCAGGGTGACGCGCGTAGCGCGACGCCGCCAAACACACGCCGCCCGAACTCCGCTCCCAGCGTCAAACCTCCGCGGCCCACGACGGCGTCATCCACCGTGTCGACGACCGCGTGACCGTCGACGACCGCGTAGAGACGCGCCCACTCGTTGACCTCGTAACCTCCACCACCGAGCAAGTAGCCCTGGGCATCGGGCGCCGGCCGGCGGTCCACGGAGTATTCGAGCGGCGCCCGGCCACCAAGGTTCACGAGCCACTGAAACCGATCGGCAAAACCTCCCGCTGCGAAGCCGAGACCGACCCGCGAGGGCGGGCTGAGCGCCGTCATGGGCAGACCCACTTGCAGGGCCGGACCGAGGCTGACGTTGTCGTTCGAGATCGGTCGCCAGTGCAACGTCAACCACGCAGCGCTGTCGGCGGCCACGCCATCGAGCTCGGAGGTGGTGACCAGGCCATCGAAGCCAAAGCTGCCCAGCGAGCCCGACGCGCGCGTCGCGAGCTGCGAGCCAAAGCGTCCAGCTTCGGAGTAACCCGTCGCGCTCACGGAAGCGGCATCATCCGGAACCGGCGCCCACCACACGACATTGGTCACCGGTGAAGGTTGTACGAGCGCCGCGCTCGGCCCGAGCACCCGGCGAGGCGCAGATGGCAGCGCTGCTTTGGCCGGCGCGCCGGGCGGCGTCACCGGGGTCTCCCCGAGCACGCGGCCGCGCGAATCCAGGATCTGAACGTTCAGCGGCTCGCTGCCCGCGCTCGCGCCGCTGAGCTCGGCGACCCACACGGCGCCCTCGGCCCTGAGCCGCTGCCGCAGCCATTTTCCTGCGCTGGACACGCGCGCTTCGGGTGCCATGCGCCCGGCAACGTCCACGCCATCGACACCACTCAGCGCGACGCTGACGTGGATTGTGCCTGCCTGATCGAGCTTCGCCTGCGCGCTGACCCCGGGCTCACGGTACCGCACCTCGTAGCGCGAGCTCTCGCTCGAGCCGCGCAACCGGAGTGCGATGGACTTGGGCGTGAGTCGCAGCACGTCGATTCGATTCGGCACCTTACCGAAGGGTGAGTCGTCCATCGAAAGCTCGAGGCCGTCGAAGCCTCCGAGGCCGAGCGAAGCGTAGGGGCTGAGCTCGATCACACCACCTTTGATGTTGCCTTGACTGCCTTCGACGCGCGCTTCGGCCAGCACCACTCGGCGCGTCTCCGAGGCCAACCCGAGAAAGTCGTCCGTGTCGATCACTCGTACGCGAAGAAAGTAGGCCGCGGGCGGCAGGCGCTCGGCGCGAAACGCACGTACTTCGCTCGGGACTTCCTCGCGCGCAACGAGCTCCTTGAAGTCTGCGTCCTTGGCTAGCTCCACGCGATACGAACGCGCCTTGTCCACGCCATCCCAACCCGCGGTCAGCACGAGCGCGCCCGGCGGGCCGAGCACGGTTCCGGATGCGGTCGATGCCTGCCACTTCGGGCCGGGGGGTAGCGGGCGCGGCGGCTCGGGCGCCTTGTCCTTCACGAACGCGGTGCCGAAGTTGGTCGGGATGTCCACGCTCTTCTTGGCGGACGCCACCTTAGCCGTGCCGTCGAAGACGCTGACGGTTGCGCGTTTCTCCTTCGCGCGCACCGCAGTGTCGCGGGAGTTTGCCGTCACTCGGCCACCCTGGGTCGCCACCTCGATGGGTTTTCCGCGCAGAGCCGCGAGCCCGGCTTGAAGCTCACCGCTGTCGAGCTCCACCATGGGGGGTGTCTTCGAGACCGCGGTGTTCTTGGCTGTCCCGTAGATGATCACGAGGGTGTGCTCGGCCAGCACGACCCGCGTGCGATCGACGAACAGGATGTCCGCGCGAGCCTTGTCCAGCGTGTTGACGCTGTGGTTCTTGTACAGAGCCATGCCCGACGCGGCCTCTTGCCAGGCCCCGCCCGGAGGGCGCGCCTTCACGTCGGGGTAGATCGAGCGCAGGCGCGCGCTGGGTAGATCGGTGACCTTCGCGGGCAACACCAGGGTCAACCCATCCGGGAGCGGCTTGCCATTGGCGCAGCTGACCGAGTTGTAACGTTCGAGCAGCGCCTTGTGCTTGGCGGAGCCGTACAGCGCCGACGCGATGTCCGCGCACGTCTCCTTGCTCTTGGTCGTCCAGTGTACGACCCGCTCGGGGTAACCCGGCGTTGCGTCCTCGGCGCGAACCTCGCCCGCCGCCGTGATCACGGCAACGAGCAGAGACAGCGTCGTTACCGCTCTCAACCTCCGCTCAGACATCCGCCACGTCCAATCTCAGTTCGAAGACCGCCGTCGCCGCCTTGCGTCCCGTGAGCTGATGGGGTCCGAGCGCTTTGAGCTCGAACTCGTCACCCGCCAGCTCCACGGTGCGCTCGGCGACCAAGATCTGGTTCGGATTTGCGATCGCCTCGAGGCGCGCCGCGACGTTCACCACGTCGCCGACCACCGTGTACTCCATGCGTTTGTCGGAGCCGATGTTGCCCACGATGGCCTCGCCGGAGTTGACCCCGATGGCGAGGCGAAGCTCGACCCCATGAGTCGTCTTCCAGACCTGGTTCGCGCTCTCGAGGAAACGCTGCATGTCCTCGGCCGCCGCGAGCGCGCGGCGCGCGTGGTCTGGTTGTGAGACCGGCGCGCCCCACACCGCCATGATGCAGTCGCCGATGAACTTGTCCACCGTGCCGTGATGGCGAAAGACGACCTCGCTGAGCATCGAGAAGAGCTCATTCAGCAGCGTCACGACCTCTTCTGCCGGGCGGCTCTCCGCCAGCGGCGTGAACGCCACGACGTCGGCAAAGAGCACGGAGATCTCCGTGCGCTTTCCGCCAAGCGCGAGCGGGTGATCACCCCGCACGATGGCCTCGACCAGCTCCTTGCTCATGAAGCGGCTGAGATCTCCGCGCAGCTTCGCCTCCTTCTCGATCTCGGCCTCACTCGTCTGGAGGTCCTTGGCCATCTGCCCGACGCTCACCGCCAGATCGCCGAGCTCGTCGTTGCGCGCTCGCTCGAGCTTCACCTCACCCCAGCGACGGTTGCCGATCAGCGCGGCCTGTTTTGCGATGGCGAGCACCGGACGTGTGACACCCTCGCCCGCGGCAAACCCCACGATCAGCGCCCCCAGGAGCGCGAACCCGAGCACCCAGCTGCTCTGCCGCTGCATGTCGATGACGGTCGCGTAGGCCACACTCTCCGGCCGCCAGAGCGCAACCGCCCAGCCCAGCTCCTCGACGCTCTCGATGCCACCCACCTGGGCCGCGCCGCCTTCTTTGAAACCGCTCACGACCGCGACGCGACTGCTCCAGCTCGCACCGCGGGGGATGACCTCCCAGATGGGCAGGTTCGCGACGTCCGAGCCGGACGTGATCGCCGCATCACCATGCGCCGCGACGGCGCGCCGGGCGCCGTCTGCCACCAAGAACTTCGTGCCGCCGCCGCCGAAGCGGGTGTCCGCCAGCTCTTTGAGCTGATCGCCGAGCACACCGAGGTCGGCACGAACGGTGACGTAGCCGCTGGCTCCGTGGGCATCGACCTTGGTGACAGGGACCACGACCGCGCCGGTTCCGGGCCCGGTCATCACGAACGACACACCCCGTTCGTCCGCCTGACTCCGCATCTCGGCGGTCGAGTGCGGCGCGTCGACCGACTCACTTCCCTGCTTCTTGATCAACAGATCCGTCTTTGCGCTGGGCACCTCGAAGCGGACGGAGTCGATCGCAGTGCGCGTCGCCACGACGGACCGCACGGCGGCTTCCGTCGCTGCGCCCGCGTCGGGCCGCGCTGCGGCCAGGGTCAATGCGTTGGCAACTGCGCGGGCGTCCGCTTCGACGGCGCGAACGCGAGCCAGCACCGACTGCGAGAGCTCCGCCAGGACCGATGCCTGCAGGTGCCGCTCGCTGGTCTCGACGGCACCGCGATTGATGCCGGTGAGGCGCTGGGCAACCACGCCCGCCGGCAGCGCCGCGATGGCCACCAGGAGCACCGCTGCTTTCAGCCGGATCGAGAGCCGGAAGCGCCGCTCACTCATCGACGGGGCCATCTTTCCAGCCCTGGGCCCCTTTTTCGGTCTTTTTGAGGATCTGGAACTCGACCCGGCGGTTCTTGGCGCGACCCTCGGTGGACTTTACGTCCGCGATCGGGCGACGCGCACCGAACCCGCGCGCTTCGATGCGCCGTTCGTCGACGCCGTGGGCGACGAGCCAGCGCAACACCGCGATGGCGCGACGACGCGAGAGAGCCAGGTTGGCTTTGTCTGCGCCCACGTTGTCGGTGTGCCCGTCCACGGCGATGCGGGCGATCTCCGGATGCTCCGTCAACACCCCCGCAACCTGTTCCAGCACCTTCGAGCTCTCCGCAGCGAGCACGTCACTCCCGGTGGCGAAGTTCACTTGCTCGGTGATCACGATTTGCTGACCCACGACCCGCACCGAGGTCGGGCAGCCGGTGGTCTTCGGATCCTCGGTCTTTGCACCCTTTTCGTCAGGACACGCGTCGACGGTGTCGGGTATGCCGTCGCCATCGCGATCTGCCGGGCAGCCGTGGCGCGCCGGATCGGCGCTCTTCGGTCCGGGCTCGGTCGGGCAGGCATCGATCGCGTCGGGGATCGCGTCGCCGTCCTTGTCACTCGGACACCCCGGACGCTCGGCATCCGGTTCACCGGGCACGTCGGGGCAGGCGTCGCTGGCGTCGATCACACCGTCGTGATCACGATCTTGGATGGCAGGATGCGGGGAAGTTGCCGCTGCGCCATTGGCAGCGCCATTCGAGTTTGCGGCGGTGGCCCCGGCAGCCGCACTCGGTTTTGCGCTCGCCGCGGGCAGCAGCTCGAAGCTCGCCGTCAGGCCGGCGACCACACGAAAGGCCGGCGTCCCGGCGCCCCGCGTGAGGCCCGGGCCCGCCCCCAGAAATGCGGAAACCGGCGCGATTGTGTAGCGAACCGACGCGAGCGCTTCGAGGTGTGTGGTGTTGCCACCGAACCAGCCCGCCTTGGCGTCCATGCTGGTCGCGCCGAGTAACTCCGTCCCGAGCTGGAGCGCAGCGTAGCGGTAGCCGATACCCAGCGAGCTGAACGCTTCGCTGCCAAAGACGCCGCTATACACACTCGCGGCGTCACGCTGGCGCGCACCCAGGTTGGCCCGCCAGAAGAAGTGATCGTAATTGGTTCCGAACACGACTCCAGCGCCGGCCCGCACGGAGCTCGTACCGGCGTAGCGACCCGTGGCCGTAGGAAACCAGAGGCTCGCGGCGAACGAGGCGCCGGGCACGAAGTCCTTCTGATCGAGGAGCGCCAAGCGCGACCCGACGCGCAGATCCCCGACGTCGGATCCAGACGGATCCCCGAGCGAGAGCGCGCCAGCCCTTCCGCGGTCGCCACCTTGGCTGACGATGGTGGGCAGATCCGCTTCGACCAGCAGTGAACGCGAGAGCGCAAAAGAACCCTGCAGGTGCAAGAGTGCTTGATGGTCGACGAGCACCGTACGCTCGGACGTGCCGTCGTTGCGCTCGACAAACAACACCAGCGGCTCGTGGGCGTACAGGAACGACGCCCCCAGGCTGAGGCGGTTCGCTCCGCCGACGTCGAAGTCCGGCGTCGAGAGCAGGGCGTCCCCGGCAGGCGCGGGTTCGAAGCGGTCGAGCGCGACCTCCGGTTCGGCTCCGGCCACGCCGGAGCACAGGACTGCGATCGCGAAAGCCGCGGTCGATCTGAGAGATCTCACTCGCCGGCACTCCTTCTTGGCCTGCCGACCGGGGCAGACGTTCGAGCCGAGCGTGATATACCCGCGGCGTGCCCTCGATCGCAACGTCTCCACTTTCGCTGGGAGAAGCTCGGGTCGAAGTTCGCACCTTGGCGGTCGAGGTTCTCACTGGGCCCGACCAAGGCATGCGCGCGGAGGCCGACACCGAACAGATGACGATCGGCTCTGCGGCCGGAAACATCCTGATCCTCACCGACCCGACCGTGTCCCGGTACCACCTCGAGCTCAGGCGAGCGGACGGCGGCATCGTCGTCGACGATCTCGAATCGACGAACGGAACCTTCGTTGGTGGAGTGCAGATCGAACGCGGCGTCATCCCACCCGCAACCCAGCTGCGGGTGGGCCGCACGACACTTCGGGTGTTCGACGGGGCGGGCTCGACCGTCGAGGTGCACGCTGGCGATCGACTGTCGGATCTCTTGGGCGCGACCCCGTCGATGCGGCGGCTGATGGCGCAGGTCACTCGGGTTGCGACCGTGCAGGTGCCGGTGCTCCTGATCGGCGAGTCCGGGACGGGCAAGGAGCTCGTGGCAAGTGCCCTTCACGAGCACGGTCCGCGCAAGGACGCACCCTTCGTGGTCGTCGACTGCGGCGCCCTCGCGCCCGGCATCGTGATGAGTGAGCTGTTCGGTCACGAGCGCGGTGCGTTCACCGGAGCAGACCGCACCCATATTGGAGCCTTCGAGCGGGCGAACGGCGGCACGCTCTTTCTCGACGAAGTCGGGGAGCTGCCGCCGGAGCTGCAGCCCCAGCTGCTCGGGGCGCTGGAGCGCCGAAAATTCCGCCGTGTCGGCGGGCAAAAGGAGATCAGCGTCGACGTCCGTGTCGTGGCCGCGACCAACCGCGACCTGCGCGCGGAGGTCAACGCCGGCACCTTCCGCCTCGACCTCTATCACCGGCTGGCGGTGGTCGAGGTTCGTTTGCCACCGCTGCGCGAGCGTGCCGAGGACATCCCGCTCTTGTGCCAGCACTTCTTGCAGGAGTGCGGCCACGTCGGTCCGGCGGAGGCGGTCTTCAGCAAGGAAGCGCTGGCGGTGCTCGCGACACATCGTTGGCCCGGCAACGTACGCGAGCTGAGGAACTGGGTCGAGGCGACCCTCGCAATGGGTGAGTCCCCGGAGCTGTTTGGCAGTGCGGCACCGAACACGCGGCAAATCTCCGACGACGAAGCCCACCTCGCCTTGCCGTACAAGGATGCCCGCAACGTGGTGCTCGAGCGCTTCGAGCAGCGTTACCTCTCGCGGCTGGTCGCAAAGTGCGGCGGCAACGTGAGTGAGGCCGCACGGCGCGCGAAGATGGACCGCAGCTATCTGATCAAGCTGCTGGCGCGCCATCGACTCAAAAGCCAATCCGAAACCCCCGACGCCGACGGCGAGGGCTGACCCGAACATTCGGTGCCCTCGCCTCAGGGGGTCTGTTCAACGCCGGCGACGGCGGCTGATCGCAACGAACGCGAGGGCCAGCAGGCCTAGCGCCGCGGGAGTGTTCGAGCCACGTCCCGGCACCGAGCAGCTGCAGCCGCCGCCCTCCAGTGTGCCGGAAGCCCCGAGGTTACCCGCGCTGCCGCCGCTGGCTTTGCCGCCCGTGCCGCCGGTGCCGCCCGTCGCGCCGCTGCCGGTTGCGCCGCTGCCCGCGGCACCTCCACTGGCACCGCCGCTGCCCGCGGCACCACCGCCGCCAGCCGCACCGCCAGAACCCGCCTGGCCGCCGGAGCCCGCCTGACCGCCGGTGCCACCGGTGCCCGTGTTGTCGTCGCTCGGGTTCAGCGGGTCGCGCTCACCGCTGTCGACCATGCCGTTCTTGTTGCTGTCCTCGTCTCCGTCACTCACGCCACCGCCATCGGTGTCGGCGATCAACGGGTTGGTCTTGGTCGCCCCGCTGTCGCCGTCCGCCTTGCAGCTGTTGGCGCCCGCGCTGGTGGCAGAGTTCGCACAGTCTAGCCCGAGCTCCGTTCCGTCGAAGAGCCCATCGTTGTCGCTGTCCGAATCGAGGACGTTGAT
Source organism: Myxococcales bacterium (assembly GCA_016706225.1). Taxonomy (NCBI): domain Bacteria; kingdom Pseudomonadati; phylum Myxococcota; class Myxococcia; order Myxococcales; species Myxococcales bacterium. The sequence continues at coordinate 999,196 of JADJKB010000022.1, forward strand.
CTTGCCGTCGCCGTCCGTGTCGTCGGCGAAGTTCGGCTCATCTCCGTCGAGCACGCCATCGTCGTCGCTATCAGCGTCGTTCGGATCCGAGCCGAGCAGCTTCTCGACCCCGTCCGACAGGCCGTCCTTGTCGCTGTCGACCGACGTGCCGTCGTCCGCACCGTGGCCGAGCGTGGGATCGGTCTCCCCGGTGTCGAGCTTGCCGTCACGGTTGAAGTCTTCGCTGCCGTCGATCACACCGCCGCCGTCCGTGTCGGCGATCACTCCAGAGGTCTTGGTCGTCGGATCGGCGTCGGAAATGCAGTGTTTCGCCGCCAGATTCGTGGCCGGGTCGTCACACAGGAGGCCGTCTTCCGTGCCGTCGAACAGGCCATCGTTGTCGCTGTCGACGTCGAGCACGTTCTTCAGCCCGTCACCATCGGTGTCGTCGCTCGGGTTGTGCTCCTTGCCGTCGAGCAACCCATCGTCATCGCTGTCAGCGTCCGTCGGGCTCGACCCGAGGAACTTCTCCAGGGCGTCGGACAACCCGTCCTTGTCGGTGTCCACGACCGTGGAATCATCCGCCCCTTTGCCCGTGGCGGGATCGGTCTCGCCCGCGTCGATGGCGCCGTTCAAATTCGCGTCCTCTGAGCCGTCCGACGCGCCTCCGCCATCCGTGTCCTTCAAGAGTGGATCGGTCTTGGTCGCTCCGGCGTCCGCATCCGCGATGCAGTGACCCTTGGTGGCATCCGTGCCGGTGCCGCTGCACGTGAGTCCGAGCTCGGTTCCGTCGTAGAGAGCGTCGTCGTCGCTGTCGGGATCGAGCGCGTTGATGAGTCCATCGCCGTCGGTGTCCTTGTTCCAGCTCGGCTCGGCGCCGTCCGGAACGCCATCGTCGTCGCTGTCGGCGTCATTCGGATCCGTGCCGAACACGCTCTCGTCGAAGTCGCTCAGACCATCTTTGTCGGTGTCGGTGTCGCCCACCGGAATGTCGGTGGTCTGCGGGCCCGGCGTGCCGCTGTTGCCGTCGGTCGGCGTGGTCGCGGGCGGCGCGCCTTGCTGGCCCCCCGCGGTGATGTTCGCCTGGTTGGCGATGGTCCCGGATGCACTCGCGTTGATGGTGACCTTGAACTTCACCGTGACCGATTCGGCGACCGCCAGCGTGCCGCCGACCGCGGCCGTTGCGCCGGCGCCGAGGCGCACGGTGAGTGTGTTCGTGGCCGCGGTGAACTCCCCGGTGTCGTCCCCCGCCGGGTCGGTCTTGGCGCCGGCGCCGACGCCGGCGCTGATCTGCAGCGAGCCCGGCACGTAGGTGACCCCGGCAGGGAGTTTGTCGGTGAGCACGGTGTTCACCGACGTGTCGTTGCCATTGTTGGTGACGACGATGGTGTACTCGAACACGTCACCCGGCAGCACGGTGCCGCCGTTGAGATCGACCGCAGACTTGTTGGACGATGAGAAGTCCGGCTTGAAGGTCGAGATCGAGGTCACGAAGCCGCCGAGCAGGTAGACGTCGCCGTTGCTGGTCGCCTGGATGTCCGCGGAGGTCTGCCCCGCCGCGACGCGGTTGGTGATGTTGACCACGTCGAGGTCGAAGCTCGACATGCTCGCCGCGCCACCGGTCAGTTGCGGCAAGTCCCCGACGACGGAAACCGGCGCACCTAGGAAGGAACGCGAGCTGTTGAAGAAGTTGTCGACGGGATTGACCGCGTCGAACAGGCGATCGGCGTTGGTGAGCGGGGCCTTGCCGAAGCGGAGTGAGTCTCCGGTCGCGTCCGGATCACCCTCGAAGGTCATCACCCCGAGCTTGGCGTCGAAGCCGGCGTTGGGGACCAAGAAGCCAGACAGCGTGGCGGACTGGCTCTGCGTGCCGGTCACCAGATCGAGACCGTCGAAGATGGCCAGGTTGCGCGGCGGCTCGCTGTCGAGCTGATAGAGCACCACCATGTACCAGCCGGCGAAGTTGACGTTCTGGTTCAGGTTGATGAACGAGACCCCGTCGACGCCGGAGACCCGGTAACCACCTACACCGTTGGTCTTGACCAGCTGGGTCACGTCCGCGACCGACTGGTAATAGACCTGACCGTTGCCCGCGTTCTGGGTGAATGACTGGGTGGCGGTCACGTTGCTGGTGAAACCGCCCTGCCGGTCGAGCGTGACCGCGAGATCCGCGGTCGTACCGGTCCGTGTCGCACCCCAGTACAAGAAGGCGTGAGTGACGGTCGCGCCCGCCTTCAGGTTGAGCGCTGCGGTGCTTTGGGACTGCGCGGTCGTGATGGTGTTGTTCGCTGCAGCCTGGCCCACGGCGGGCGCATCCGCCCGCCAGTAGATGTCCGGCGCCGAATCACCTGTGTTGTTGCCGCAAGCCCCGACGGTGCCCACCACCGGCGCGGGCACGATGGCGCGGCAGTCGTGGCCCAGCGTGTTGCCGATCAAGACGAAGTCGCCTTTTTGATCGACTTGCACGCGCAACGCGGGGGCGGCGACCGCAACGCCACTGGAGGCGAACACGAGAAAACCGGCGAGCGAGCTCAAGCTTGTGAGTTTCTTCATGGCTTTCATCTCCGTCACTTCGACTTGATCTCGGTCGAGCCCTTTTCCTTGGACTGAATGTGGAACTCGACGCGGCGGTTGTTCTGGCGCCCCTCGGCGGTGTCATTGGAATCGACCGGGCGCTCCTGCCCGAAGCCGGCTGAGCTCAAGCGCGTCTTGTCGATGCCCTTCTCGACGAGCCACTTCACCACGCTGGCCGCCCGCCGCTTGCTCAGATCCTTGTTGTAGCCCTTCCCACCCCGGTTGTCCGTGTGGCCCTCGACACCGACCTGGGTGAGCTCCGGATGGTCCTGCAAGATCTTCAGTACCGCGTTCAGGATGGCGTCGCTCTCCGACAGGATCTTGGCGCTGTTGGTGGCGAATTGCACCTGCTCCAGGATCTTGATCTGGCCGGCGCTGATCTGCGCCTTCGGACAGCCGTTCTTCTTCGGGTTGGGATCCGCCGGGCCCGCTTGGTCGGGGCAAGCGTCGTCGGGATCGAGGATACCGTCGCCGTCCCGGTCCTTGACCTCGGGGCAGCCGTTCTTCGCGGGGTCCGCGTTGGCCACACCCTTCTCGTCGGGGCAGGCGTCCTTGTCGTCGGTGATGCCATCACCGTCGCGATCCGCCGGCAGCGGGCAGCCGTTCTTTTTCGGGTCGTCGCTCTTCACACCCGGCACGTCGATACAAGCGTCGTCCGCGTCGAGGATGCCGTCGCCGTCACGATCGCTCGGGGCAGCTGCTGGCGGACAGCCATGGGTCTTCGGATCATCCGTCCGCACTCCGGGTGTATCCGGGCAGGCGTCGTCCTGGTCCAAGATGCCGTCTTTGTCGCGGTCGCTGGGCGCCGCCTTCTTCTCGACCTCGGGGAACCACTCCAGGCTCGCGAGCACGCGGACCGCTGGGGCTCCCACGCCCCGCGTGAGTCCCGGCCCAACGCCTGCCCCCACACGGAAGTCGTCGGTCACACGGTACTTGCCGCCAATGATCACCTCGAGCGGAGTCGTACGTTTCTTGAACGCGCCGTCACCGGAGTCGCTCACCACCGTGGAGCCGAACACCTCCGGCCCGATGATCAGCTTCTTGTCCATGGCGCGCACGCCGATGGCGGCGGAGAAGGTGAGCTCGCTGCCGAACGGATCGCCTCCGAGGTTCTCGTTGCGGGCCCGGTAGTTGATGCCCGCTTGCGCCGCATAGGCCAGAGATCCGATGTCACCCGCAGCCATCAGTCGCGGACGAATGCGGACCTTGCCGTCACTTGCGAAGGCATCCTGGCTGCCCGTGGGAACGAACCCCTGTACACCGATGGCCAGACTGAGTGGGCCACCGTACTCACCGACGAGGCGAAGGTCCGCGCCCAGGCGGAGATCCCCAATGCTCGACTTGTTGTTGCTCGAGAAGGACGAGTTGCCGACGTTGAGCGACTCCCCCTTCGTGTAAGCGAGCAGAGGCAGGTTGGCGCCGAGCCGCAGGCGATCGAACAACACGACGGCTCCGCCCAGGTGCACGAAGAGCTGGTGCTCGACGACCGCGGCCTGTTCGTCTCCATTGGCGTCGTAGAAGACCAGGGGTTTGTAGGCGTAGTCCCCGATCGCGCCCAGGGCGAGGCGGCCGTTGCCGCGAAGGTCGAGGGACTCGTTGGCGAACCAATCGCTGCCCCGCTCTGCCGGTTCGTAGCGGTCGAGCGCGAAGCGCCCGTCCTGCGCGGACGCGCTGGCGGCAAAGAGAAGACAGAAGGCGGTGAGCGCGGGGAGCTGAGTTCGTCGCATGGTGGTCACCCGATTCGGCAGTAGGCCAAGCGCGCAGAGCAACGGCTGTGCCGCAGCGGAACACTGCAGGATATTGAACCGACCTGTCGATGGCCTGCAGGCGCGAAGCGACAGGTGGGGTGAGGCTGTCGTCTGGAACCCACAAGCGCGGCTGCGTAGCCGAGTTACCGGTAACTTCTTGACCGGTAACCATAGCCAACCGCTTGTAATTGCAGGGCTGATTCATGGACCGAGAGTTGCTGAAGCGATGCCATCCCTAGATGGAGGTTTCAAGCATGTTGTTCAGGAACGTAATGGGCGCGGCACTCGCGCTCGGAGTCGTATTCAGCGCCGCGGAGGCCGGAGCGAGTCTGCCGGCAGGGGTCTGGGTGAAGGTGCAGAAGGTCGTGTTCGAACCGAACGCTACCGCCCCGACCAAGATCCAAATTCACGGCGTCGCGATGCTCTACGACAAGAGCACCGGTACGAGCTACGCGGGCTACACGGAGCCCGCGTTCGGTTACCTGTATTACGACTGCCCATCGGGCCAGGAGAAGACCTGCGTCAGCGAGTGGGCCGACGTGGAGAAGAACATCCTGGCGACCAGCGACGTGTGCATCGGGCTCGGTGATCAGAGCCTGCCCACCGGCACACTGCGCAGCTCGACCGCGCTCCCCGCCAACGCGGACAAGTACCCGATCGCGGTCGGCGTGCTGTCTGGCTACACACCCTGCAAGGTGATCGAGACGTTCCTGCTCAGTCAGCCTGACGGCGGCACGGGCGGCAGCGGTGGGACCGGGGGCGGCGGCACGGGCGGCGCGGGCACCGGCGGGGCGAGCACTGGCGGTTCAGCGGGTGCGGGCACCGGCGGGTCAGCGGGCGCAGGCACCGGCGGGGCAGCGGGCGCGGGCACCGGCGGGTCAGCGGGCGCGGGCACCGGCGGGTCGGCCGGCACTGCGGGCTCCGCGGGGGCAGTTGGCTCCGGCGGTGCAAGCAGCGGTGGCGCCAGCGCCGGCGGTGCTTCCTCTGGCGGCGCGAGCACGGGCGGAACGGCGAGCGGCACAGGCGGCAAGGCCGGTGGCGGCAGCTCGGAGGACGACGGCGGCTGCACGATCGCCGGCGTCAACGCCAGCTCGTCGTCGCTGTTCTGGGCCGCGGCAGCGCTCAGCACCGCGTTTGCGCTGCGGCGCAGGCGGAGGGCCTGAGCCATGGCGATGCTCGCGGAGTGGTGGTCGGACGACGGCGCCTCGGCGCCCGGAAAAAACGAGGCGCTCGTCGTGAGGCGAGCCCGCCCGTTCTTGCGCCACTCCGCGCGCGACGCCTGGTTGGTCGGCGTGGCGGTCATTCAGAGTCTTGCTTCCATCACCTTCTTCGTGTTGGCGGCGGGCGGGGGCGCACTGAGTCGAGCCGCCGCGATCGCCATCTTTGGTGTGGGCATCTGTTGGTGCTCCAACACCGTTTCGCACAACCACCTGCACAACCCGCTGTTCTCGTCGCGGCGAAACAACCGCGCGTTCGATCTGTGGCTCACGTTGGTCTTGGGTGTGCCGCAGGCCATCTGGAAGGCGCGTCACGTCTGGCACCATGCGGGCGAACCGCAGCAAAAACGGCTGCCGTTGGCTCGGAGCGCACGGCTGCAGATCATGATGGTGGCCGCTGGCTGGCTGGTTTTCCTGGTCGCGGCACCACGCTTGTTCCTTCTCACCTACGTTCCGGGTTACATCTTGGGAATGGGGCTCTGCCGCGTTCAAGGGGACATGGAGCACGCGCTCGACGATCGTCCCGAGCGCGGCATCAGCCACTACGGTCGGCTCTACAACTTCTTCTGGTTCAACGACGGTCACCACGCCGAACACCACCAGTTCCCCAGCGAACACTGGACGCGGCTACCGATGCGCCGTCACGAGCTGACCGCGCCCACGAGCGCGTTCCCGCCTCACGTGCGCTTCGTGGGAAACCTTTTGCGCCGGCAGAACGCGCTGAAGGGCGTGTTTTTGTGCGCTCTCGAGCGCCTGGCGCTGGCTTCGAAGCTGCTGCAGTCGTTCCTGCTCGAGAGCCACAGTCGGGCCATCGCGCCGCTCCTGGCGACGCTGCCAACGCTGCCGACACACGTCACGATCGTGGGAGGCGGGCTGTTCCCGCGCAGCTTGCTGGTGTTGGCGGAGCTTCTGCCGAACACACGCTTCACGGTCGTGGATCGGTCCAGCGACAACGTGGCCCGAGCACTGGCGCATTTGCGGCTCCGGAGTTTCGATCTGACGCGGGTTCAGTTCTGCATCGCGGGCTTCGACCCAGCGCTGCATTGCCGCGCGGGACTGTTGGTCGCACCCCTCGGATTCGTAGGCGACCCGAGCTCGCTCGGTGAAGCTGCGCAGCGCACCTCTGTGTTGCGCCACGACTGGGTGTGGGGCGAGAGCGCCGGCCTCTCACGAGTCGTGTCGTGGCTGCTCTTGAAGCGCGTGACCCTAGAGGGTCCGGCGCGGTGACCGCGCTGCACAGGACGCGCACCTTTCTTCGAAGCTACGCCTTCCTCCCACACCGCGTGATGAATCGCGGCATCGCAAGGCTGACGAGTGTGCGGCGCCCCGCCTGGCTGGTCGACCGTGCCGTGCGGGCCTGGGTCGCGAAAGACCACATCGCTCTGAGCGAGTTCGAAGACCGCCGCTTCGTGTCGCTGGACGACTTTTTTCTGCGGCGGCTCAGGGCCGGCGCTCGACCGCTTGGTGCTGGTTTCACCGCGCCGGCGGACGGCAACTTGGTCGCGAGCGGCCCGCTCGCGCTGAAGCGCCCGCTGGTCGTGAAGGGCCAGCGTCTCAGCGTGGATCGTGTGGTCAACGGCGGACGGCACGAGCTGGACCTGCGCGAGTGGGAGGGCGGCGCGTTTGCCGTGATCTTCCTGACGCCGCGTGGCTACCACCGGCTGCACGCTCCGCTCGACGCGGAGCTGGAAGAAGTGCGCTGGATCCCGGGGCGGTATTTCCCTCAAAACGCCGATGCGCTCGAGCACATCCCGCGCATCTACGAGCGGAACGAGCGTGCCACGCTCTCGTTCCGTGACGGCCAGGGCAGGCGGTTTCTTCTGGTGATGGTGGGCGCCAGCCTGATCGGCGGCATCCACCTCGAGCACCTGGAGCAGAAACGCTGGATGACCGCCGCGCCCACCAAGATTGGCCGGCAGCTGTCGCGAGGTGACGAGCTCGGTCACTTCGCGTTTGGCTCGACGGTGGTCATGCTGCTGCCGCCGAGCTTTCAAGCTCGGGTCGTCGAGCGACCCGAGGTCCGGATGGGCGAGACGCTGTTCGAGGTCTGAGCTGCGCGCGGGTGGGAGCCACGGACGCGCACACCACTCATCAACTTGCGCTGGCGCAAGTGCATGCTCGGGCGCGGAACGGGCTCGCAACCCGGACGGAGCCAAGTCCCAGCCTCTTCCAACCTTTCCGTCTTCCTGTGAAAAATTTCTGGTCGCGACAACCCCTCAATTGGGATTCGCGACGGCGTTCCTGCGCTCCGCGGACCACGCGAGCAGGTGACTTCGGTAGCGCTCGACCCGCTCGGGCTGCTCGGCCGAGATGTCGCGCTTTTCGCCGGGATCCGCGCTCAAATCGAAGAGCCGCGTGCGGTCGTGTTCGGTCTCGTGAATCAGCTTGAATCGCCCGTGGCGCAGCCCGAGCTCGAGCGGGCCGTGATCGGTGTAGAAGCGCGCGACCGAAGGCCGAGGCTCCAGCAGCGAGCGGCCTTCGTGCCGCGACTGACGCGGCAGGCCGGTCAGGGCCAGCGTCGTCGGCGCCAGATCGGTCAGGCTGGCGATCTGCGGCGCGCGCACGCGGCCGAACGTCAGGCCTGGCGCCGCCACGATGAACGGGACCCGCACGTTCTCTTCGTACACGTGGAGTGTGTGAGCGAAGTTGCCCTCGTGCTGATCGAAGGCCTCGCCGTGATCACCGACCACGACGAAGAGTGTGTCGTCGTAGCGACCACGGCGCCGCAGCCCTTCGATCAACTCACCGAACGCCGCGTCGCCGGCGTAGAGGTCGTTGAGGTAGTGGTCCTTCTCGGTCTTGGCCGGGAACGGCCGCGGACCCGTGCCCGGGGATCGATAGGGATGGTGACCGGAGATCGGTGAGTACACCGCGAAGAATCGCTTTTCGCGCGGGACCTCGTCCACGAACGCCAGCAGGTGCCCGACGGTGGAGGCGTCGTCGGTGCCGAAGCTCGAGGCGTGTTTGCCACCGATGTTCTCGGCGTCGAACAGCTGATCGAAACCACGCTCGTCGACGATGCCCTGCATGCCCAGGTAACGGAAGCGCCCGGAGTGGAAGAAGGCTGTTTTGTAGCCTGCACCGCGAAAGGACTCGGCCACCGAAGCGCAGGGAAGGCGCGCGGCAACGTAGTCCTGGGCCGTGGTCTGGGCGGCTGGGCTCGTTGCACACAGCATCGAATAGAGCCCCTTGATGCTCTCCGGATACGCGCTGTACGCCGCGTCGAACACCACGGCGTTCTGGCTCAGCCGCGTGAGGTTCGGCGTCGGGTCGAGCTTGGCGCCGTACGCACCCAGGTACTCGGCCGCCGTCGACTCCAGGATCACCCACACCACGTTGCGGCCTCGTGCCGCACCCGCGAGGTGACCGAGATCGAGCGCGTCGCCTTCGACCGGCAGGTTCACCGCGTGCGCTGCCTGCGGCGGCGGTGAGAGCCGTGCGAAGTAGGTCGATCCGAGAGCGACCGCGGCGTTTCGGTGCAGGCCGAGGGTGTCGACGCGCGCAGCGGCACGGGGACCCATGAACAGCGTGCTCAGGGCGAGGGTAGCTGCCATCGCCAAACGTCGACCACCAAGAGCGCGCACATCGCGACGCGCAACCACACCGGCGACTCCCATCACGAAGGCGATGGCCGTGAGGTTGCCAGGGGTCACCTGCGCGAAGATCGAATCGCTGAGCGCACCGCCCGCGGCCCCCAGCATGGAGACCGTCAGCGGTGTCGAGAACACCCGCGCGACCGTCACGTTGAACGCCGAGTAGGCGATCAACATCCAGACGAGGGACCACGCGGCGTAGTCCGCGGCGCTCGACCGAGCGCGCGTCAGGGCAAGGTCGATGAGGACGACCCCGAGCACGACCGCGACGTCCTGGTACACGAAGGCGAGGGGCGACCACGCATCGAGCAGCCCGCGTCCGCCGCCATCGAACACGCGCAGGCTGACCAGCGCGAGCTTGGCCGCGAGCAGCCCCACACCGAGCGCCGCGGCCCGCTTCACGACCCCAGATGGTAACTCTGGACGGAACGCCACACCCGCAGCGAAGTTACCGGTAACTCTTGTCCAGGGCTGGCTGTCTTGCATGGGATTTCCGCTAGTTGCGCGTCTGGATCGCACTCTGCTTACAAGGACCGTACCCTGCCGCAAAAGGCCGACCATTGAGCCCCTTCGAGCACCCCCGTTACCTCCCCGGACCCGAGCTAGGCCGGGGTGCACAAGCCGTCGTGCTCCGGGTGACGGACCGCGAGGCCCCGACGCGCGCGCTGGTGGCGAAGCTCTGGCAGCCTGGCCTGTTCGAGGAACACCTGCTCGCTGGCGAGTTCGCGCTGCTCAGCCGTCTGCACGTCCCCGGGCTGGTCCGCGCGCACGATCTGGGGCGAGACACCACGACGGGCGCGCAGTTCTTGGTCGAGGACTTCGTCGAGGGGCTCGACGCGCGCGAGTGGGTGAGCGCGGCATCGAGCGACCGCGCCCGCACCGAGCGAGTCGGGCGCCTGTTGGGGGACGTGACGAGAACCCTCGCGCTCTTGCACGAGAGTGGCTTTCTGCACGGTGATCTCAAGCCCGCACATGTGCGCGTGCCACCAACCGGTCGGGCCACCCTGCTCGACCTCGGCGCTGCAGTCGCTCGCGCACGCACGGCAGAGAGCGCAGTCGCGATCACCCACGGATACGCCGCCCCGGAGCTCCTGGCCGGCGCACGCCCAACTCCGCGCAGCGATCTCTACGCACTCGGTGCGCTCGCGTTCAGCGTGGTGACGCAGCGTGCCCCCGAGTCGACGCAGCCGGTGCGGCAGCTCGCGCCCTGGTTGCCACCGAGTCTGGGTGACGTGATCGATCGCCTGCGTTCCGCCCACCCTGCGGATCGCCCGGGTGACGCCCGTGAAGCGCTCGGCATGCTCGGTCAAAGCCTGGTCGTCGCCCAACCCCGGGCGGCCCGGGCGACCCGCGCCTCGGCGTCGGAGCGCTCGCCACGAGAGCCTGAGCTTCTGCAGCTTGCAGCGCTCGACCCTGGGGTCCACTACCTGGTCGGGCCTGCGGGGATCGGCAAGAGCCACACCCTAGACGAGCTGCTCACGCGCGCGCTCTTGGCAGGGCGAAGCGCGCGTTTGCTTCGTTTCCCGCACACCGACTCCGAGCTCACCCGCGCGCTGATTGCTTGGCTGCGCGGAGCCGAATCGGCACGACCCTTCGCGGCGGGCTCACTCTTGTTGGTGCTGGATCAACTGGCGGAGGCGCCCCTCGAAGTGCGCGCTGCCGTCGAGGCGTTCCGCTGCCGACGGCGCGATCCCAACGACGTGTCGTTGATCGCCGCGACACAGAGCGCGCCGCCCGACGCGCCGAGAGTCGTGCTCGACGCGCTCGACCTGGACGGCATGCACAGCCTGTGTCGTGAGCTGGGGGAGGACGTGTCCCGTGCTCCCGAGCTGCTCGGCTCGAGCAAGGGGAATCCGAGCTTCGTGGCCGCGGTGCTGGGCAAAGCGGCTCTGTCTCGCGGCGCCGCCCTCGAGATCGTTCATACCCAGTCCGCGCTGGCTCGACGCGCGCTCGGCTCGATCGCAGTCCTGGGCGGGCACGCGCCAGAGCAACTGTTGAGCTTTGTCCTGGGAGCGGACGAAGCTCGACGAGCTTGTGCAGAGCTCTCCCGCGCCGCCCTCGCCCGGCGCGACGTGCGCGCCGGCGAGATCACGTACTCGCTCGCGCACCCCGAAATTCTGGCGGAGCTGGCCGACGCACTCGGAGGCTTCGACGTCGTCGATGCCATCGCCAACGCCGTCCTCGACGGCGACCACCGCCCGAATGCCCGAGAGCTCCTCGCGCTCGCGGGTGCACCACACCCACCCGCTCGGCGCGAACAGCTGTTGATGTCTGCCGCGCGCGCGGCTCGTGGGGAGGGACTGCGCTCGGAAGAGACCGACGCCCTCCTGGCGCTCGCAGCCGACAAGAAGCTGCGTACGTGGGAGGTGCTGTCGGCACTCGATCGCGCAACCCGCGGCGGCGGCAGCGCTGGCCTGCATCCTGAGCTCATCGAGTGGCTGGAAGAAGCCGCGACGCGCGAGCCCGAGCTGGGCGTGCTCGCACTTCGGCGTCGTGCGGAGCAGCGCGCGCGCGCTGGCGATCAGGAGGGTGCGCGGACGCTGGCGGAGCGAGCCGTGGAGCTCGCAGAACGGAGAGGGGACCACGGACAGCTCGCACTGGCGATGTCGACCGTGGCTTCAGCGGCGTTGTTTCGCGCGGACTGGGCAGGCGCAGAGGTGGCGCTCTCCCGCGCGACGACCACACTCTCCGCCGGCGGAGTCGACGACGCCGAGGAGCTGTGCCGATTGGATCACAACCGCGGAGTCGTCGCGCTGTATCGCGGTCGTCTGGAGGAGGCGCGCCTTGCCTTCGAACAGTCTCTCGCCGCCAAACGGGCGCTGGGTGATCGCGGCGGGACCTGGGCCTGCCTGCTCAATCTGGGACTGTGTTTCGGGCAGCTCGGCCGCTACGAACAAGCGGAGCAAGCCTTGGTCGAGGGTCTGGCGACGTGCCGAGCGCTCGGTCAGATCTCCGGCGCCGGATGGTGCCTGGCGGCGCTCGCCGACGTAGGTGTGCGGCGTGGTGACGCGCGCGCAGCTGAGCGCCACATCTCCGAAGCCGAGCACCTGGGCGAAGGGCTACCCAAAGCAGTCCACGCCGATCTTGCGTTGCTACGGGCGGAGCTTGCATTGCTCGAAGGTGATGGGCAGCGCGCGCTGTCCGAGGTCGCCCGCGTCGAGGCCGAGCTGCTCGCGACGGACGCGCTGCTTCACTCGCGTTCGCTCACGCTGCGCGCCCGCGCACACCTCGCGACCTTGCCCGCCGAGCGCAAGCTCGCAGCAAAAGACGCGATCCGAGCGGCGCGCGCGGCGCGCACGGCGGGGCTCGCCGAACCCGAGGCGCGCGCTCTGTCCGTACTGGCGGAAGCGCGGCGAAGACTCGCACCCGTAGCAAGCTCCGAGTACGCTCCGGCAACGAACATGCCCACGGACGCGGAGCTCTGGAGCTTCTTGACCACTGCGTCGACCCGCACCGACGCGGGCGAGGTAGCGCTCGCGCTGTGTCGCTGGGTGGCGGAGACGAGCGGCGCGGAGCGCGTGTTCTTGCTGGCGCTCGGCGATTCCGGTGTAGCCAGGCGTGGTGACGGTGTCGACCTGGACGGCATCGCCATTTCCGACGTGATGGACCGAGTGCCCAGCGAGCTCATCGAGAGCGCGCTGCGCGCCGGGGGCATTGCGCATCACCCCACTGTGGCAACTCGCGGCGGACGCGGTTCGCGGTTGACCGCCCTATCGGCGCAGAGGCCCGACCATTCCCGAGCGCTGTTGGTGCTCGAACATCGTTTTGTGCCGAATGCCTTCGAGAAGCTGGATCGCTCGCTGATCGAGCGCTGGGCGGTGTGCGCCGCACTCTGCCTCGCCCTCGACGGCGCGCGAGGCCCACACGAGACTTCGAGTGTCAGCGCCAAAGCTCCGGCTCCGGCTGCGCCTCGCTCGTTGCCGCTCTCGAGTCGCGAGCCGAGCACCGTGCTGCCCGGCCGCGGGCGACGCCGCTCGTTCCCGACCATCGCCGGAGACAGCCCGGGCATCGAGCGCGCCCTGGCCCGACTCGATACCGCGGTGGACAGCGAGCTCCCAGTGCTCATCACCGGCGAGACGGGGGTCGGCAAGGAGCTGTTCGCGCGCGCGCTGCACGAACACGGGCCGCGTGCTGCGGCGCCCTTCGTGGCGATCAACTGCGGCGCTGTGCCCGACTCGCTGTTCGAGGCCGAGCTGTTCGGGCACGCGCGCGGTTCGTTCACAGGCGCCGATCGCGCCCGCGCAGGCCTCATTGCGCGAGCCGAGGGCGGCACACTGTTTCTGGATGAGATCGGCGAGCTACCGCTGATGCGACAGGCAACCCTGCTGCGGGTGCTGGCAGAAAAACGCTATCGACCGGTGGGCAGCGACGAGGAGAGACCCTTCGACGTGCGCATCGTCACCGCGACCAACCGAAACCTCGAAGCAGAGGTCGAGAGCGGTGGTTTCCGTCGCGATCTCTTGTACCGGCTGAACGTGCTCGAGGTTCGTGTGCCAGCGCTGAGAGAGCGCCGGGAGGACATCTTGCCCATCACCCAGCAGGTGCTCGAGGCCGCGGGGTACCGCGGGGACATGGCACCGCAGGCGCAACAGGCGCTCCTGGCCTACCCGTGGCCGGGCAACGTGCGCGAGCTCGAACACCAGCTGCAGCGAGTCGCGGCGCGCGGCGTTTCGCGCATCGAGCTCGAACACCTGGCGCGCGAGGTTCGCGCGGCATTCAAGCGAGAACCACGCCCAAAGGGCCTGCCCACCCCCTCACCGCGCGTCCCGGCGGGCTCCATCGGGGAGCGCGAGGAGGTCGCTCAGGCGCTTTCGGCAGAGCAGGGAAACATCACGCGTGCCGCCGCCCGCTTGCACCTCACTCGGCACGGCCTCAAGAAGAAGATGCTGCGCTTGGGGCTGCGGGAGCCCAAGGCATCGGGAGGCTCTGCATGAAGCGCTTGGTGTTATCGATGTTCGCGACGTTCGCGCTTGCTTGCGGCTCGGACGACGCCGAGGTCGTGGGCAGCGGAGGAACCGCGAGCGGCGGAACCAGCGCGACCGGAGGCGCAACGACCGGAGGCGCAGGGGGAACTTCGAGCGGAGGAGCTTCGAGCGGAGGAGCTTCGAGCGGGGGGAGCGGCGGCGGCGCCGCCGGCACGACCACCGGCGGAAGCGGCGGCAGTGCGGGTGCGCCGGACTGCCTGACGAAGGCCCAAGGGGTGGAGGTCGCGGACGTCGATCTGGACGGTTTCCCTTCGTACTCCGTCGACGGATGCCAGCTGGCCTACGTATCCGCCAAGAACAAGACTCTGATCTTGCGTGACCTCGCGAGCGGCAGCGAGACGGAAGTCGCGCTCGCCGCTGAGTCTCCGCGCCGCCCGAGCCTCGCGGGGGACGTGCTGACCTGGGAAGCTGACGTGTCGGGCAAGGGTGTGGTGCGCGTGCGTAACGGCGGGGCGACCACGACGCTGAGTGGTGGGTTCGATCACGCGGGGGAACCCCGCGCTACGACGGACGCGGTGGTGTTCACCGGCTGGACGAGCAGCGCGAGCGACGGGGACACCGAGGTGTTCTTGTATTCGACGTCGACCAAGGCCGTCACGCTCGTCGCCGGAGGCAAGGGGCAGCAGCGCTTCGCGGACGTCTCCATGACACACGTGGCGATCAGCGACTTCTCGGAAGATCCCAGCGGAACCTACGCTGGGGACGGCACGACGCTGGCCAACATCATCGTCGTCGATCGCAAGACCCTGGACGTGTCGGTGCGCAAGGTCGCCGGCAAGCAGGCGTTCCCGATGCTGGGCTCGAGCGGCAGCCTCGCGTACCTGGAGTGGGTGACTGTGCACCCGGTGCCGAAGCTGCAGGAGTACACGATTCGAGCGGTGCCCATCACGACACTGATGGCACCGGGCATCGAAATTGCGAGTGTGCAATCAGAACAGGCAGTGCGACCGACTGCCCACGCGGGTGTCGCCGAGTGGGTCGTGCGCTGGAGCAGTCAGAGCACGCTGTGGCGCGCCGAGCTCGACGGCTCGAAACCACCTCTCGCGCTTCAGCTGGGCAGCATCGAGGTGCTGCACGCTCCCAGCTCGGCCAGCAGCATGACCGTTCTGGCCGTGCGCAAGACCGCGGCGAGCGCGCCCGCGCTGCTCGCCATCCCGCGCTAGCGAAGCAGTGAGAACGAGAGCCAGGCCGCGATCGCCAAGATCGCGACGCCCAACCCGCGCACCATCTTTTCCAAGACCTCGGCGCGGAAACGCTCGCGGTGGCGATGGGCCAGGGTCGCCACCAGCAAGAACCAGAGCACGATGCCGGCAAAGCTGCCGAGCGCGAGCCAGGGCACGCGACGGGCGTCAGCGCTCAGCCACGCATTGCCGTAGGCCACCGCCGCAACGGCGCTCCACGTGGCGAGGAACGCGGGATTGAGCGCGACCAACATGAACCCGGTCGCGAAATTCCCTGCGACCGGCGCGGCGTCCGGTCCTGCGCCCGCCGTTCGACGTTTGAAGACCAACCAGAGACCCAGCACGGTCAGCAGCACGACGCTGGCCACTCGCAGCGTGACGACGATGTGGGGGTGCGCGTCCAGCACGGCAGCAAAACCCCAGAACGCGAGCGCCACGTAGATGCTCTCGGCCAGGGCACCACCGCTCGCCAGCGAGAGCGCGCTCCGCCTTCGTCCCTCGAGCCCGCTGGCGATCACGAGCAAGAGCAGCGGACCCGCCGCCGGGATCGAACCCAGGAACCCGAGCACGACCCCCAGGCCGAGTGCAAAGAGCACCATGCTGCGCCGTACGCTAACCCAAAGAGTCCACGCCGAATGCTCAAAGGAGTATGGAGTGAGGCATGAAGAAGGTGGTCGTGCACCGGGCGGGCTCTTACGACCGGCTGGTGATCGAAGAGCACGCGCCGCTCGAGCCCGGTCCGGGCGAGGTCCTGGTCGACGTGCGCGCCATCGGCGTGAACTACGCCGACTGCATCGTGCGCATGGGGCTGTATTCTTCGGCCAAGAAGTACGTCGGCTGGCCCATCACCCCCGGCTTCGAGTTCGCCGGTGTGGTGAAGGCGCTGGGCATCGGGGCGAAGGCGCCGGCGCCCGGCAGCGAGGTCTTCGGCGTCACACGTTTCAACGCCTACGCGACCGAGGTCGTGGCGCCCGAGCATCAGGTCTTTCCGATGCCGAGCGGGGTCGATCTGAATCACGCGGCAGGTTTCCCGGGAGTGTTCTTGACCGCGTACTTCGCCCTGGTCGAGCTATGTCGCCTGCGGCCGGGCATGAAGCTCCTGGTTCACTCCGCGGCCGGCGGCGTCGGCGGGGCGCTGACGCAGATCGCCTGCCTGCACGGCGCCGAGGTCGTCGGGGTCGTCGGTAGTGCACACAAGGTCGACTCCGCGCGCTCCCACGGCGCCAAATTCGTGATCGACAAGAGCACGGCTGATCTATGGGCGCTCGCCGAGCGTTACGCTCCGGATGGATACGACGTCGTGCTCGACGCAAACGGAGTAGAGACCCTCGGCCAGAGCTACGAACACTTGAAGGCGGCGGGGCGACTGGTGATCTACGGCTTTCACACCATGATGCCGAAGTCCGGCGGCAAGCCGAACTACGGCAAGCTCGCGGTCGATTGGCTGCGGACCCCGCGCTTCAACCCGCTCGCGATGACCGAGCAGAATCGCAGCGTCATGGCGTTCAACCTGTCGTACCTGTTCGACGAAGCCTCGGTGCTCGAAGAGGGTATGCGTGCGCTGCTCGCGTGGCTGAACGAGGGGAAACTCCGCCCACACGCCGTGCAGACTTTCGCGTTCGAAGAGGTCCGGAAGGCACATCAGTTGTTGGAGTCCGGCACGACGGTCGGCAAGCTCGTGCTCACCACGGATCGCGCCGGGTGAGCGTCGAAGCCGCCGGCGACCGCCGGCCCCGAGGGCGGCTCGTGGAGGCGCACGGACCGCGCGTTCTTCGCCCCACCGCGAGCCTCGCTCGGCGAGATTTGCTGGAGCTTCGCCGGCGTGCTTGGCTGCGCCGCCATGAAGCTCCAGATCCTGTTGGGCGCGCTGTGGGTGCTCGGCGCGGTGACCCCCCTCGCATGCGGCAGTGAAGGTGGGGGCGGCGGCGCAACCAGTGGCGGCGCTGCGGGCGCCGGCGCCAGCGGCGGAATCGGCGGAATCGGCGGTGGCGGCACGGCCGGCGACGCAAGCGTGGGCGGCAGCGCAGGAGACGCCGCCTCCGACGCACCATTCGGGGATGGCAACGTCGCGAAGCCAGAAGCGGCGGACATCTCGTTCAAGGCGGTGAACCCCGTGCCGACCGGCGAGCAGCTGTTGTTCAACGACTGGAACCCGCAGCCGAACGCCGTCTTCTCCATCAAGCCGGACGGCAGCGGCGAGACCAAGCTGTTCGAGGCCTACCGCGTGTGGTCGATGGGCGTCGCGCACGACGTCTCGAAGATCGCCTTCGCCTGCGGTGACCCGCTCCAGAACGAGCACTACGGGATCAACATCGGCGACGCCATTCAACACACGTGGCTCTACGACGTGGGGCAACAGAGCGCGTCGGTGCTGGCGTGGGGCAACATCAACGACGAGTGCCACGATTTCAATCAGAAGAACGACTCGTTGGTGATCTGCCGGCGACGAGATTTCACTGCGGCGGGAGGCAACAAGACCTATCGCGTCGGCCGCCTGGCGCTCACGGGGGCTTTCGAGTGGCTGGGCCTGGGCGAAGACGATACTGCCACCACCCTCGAGCTTCACCCGCAGCTGAGCGCGGACGAGGGCACGCTCCACTACACGCTGATCAAGATCGCGGGCGGCAAGCAGCAGCGCAGCATCGTGAAAAAGACTCTGCCGGGCGGAGCGCCGGAGACCGTGCGCGCGGATGCTTCAGGCGCCGTGCTGTCACCGGACGGCACCCGGCTTCTGTTCGCGGACTCGCTGCAAAAGAGCGCCCTCTACAGCATGAAGCTCGACGGCAGCGACGTGCTCAAGGTCGCAACTCGCAACGGCACGAGCCCCGTCTGGTCACCCGACGGCACGAAGGTCGCGTACCTCTGGGGTGAGACCCAGGGCTGCAGCCACATCGAGGTGGTGCTCGCCGATGGTTCACAAGCCGACGCGCCGACGCGCGTCCGCGAGTGTGGCAGCTCGTTCGTCACGGAGCTGTCCTGGGTCGTGAAACCCTGAGCGTGCTGCCCGCGAGCCCAAAGCGCGGGCGGCAGCCGAGAGTCCGTAGCGCTCAACCCCCGCCGAAGTCGTCGAACTTGGCGGTGCCGTTGCCATTCCAGACCGCAAGCCCGATCTTGCCCGGCTTGCCCACATGCGGCCAACCGGCGATCTTGCGCGTGTCCAGGATCTTGTCGTTCACGAACACCTCGACCGTCCCATTCGCGTAGAGCCGGGCGCCAAACTTCGTTCCGTTCGCGAGCTTGGCGGTCAGCGGGATCTCTGCGCCCTGCTCCAGCCAGGTGCCTGCACTGCAGGTGGTGACGTGGACCATGGGTTTTGCAGGGACGTAGTCGACCTCCACCTGCTCACAGTTGATCGGTCCCTGGGACGCCAGCTGGAGCCCAATGCTGCTGGCGGTGTTGTCGACGGTCATCAGGGTCACGAACACCTCTTGCCAGGGACAGGCCGATTCAGCGAACAGGATCTCGCTGTCCTGGCCGGGTTTCATGTGAAGCAGCTGATTGCCCTTGATGGCGAAGTGGGCGGTATTGCCCACCCACGCGCCACCAATCGCCTGGGTGTCGGGCCGGTCGAAGTTGTCCAGCAACGGGCGGAAGGGGAACGTCGCACCCGTCGGAATGCCGAGACAGGTGCCGCCTCCGCCCGCGCCGCCGCCGCTGCCTCCGCTTCCGCCTTTGCCACCGCCAACGCCGCCTACACCGCCCGCGCCGCCGCTGGGCAGTGAACCACCTGCACCGCCACCGCTCGACAAGGCTCCGCTGCCACCCGCGCCCGCCCCGCTCTGCCCCGAGGCGCCCGATACACCGCCGCTCGCCACCCCACCGCTGCCTGGCGCACCACTCGCGCCGCTGGCGCCGGCGTCGGTGAATGCCTCCCCAGAGCAACCGCAGGTCGAGAGCAACACAACAGCGTAGGCCCAGCGCATCCTTACCAACCTAGCATCGATGGGTCGACGATGGTGACCTCGCGACGCCGGTCGGGAGTTCTGTTACAGCCAAGCCACGCGCAAAATCAGCATCGCGCTCTTCAGCTTGGCCATCACCGCAGCCAGCTCGAAGAACCCTCCCGCGCCTCCGGCGCCCAATCCGTCGCCCGCACCTCAGGCCTCCTCCGCGCCCGCCCCCAGCGCCTCGACAACCCCCAACCCGAATGGACTCACGGGGGTGCTCGGTCCGAGCACGCCTTCGCGAATCCGTCGAACTCGCGCTACGACCAGAAGAGCGCCGAGGCCGCCTTCGTCGAGGTCCGGAAATTCCTGGCGGAGAACCTGAAGTCGCGCTGAGACGCCTCAGCCGCGCAGCTTCTTGTACTTGATGCGATGCGGCTGGTCCGCGTCCACACCCAGGCGTCGCTTCCGGTCCACCTCGTACGCCTGGTAGTTACCCTCGAACCACTCGACGTGGCTGTCGCCCTCGAAGGCCAGGATGTGGGTCGCGATGCGATCGAGGAACCAGCGATCGTGGCTGATGACGACGGCGCAGCCGGGGAACTCGAGCAAGGCCTCTTCCAGGGCGCGCAGGGTGTCGACGTCGAGATCGTTGGTCGGTTCGTCGAGCAGCAGCAGATTCCCGCCCTCACGCAGCAGCTTGGCCAGGTGCACTCGGTTGCGCTCACCGCCGGAGAGGCTGCCGACGCGCTTCTGCTGATCGCTGCCCTTGAAGCCGAACCACGAACAGTAAGCGCGGGACGCGACCTCGCGCTTGCCCAGCTCGATCTTGTCTTCACCTTTGCTGATCTCCTGCCACACGCTGTTGTCCCCGGCCAGGGACTCGCGGCTCTGATCGACGTAGGCAATCTTCACGGTCTCGCCCACCTTGAGCGCACCCGAGTCCGGCGTCTCTTGCCCAACGAGCATGCGGAAGAGGGTGGTCTTGCCCGCACCGTTCGGGCCGAT
This sequence comes from Myxococcales bacterium, assembly GCA_016706225.1. NCBI lineage: Bacteria > Pseudomonadati > Myxococcota > Myxococcia > Myxococcales > Myxococcales bacterium. The sequence goes on from JADJKB010000022.1 coordinate 1,019,365, forward strand.
CACCCCCACGATGCCGCTCCTCGGCAGGCGAAACTCCAGATCGTCGATCAGCAGTTTGTCGCCGAAGCCCTTGACCAGATGGTCTGCTTCGATCACCACCTCGCCCAGGCGCGGCCCCGGCGGAATGCTGATTTCCGCGGGATCGACCGGTCCCTTGTTGCTCTTGGTCATGAGCTCTTCGTAGGCGGAGAGGCGAGCTTTGCTCTTGGCCTGCCGCGCCCGGGGTGACGCTCGCACCCAGTCCAGCTCCTGCTTCAGCTTGCGTTGCCGCGAGCTCTCACCCTTCTCTTCTTGCGCCAGGCGCGCGCCCTTCTGCTCCAGCCAGCCCGAGTAGTTGCCTTTGAATGGGTATCCGCGCCCGCGGTCGAGCTCCAAGATCCACTCGGCCACGTCGTCCAGGAAATAACGGTCGTGGGTCACCGCCACGACCGTGCCCTGGAACTCTTTCAAGAAACGCTCCAGCCACGCCACGCTGGACGCGTCCAGATGGTTGGTGGGCTCGTCGAGCAAGAGCATGTCGGGCGCGCTGAGCAGCACCCGGCAAAGGGCCACACGCCGCTTCTCGCCACCCGACAGATGTTGAATTTCTGCGTCCGGCGGCGGCAGCTCCAGCGCCTCCATCGCCACGTCCACGTGCTGATCGATGTTCCAGGCGTCGAGCGCGTCGATGCGGTCTTGCAGCGCACCCTGCTTCTCGAGCAGCTTGTTCATCTCGTCGTCGCTCATCGGCTCGCCGAGCTTCATGCTCAGCTCTTCGAACTGGGTGATCAGCGAGCGAACCTCTTGCACACCCTCCTCGACGGCCTCGCGCACGGTCTTGGCGTCACCCAGCTCCGGCTCTTGAGAGAAATAACCAACCTTGATGGCCGGATGCGGTTTGGCCTCGCCGTAGATGTCCTTGTCGACGCCGGCCATGATGCGCAGGAGCGAGCTCTTGCCCGAACCGTTCGCGCCGATGACACCGATCTTGGCGCCGGGCAGGAACGCCAGCGTGATGTCCTCGAGGACCTTCTTGTCCGGGGGGTGGACCTTCGTGACCCCCTGCATCGTGAAGATGAAATCCATGGCCGCGCGTGTTTAGCGCGCCCGCGCGGCGCCGGGTAGAGGCGCACATAGGCCCGAGCCCAGACGACTCATTCTCTCGTGATGTCGCAGCCGACCCTGCCGCTGCCGCCGCCCTGACCCGCAGCGGGCGACGCGCGGTTGCAGCGCGACGGAGCCCCGGCCGTCGGCCCGCTCCCGAGAGGCGTTGGCCAGGGCGTGTCCTATTGTGTCGCTTCGTTGTAGGCGTTGCAGCCACCGAGGTACCCAACGCCCGAAGGCATCGGACTACGAATCCGTTGGACTTCGGGGAATCCGCGTCCCTCGAAACCGCGTGCCCAACGCCCGAAGGCATCGGACTACGAATCCGCGAATCGGGCCTATCACAGCGAGACGGTGAACGAGTGCCCAACGCCCGAAGGCATCGGACTACGAATCCGCACCCCCGGCGGAAACCAGAGACCCGCCGCCGGTGTGCCCAACGCCCGAAGGCATCGGACTACGAATCCGCCGGGGGTCACGTTCGCCGAGCCGCTTCGCGTTCTGGTGCCCAACGCCCGAAGGCATCGGACTACGAATCCGTCGTCGACGTAGCGACCTCCGCCGTGCTCGTCGGGTGCCCAACGCCCGAAGGCATCGGACTACGAATCCGGAGCGCGCTGCAACTGCCCGGAGCCCCGCAACGTGCGGTGCCCAACGCCCGAAGGCATCGGACTACGAATCCGACTCGCAGCGGGCGCGTGACGCCGCTCTCTCGACATGTGCCCAACGCCCGAAGGCATCGGATCACGAACTCGCCTCAGTACGTTGGCCAGCATCCTGAATGGTCGGGTGCCCAACGCCCGAAGGCATCGGACTACGAATCCGACCGCAATCGCGATCGCCGGCGACGGTGCGGAGCGGTGCCCAACGCCCGAAGGCATCGGACTACGAATCCGTCTGGTGGGTTGTGCGGGGAATGCGCCGCCGACTAGTGCCCAACGCCCGAAGGCATCGGACTACGAATCCGACGGAAGCGCCCAGCACTCCGCGGTCCGATTCGAGTGCCCAACGCCCGAAGGCATCGGACTACGAATCCGGAGGCGTGCCTCGCCGCCGTGGTTTTGTTCCTGACGTGCCCAACGCCCGAAGGCATCGGACTACGAATCCGTGTCGCGTGCTCAGCGAGGCGGGCGGACCGATCCTGTGCCCAACGCCCGAAGGCATCGGACTACGAATCCGAGCCTCGCGGAGCGCTGCACTGTCATCTGGCAGGTGGGCCCAACGCCCGAAGGCATCGGACTACGAATCCGGAGCACGAGGGCCTGCAACTGGTTGCGCTCACGCCAGGTGCCCAACGCCCGAAGGCATCGGACTACGAATCCGTCGGGGGCCACGTCGTCCCACCAACTGAAGCGGGCCGGTGCCCAACGCCCGAAGGCATCGGACTACGAATCCGTTGCACCTGCTTGCCGTTCTTCCGTTGCGTGTCGTGGTGCCCAACGCCCGAAGGCATCGGACTACGAATCCGGTGTCGCTGCGCGTCGCTCTTCGCTGCTTCCTTGGTGCCCAACGCCCGAAGGCATCGGACTACGAATCCGCGGTCCCCGCGGAAGATGAGCGTTCGGTGGAAGCTGTGCCCAACGCCCGAAGGCATCGGACTACGAATCCGCGGGAAAGCAGTGGTTGGCGTAATGCTGACTGAGTGTGCCCAACGCCCGAAGGCATCGGACTACGAATCCGATGTCGGCTGCATCACAGGCTGAGCCGAGCAGGCGTGCCCAACGCCCGAAGGCATCGGACTACGAATCCGACGGATCGCCGCGCCGTCGAAAAATCGACGGTCGAGGGCCGCCCAACGCCCCGAAGGCATCGGTTGGACTGATCGAATCGTAGATTTGCGGACCTCTGCCGGTACTCGGACCAAGGTTGTGCCCAACGCCCGAAGGCATCGGACTACGAATCCGCTGGTGCGCGGCGCATGGCGATGACCCGCAATATCGGTGCCCAACGCCCGAAGGCATCGGGACTACGAATCCGGCCTGGCTCGCGTGGAGGCCCGTGGAAACTCGTGAGTGCCCAACGCCCGAAGGCATCG
>JADJKB010000023.1 GCA_016706225.1 Myxococcales bacterium
ATCGCCCAGGATTGCGTCGATGGTCTTCTTGGCGTCGCCGAACAACATGCGGGTGTTTTCCTTGAAGAACAGCGGGTTTTCAACGCCGGCGTAGCCGCTCGCCATGCTGCGCTTCATCACCACACAGGTCTTGGCCTTCCAGACCTCGAGCACCGGCATGCCGTAGATGGGGCTCGACGTGTCGTCGAGCGCGCCGGGGTTCACGATGTCGTTGGCCCCGATCACGATCACCACGTCGGTCCCGGGGAAATCCTCGTTGATATCGTCCATCTCGAGCACGACGTCGTAGGGCACCTTGGCCTCCGCCAGGAGCACGTTCATGTGTCCCGGCAAACGCCCGGCGACCGGGTGAATGGCGAAGCGGACCTTCACGCCGCGCTCCCCCAACAGCTTCGCCACCTCCCACAGAGGATATTGCGCCTGCGCCACCGCCATGCCGTAACCGGGTACGACCACCACACTCTTGGCCTTCGCCAACAGCTCCGCGGTCTCGTTCGCCGCAATGCTGACGACCTCGCCCTGAGCTTCGCCCGAAGCCTTGGCCGGAATCGCACCCTCGTCGGCGCCGAAACCGCCGAAGATGACGCTGACGATCGAGCGGTTCATGGCCTTGCACATGATGTAGCTGAGGATCGCGCCGCTCGAACCCACCAGCGCGCCGGTGATGATGAGCAGGTCGTTCGCCAACATGAACCCCGCGGCCGAGGCGGCCCAGCCGGAATAACTGTTGAGCATCGACACCACGACCGGCATGTCCGCGCCGCCGATGGCCATCACCAGGTGCACACCGAGCACACCCGCGATGGCCGTCATGATCAGCAGCGGCTGCAGACCCCCGTGCTCGGGCGCCGACAAGAACTGGGCGCAGAGCCAGGCACAAACACCCACCATGGCCAGATTCGCCAGATGGCGGCCGGGCAGGAGCAGCGGCTTGGTGCGAATGAGCCCCTGCAGCTTGAGGTACGCAACGACGGAACCGGTGAAGGTGATGGCGCCGATGAAGACGCCGAGGAACACCTCGACCTCGTGGATGACGGCCTCGGCCCCGCTGAGATCGGCCGGCGGCGCGAGGAAGCTCGCTATGCCCACCAGCACCGCCGCGGCTCCGACGAAGCTGTGCAAGACGGCAACCAGCTGCGGCATGTTCGTCATTGCGACGCGTGCAGCGAGCATCGCCCCGATCACCGCGCCGATTCCGATGGCGCCCGCCAGGACGCCGTAACCGGTGACGGTCGGACTCGCCGCGGTGGCGACCAGCGCGATCAACATACCGACGATGCCGAACAGGTTCCCGCGCCGCGCGGACACCTGCTTCGAGAGCCCGCCGAGGCTCTTGATGAAGAGCACGCCAGCGACCAGATAAGCGATATTTTGAAGGCTTTGGGGCATGACTCGCTACTTCTGGAACATGCGCAGCATGCGCTGCGTGACCAGAAAGCCTCCCGAGATGTTGATGGTGGCAATCAGCACGGCGACCGCCCCGAGCAGAGTGACCGGCGCCGCAACGGGCCCCGACACCTGCAACATGCCGCCGATGAGAATGATGCCGCTGATGGCGTTGGTGACGCTCATGAGCGGTGTGTGCAAGGCCGGCGTGACGTTCCACACGACCTGCCAACCGATGAAACACGCCAGCACGAACACCGTGAAGTGGGTCAAGAAGCTGGCCGGCGCGAAGAGACCGAGCGCGACCAGCCCCGCCGCGATGGCCACCAGTGTGATGGCGGTACCCAGGCCTGACTTCTTTGGCTGCGGCGGCGCCTTCTGCGCCTCCAGCTTCTTGGCCTCTGGCGGAGGAATCGTGCTCGGCGGAGCCTTGGGCCGGGATTTGAGCTCGGGCTCCGGCTTCTTCGGCGGCGGCCACATCAGCTCTCCGTCGAGCAAGACGAGCGCACCGCGGATGACCTCGTCGTCCAGGTCGACGTGCCAGCTCTTGGCTCCGCCCATGTCGGCCAGCAGATGCGTCAGGTTGGTGCCGTACAGCTGGCTCGCGGTCGGTGCGAGGCGGCTCGGCAAGTCGACGTAACCGATGACCGTGACACCGTGATGCACCGAGACCTCACCGGGGTGGGTCACGGCGCAGTTGCCACCAGACTCCGCGGCGAGATCCACGATCACCGAGCCCTGCCGCATGCTCTCCACCATCGCCTTGGTGATCAGCACGGGCGCCGGTTTTCCGGGCACGAGCGCCGTCGTGACGATGATGTCGACATCCTTGGCTTGCGCGGCGAAGAGCGCCATCTCGGCCTTGATGAACTCGGGGCTCATCTGCTTCGCGTAGCCACCCTCACCGGTTCCGTCTTCCTCGAGTGACACCTCGAGGAAGTCCGCGCCCATGCTCTTGACTTGTTCCTTGACGGTCGGCCGTGTGTCGAACGCCCGCACGATGGCGCCGAGCCCGCGCGCGGCCCCGATGGCCGCGAGACCAGCGACACCCGCACCAATGACCAAGACCTTGGCGGGCGGCACCTTGCCTGCCGCGGTCATCTGACCGGTGAAAAAGCGACCGAAGAAGCTCGCCGCTTCGATCACCGCGCGGTACCCGGCGATGTTGGCCATCGCGGAGAGCGCGTCCATCTTCTGTGCCCGGGTGACCCGCGGCACCTGATCCATTGCGAGCACGGTGAGCTTGCGGGCTGCAAGGCGCTCGACCAGCTCCTTGTTCTTGGCCGGCCAAAGGAAACACACCAGCGTCTGTTTCTCGCGCAGCAGCTCGACTTCGTGCTTTCCGAGCTCCGTGTGCTCTTCCGGCGGCTGGACCTTGAGTACGATGTCTGCGCTCGACCACAGCTCGATGACGTCCTTGACGATGCGCGCGCCGGCGTTCTCGTAGTCTTCGTCGAGAAACGACGCCTTCTCCCCCGCGCCGCTCTCGACGGCAACCTCGAAACCAAGCTTCTTCAACCGAGCCGTGGACTCGGGTGTAGCTGCGACGCGGCGTTCGCCGGGACGCACCTCTCTGGGGATGGCGACTAGCATCAGAGGCTCCACGCGCGCGGGGCGCGGCCAGCGACGGATCGGCTCAACGCGAAACACGGAGAGGAGGGGGCCGACTGGCAGGCCTTCCATAGCCCAAACCTACGGTCGTGATGCGAAGAACTTGAACGAACCCGCGCAGGAGGACCGCAGGCGCAAGAAATTCCGTCGGCTGACGCCCCGGTCCGGTCAGATGGTAGGCTGCACCCGACGGCTCCGAAGAGGCCGCTTCGAGGGAGAAATTGGACGTTTCTGCGCGACTGCGACGCGGCGTGTACCGACTGCTGACCGGGAGCGCCCTTCGGCGCGTGCTCGTGGCGCTGGCCGTGCTGGGCCATGTTTCGGCCGCCCGCGCCGAGCCGCTGCGCGAGGACACACTCGGTCTTCTGGCGGACGTGGAGCGCATCGTAGCCGTGGAGCAGAGCCTCGGCTGGTTCGTCGACCGCCAAGCCTACGACGAGGTACTGCCCGCGCTGCTCCAGTCGGTGTGCCGCGCAGATCCGCTCGCACGCATCGAAGCGCGCAACGCCCTCGAACGGCGCGCACACACGGAGGGCGACGCACGCACCTTGTTCGAAGAAGCTGGGCGCAAGCTGAATCGAAAGGTGAAAGAAGCACTGTTCGTCGAGCGACAGCTGGGCGCGCTGAAACATGCCATCGACGCCGCGCCAGCGGACTGTCCGTTCTACGTGGACATCGAGCCGGAGTTTCACGGTCGCCAGACGGATCGGAATCGGTTCAGCCTCAGCTTCGAGACCGGCGGCATGCTGCAACTTCGCAAGACCGAAGGGGCGTGGACCATCGGCGGCGGAGGAACCGGGCGGCTCTTACCGGGCTGGGGCTTCGACGGCGACGTGACCTTGCTGGGCGGCATCGAGTTCGGCGGCGGCGCGATGATCCGTCCGAACGTGCAGCCCACTCAGCTCGCCATCAACTACTTCCCCGCGCTCCCGGTCGTCGTGCGCTTCCGCAGCGTATCGTGGCACTACGACGCGGAGGTAGCACCGGTCGCGCTGTTTCAAGCCGACGATCAGGACTTCAGCTACGGCGTGCGCTTCGGCAGCGCAATCGGCGTCGCCGCGCTGAAGACCCGAGGCTTTCTGCCCTGGGCCGGCGTCGCTGTCGCCTACGAGCACTACTTCGAGAGTGGTGGCCGCGCGTCGGCGGAGTTCCTGCGCGGTGGGCTGCGCCTCGGTCTGATGTGGGATCCGTGAGGCCCAAGCCAGCGTGCATCACTTGTCTGGAACGGCACCATCAGGGCCCGCGAGCGCTATTTTTCCAGCGGTTCGATCAGCAGGTTGACGGTCCCAGCAGCGATGGGCCGCGCGCGGTCCTCTTGCCAGGCCTCGACCCAGACGCTCGCCACGCGGCGGCCGTGCTTGGTCATGTGCGCTCGAGCGTAGGTGTCGACCGGCTTGCCTGAGCGCAAGTAGGCGACCGTGAGGTTGATGGTCTTCGGGATGACCACCGTCTCGGCCTCCCAAAACAAACGGAAGATGGCCGTCGACTCCAGGAGCGCGCCGATGGTCCCGCCATGGAGCGCAGGCAAAACCGGGTTGCCGATCAGCGGCTCGGTGAAGCGGAGCTTGCCGATCAGCTCACCCTCGATGATCTCGGCGTCGATGCCCAGCCAGCGTGCGTAGGGGATGGCCGCGAACAACGGACCAAAGTCGCCGGTCGCCTTGGCCTGATTGATGAGCCGGACCAACTCACTCATCTTTCGCCTCCGCCGACGATGGGTCGCCCGCGACCTTGGATCATGAAGCTGCCTGCAGCCGCAGCGATCGGATCGTCTTCGGAGTCGTGATAGGCGAGGCCGCGCACGAAGGCGATGTGGTGGGTCACCTTGAAACAGTTGGCTTTGCAGATCACGTCGCGACGAGGCTCACCCCGCCGCAGATAGTCGATGCGAAGATCGAGCGTCGCGATCGGCATCGGTTGTTTGAGCCGCATGAACACCGCTGCGCCGCAGGTTGCATCGAGCAGCGACGTCACCGCGCCGCCATGCAAGACACCGGTCTCCGGATTGCCCACGAGGTGCTCAGCGAACGGCAAGAGGATGGTCGCCTCACCGTCTGCAAAATCGATGAAGCGCAGACCGAGCGCGCGGTTGTGCGGGACCGCCTGTGTGAAACCCTGATCGAAGACCTTCAGCTTTTCGCGTTTGGTGTCGGCCTCGGCGCTCATCCGCTGCCACTGTAGCCGATGAAAAATCCACCAGCGACGTCCGGTGGATTAACGGGGAGCTGGGCACCGGCATCTGCCCTCCGAGACCTCGAAACACCACGGGTCGAACAGGAGAAAATCGAAACATGCGTCCCCTAAAAGTCCTCGCCGCCGCCCTCGCCCTCAGCCTCCTTGCCGCACCGGCCATGGCCGAAGCACGCCCAGCAAAGCCGCCCGCAGCCGCCAAGGTCGCCAAGGCCGGTAAGGCCGGCAAGGCCGGCAAGGCCGGCAAAGCGCGCAAAGGCAAACAGGGCCAAGGCAAGGCCGACACCGCCAAGCGCGAAGCCCGCGTGCTCGCAGCCATGAAGAAACAGGGTATCGACGAGGCGCGAGCGAAGCGGGTCATCGAGGTGATGAAGAAGTACCGCACCGAGCGCCAGCCGGTTCACGCCGAAGTGAAGAAACAACGTGAGGCACTGCGTGCGCTGAGCCAATCCGACAGCAAGGACCAGGCCGCTTACAAGGTCAGCATCGACGCCATCGAAGCGCAGAAGGCGAAGCTCACGGAGATCCAGGCGCGTCAGGTTACGGAGGTGCGCTCCATCCTCACGCCGAGTGAGCAAGCAAAGGTGCTCCGAATGCTGAACAATGCCCACGGCAAGCGCGGCGCCGGCAAGGCACCCAAGGGCAAGACGGCGTCAGGCGCGAACGCCAAGCTGCAGAACGGGACCGGCAACGACGTCTCGTGACGCGCGGCGCCAAGCTTCGCGGCTCAGTGCACGCGCGAGGGCATCCGAGGAAGAACTCGGATGCCCTTTTTCTTTCGCTCGAGTCGAGTACGCTCCGCCCCAATGACCGAGTACGCCGCAACCCTCGACAGCATTCGCCGCGCCCGCGAGACGATCGCGCCGCACGTCCACCGCACGCCGATCTTCAGTTGTCAGACCTTGGACCGCCTGGCGGGGCGCAAGCTGTTCTTCAAATGCGAGAACCTCCAGCGGATCGGCGCCTTCAAGCTGCGCGGCGCGGTGAACGCCGTGCTCTCGCTGCCCGACGAACTGGCTCAAAAGGGCGTCGTCACGCACTCGAGCGGAAATCATGCCCAGGCGCTGGCGCTGGCCGCAAAGATCCGCGGCATCAAGGCGCACGTCGTGATGCCAACCGGCGCCAGCCGCGTGAAGCGCGAAGCCGTGCAGGGATACGGTGGGCGCGTGGTCCCTTGTGAAAGCACCCTCGAGTCCCGCGAGCGCACCGCACGCCAGGTGGCCGAGGAAACCGGCGCGACGCTGATCCCGCCCTACGACCACCCCGACGTCATCGCAGGACAGGGCACCGTGGCGCTCGAGCTGCTCGAACAAACCCCGGAGCTCGAAGCCATCATTGCACCCATCGGCGGCGGAGGCCTGATGAGTGGCATCGCGATCGCGGTCGAGGCACTCGCCCCGAGCATCGCGGTGATCGGCGCGGAGCCTGCTGGCGCCGACGACGCCGCACGCAGCAAGCTCGCCGGGGAGCTCTTGCCCCAAACCAATCCGAACACGATCGCCGACGGGCTGCACGCGGGGCTCGGTCAGCTCACCTGGCCGATCGTGCGCGACCACGTCGATCGCATTCTGACCGTCTCCGATCCCGAGATTGTTCAAGCCATGCGCTTGCTCTTCGAGCGCATGAAGCTGGTGGTCGAGCCGAGCGGCGCGGTCGCGCTTGCTGCGGCGCTCTCGGATGCACTGCGGTCGAGCCCCGGCCTGGCGCGGGTCGGGGTGGTCATCTCCGGCGGTAACGTCGATCTGTCTCGGCTGCCCTTCGGCGCCTGAATCGCGGGCGACGACTGCGAGCCGTTCACTCCGGAATCGCAACCACCACGATGGTGTTGTTGTGGTAGCCGTCGAGCCGGCTCTCGGTGCGAGCGACCTCACCGTAGCTGGAAAAACCAGCAATCGGCACGTCGGGAAAGACCGCGCGAATTGCGCGAATTTCCTCGGCGTAGCGCGGGCCGAGCACCATGCCACGGCAGACACAGCTGAAGACCAGGATGCCGGCGGCCTGCACACCACCGAGCCCATCCTTGGCGTCCTCGGCGGCCACGCGCGCGGCGTCAATGATGTCCTCCTCGGCACCGCGCACGATGCAGACGGTGGAGCCCTCCGGAACTTCGCCAGCGGCGAACAGCGCGCCGTTGTCCTCGACGCGGAGCGGCGCCCGCACCCGCACGACGTCCTCGAACAAGAGCACTCCCAGCTCATTTTCCACGAGGAACTGCGGCAGATCGAGCGACTCGAAATCGAGACCCCGACCTTTGGCATACTCGCGATAGATGTCGAGCGCGGGCCGCTCGTCGATCTCCATCACGACGTTGCCCTCTGCTCGCGTCACGGTGAACCGCGGCGAGGCGGGTGACAGCCCGTGGGCAACGCCCACTCCCCAGGCATTGTGTGAGGTCACCTGGACCGAGAGCATTCCGCCAGGAAACACCTCGTGGTTCACACCCACGGCCGTGCCGACGAACTTGCCGTCGTCCCCTGCGCCACCGCCCACGATGGGGTGTTTCAGCCGCGGAGCCTTGCGCACCTCCAGCACCAGCTTCTCGAACGCTGGGGACAACCCGTCCCCCATCAAGATGCAGACCGCATGTTTGTCGCGCTCGGGCGTGTGGCGCATGAACTTCCCGCCCAACGCCTCGCCGAGCGCCGCAATGTCGTCGTGGGGAACGCCGCGGCCCGTGACCTCGTGCTCGGCCTCACCCCAGCCGATGAGCATGGCTGCAACTCCGCTGTGGGTCAGTCCGCGTTCCGTGATCTCGCCTGCGCTCGTGCAGGCCACGACGTCGACGCGCGGCAGGCGCTTCTTGGCCTCGGCGAGCACATCGGACAGGGGATGCGCCGGCGACGCGAAGAACAGCGCGAGGTTCACGCGACCGGAGAGCTGCTGCCGGGCCTGGTTCAGCGCGGCGCTCGTCGCCGCGGCGGTCGACGGATCGTCGCTCGCACCACTGCCACAAATGGTTCTTGCGCGGTCTTTCCTAGACACTACTGCCGCAAGTCCTCCCTCGAGCAGAGACCGCAGCGCGGCCCCAAGCGAACACCACAATCATAGTCGTCGAGCCTCGAAGCACAAGCCAGGACTCTTGACGGGCTCCCGGCGCGGCGCTGATGTCCGCCCATGCGCAACGTCCGGCTCGGGTTGGCTCTTGCTCTCTCTGCCTGCACGAGTTCCACGCCACCCGCGAGCGCTCCAGGCGCGCGCGCCGAGCTCCCGCCGTCGGAGCCCGCCGAGACAAAGCCGGCACCGACCATCGTCGAGGTGCCACCGGCTGCGCCCGTGGCCGAGGTCCCCACCGCCGAGACGCCGGCCAACGTCGTGGTCACCGGTGCGGACGGTTGGCCGACGTTTCACGGTGACAACGCGCGGACTGGCGCAACGAATGCGCCCGAGCTCAAACATCCACGGGTGCTGTGGAAGGCCAACGTCGGTGTCTTCTCCTGGTTGAACTCACCGATCGTCGTCGGGAAGTCGCTCGTCGTTGCGCCCAGCTCCGGCACTGCACACAACAAGCCCGACTCAAAAGACGGTGTTTCTGCCTACGACGCGAGCAGCGGCAAACGCGCCTGGTTCACTCATTTCGCAGCGGACGCCAACGGAGTCGCGGCGACCAAGACCCAGGTGTTTGCGACATCGGATGATGAACACCTGTACGCGCTCGATGTGACGACTGGCAAGGTCGCCTGGAAGGCCAAAGGCGAGGGCAAGATGTACACACATCCGCTGGTCATCGGGGACCGCGTCGTCGTTGGTGATGCAAGCGGGTATGTGCGCGCGTTCGCCACGAAGGACGGCAAGGAGCTGTGGAAGCTACAGCTGACCGGCGCGATCCGCGGCGGTGCATCGAGTGATGGCCAGCAGATCTACGTAGCGTCGCAAGGCGGAGAGGTAGCGTCGCTGACCCTCGCGGGCGCTCAGACCTGGCGCAAACAGGTGAAGCGCGCGGCCTGGAACAACCAGGGTCCCGACGAGGCGATTGAAGTGTACTCGGCGCCGGTGGTGGGCAAAGACGCGCTCTACGTGAGCTTCAGCCGCGACACGTACTACAAGGACCTGCCCGCGCTGATCGCCCTCGACAAGCGCACGGGCAGAGTGAAGTGGAAGGCAAAAGGTCCAGGCGAGTGGGGCAACGTGCGCTCCACTCCTGCCCTGGTGGCTGGCAAGTTGGTGTACGGCGAGCCGTATTCGGGCGACGTCGCGGGCATCGATGCCAAGACTGGCCGCCTCGCCTACCGGGACGAGATCGGGCTGTGTTTCTTTCCGCAGTGGGCCTCGCCCGCCGCCGCCGGCGACCTGGTCTACCTGCCGCGCTACGACGGCTCGGTCTACGCGCTGCGCGCAAGCAGCGGCAAGGTCGTGTGGGAGTTGTTCCTGGGAGACTCGAAGCGAGTGGGTGAACAACGCCCCCACCCCGCGAAGCAGCAGTGTGATTGGGCCAACGCCGACGGCGCCATCTACGCTCCCGCGGCACTCGCCAGCGATGGGCGCTTGTTCATCGGCACGGGCGAGGGTGTGCTGTACGCGGTTGGCGAGTGATCACTCCGCGTGAGGCGGGCGCTCGAGCGGTGCCACCTCGGGCACCGGCGCGGACGGGACCTCGGGCTCGCGGGGGTTCACCGGTTCCGCCGCCGGTGCGGGGCGCGGCAGGAGCTCGAGGTGTGGTGCCTCGGGGGCGAGCGCAGCGGTGAGTGGATTGGCTGCCGCAACCAGCGGCGGCTCGCTGGCGCTTTCATCCGAGCTGCCGCCACCGAGCACGGGCGCCGGCGTGAAGGGGACACTGCGATCCATCGCAGGGGTTTGCCACTCGTCCTCGAGCAGGTGAAGCACCCTCGCGATGTGAGAGATGTGGCTGCAGTGGGCGTGCTCGTTCGCACCGCGATAACCCCAGACGTGGAAGCCCTTTTCGTCCGCCGTGGACGTCTGCCCAAACCGCTCGTTTCCCGGCGAAACGGCGCTCTCTGCGACCCCGACCTCCGACAACAACAGCTGCGCAGTCTGACGCGTGGACGGATAGGTCTCGGGCGTGACCTCCGAATACGTGAAGACGAAGAGCTTCTCTCCACGCGCTGCTCGCGCGGCAAACCGGAACGTCGGAGACAAGGGACGACTGAGCAGCGAGGCGACACCCTCGTCGTGAGAACGCGCCGCGGGGTTCCACGCCGCGTGCAACCCATCGAGGAGCACCACTGCGTCGATGCGCTCGTCGCCATACTTGAGGATCTCGTTCACCGCGCCGTACCCGGCGCTCCACGCTGACAGCGCCAGATGGCGAATGTGGGCTCGCTCGTCTCCGCTGTGTTTGCGCAGCGCCGCTTCGACGGAACGCAGCAGCGCCTGGAATACGTCCGGTTTGCCGAACGCATCGGAGTACGCTCCGCTCCCCAGTCCGCGGTCGATACCAACGAAGGCCATGCCCTGCGAGACTTGAACGAACGTCTTGCTCACGGGACTGTGACCGTGAAACTGAATCATCACGTCGTAACCCATGTCGACGGTGTGGCCGCCGCTCTGGGGCAGTGCGATGCGACCCATGCTGAGGTTCTTGAACGGCGTGTAAGGTCCAAGGCCGATGGGGTCGTGCGGGTAACACTCGTGGAACCCCTTGCTGCGCAGCTCGTCGCTGAGCGGCTCGGCTTCGAGGTGCTGTCGCGTCGGGGCGACGGCGGCGGGCGCCGCCACGGCCGGCGGTGTGGCGAAGCGGCGGAAGAACGCGCCGGCGCGATGGGCGGGTCCGGCCGTGAGTCCGGTCACCAGCGCGACGCCCGCCACGCCGACCAGCCCGACGGCCAGTGCGCGACGGTAAAGCTCGCCGTCGGTGGGCCCCGGTCTTTTCGCGGGCTTAGGCACGGAGACCGAGTCTATTCAGAATAATTGGAATGGAAATACCCTCTTGACTGCGGGCCCCGAGTTCGGACCCACTCGAAAACCGCCCAATCCGCGGATCGCCGCGATCTTCTAGGGAAATTCGCCTGCGGGCGGCCCTCCGGCGGGTGGGTCCGGGGGCCACCACAAAAGCGTGCTGTACGCTCGGATCCCGGTGCTGCGCTCCCTACGTGCCCTGCTGATGTTCTGGACGATCTTCGCGTCCTACGGAGTGCAATGGGTTCTCAGCCGTGTCTTCGGAGCACGGCGCTTGAAGGCGCGCCTCGAGCGAGTGCACGTCAACAACGCTCGCCGTCTGGTCAACGGCTTCATGCGCTTGCGCGGTGTGTTCATCAAGGTCGGTCAGGTGTTGAGTGTGATCGGGACCTTCCTGCCTCGCGCTTATGGTGAGGCCCTCGAGAAGCTGCAGGACAAGGTCCCGGCTCAGCCCTTCCCCGAGATCGAAGAACGCCTGCGCGAAGCCCTGGGCGACGACCCGCTGTCGCGCTTCGCCAAGTTCGATCGCGAACCACAGGCCGCAGTCTCGCTGGCGCAGGTTCATCGCGCCGTCACCAAGGACGGGACTGCGGTTGCGGTGAAGGTGCTGTATCCCGGCATCGAAACGCTAATCCGCCGCGACCTCGGCGTGCTGCGCTCGATCATGCCTGTCGTGCGCCGATTATTCCCCATCACACGTTTCGAACGCGTGCTCGACCAGCTGTCCGCCATGCTGGCTCGCGAGACCGACTACGCGAACGAACGCAAGAACATGGAGCGCATGCGGAGCATCTTCGCGGGGAAGAGCAACGTGGTGGTCCCAACGCTGGTCGACGAGCTCACGAGTGCCGGTGTGCTGACGATGACCTTCGAGGAGGGAGCGAAGATCACGGATTTTGTCGCGCTGAAGGCGCTGGGTGTCGACACCGAGGAGGTCGGCAAGCTGCTCACTGAGTGTTACTTCGCGATGTTGCTGGAGCACGGGGTGTTTCATGCAGACCCACACCCGGGAAATTTTCTGGTGCGTTCCGGGCCGACGTTGGTGATCTTGGACTACGGCGCCGTCGAGGAGGTCACGCCCGAGCTCGCGGACGGCATGCGTATGGTGGTGCTCGGGGCGATCACTCGCAGCGACGACCAGGTGCTCGCGGGCCTGGAGCGCATGGGTTTCGTGGCCGAGGGTGGCGATCGTGATCTGCTGGCCCGGGTCGGGCGCGAGTACCTCAAGCTGCTGGCCAACGTGAACATCACCGACTTTGCGCAGCTCGATCGGCAAACGGTGGAGAAGCTCACGAGCGACGGCTATCAGCACGTGCGCGGGCAGATGCGCGAGATCATGAAGAGCGTGGCGTACCCGGACGGTTACTTCTACGTGGAGCGCACGCTGGTGCTGCTGTTTGGCCTGGTGGGTCAGCTGGCGCCCAAGGTGGGATTGACCGGATTGGTGCTGCCGTATGCGTCGCTCGCCTTCGCCAAGAGCCTGGCGGCACAGAACACCGCGGCGACTCCCCCCGAGGCCACGGCGTGAAGCGAGGCGCGGCGCAGCTTGCCCTGTGCATCTTGCTCGCCGCCTGCGCCACTCGACGTCCGCCGCCCGCGACTGCCAGCTCGACCCCGAGCTCGTGCGATGCCGCTGTGTCGGTGGCAACCGAGACGCCGCTCGTGCTCGCGGTGGACGTGCGCTGTCACGGCGGAGCGCTCACCGGCTTCGTGGCCTCGGAGCCCGCGAGCCTGCCGCACATCCGCGACGTGACCGACGGGGCCGGGCAAGCACTGAAGCGCCAGGGCTCTGGCTTTTCGTTCGGGGCACCCGAGGCCGATGCGCAGATAAAATACCGAGTGGACCTGGACGCGATCGCTGCGAGCGCAGAGAGCTTCGACGTTGCGCTGCGCAGCGGCGCGTCGGTCGTGTCGCCTGTCTCGACCTGGCTCGTGCATCCGGCACCCCTCTCGACCGACGTGCCGGTCCGCATCCGTGTGACGGTTCCCCCGGGGTTTGGCTTCGCAACCAGCCTCACCCGCGCCGGCGACGCCTACACACTCGAAGCGCACGAGATCCCGGTCGCGAGCTACGCCGTGTTCGGGCGCTTCGAGTCGCAGGAAGTGCGCGTCGATGGCTCACGCCTGCGCGTGGTGTTCGCCGATGGCAAGCTCGACGCGAGTCGCGCCGACGTGACGGCGTGGGTGGCAGCTTCGGCGCGCGCGGTCGCCGACTTCTGGCACAAATTCCCGGTACCGCGGGTTCAGGTCACGCTGATCCCGCTGCCCGGCAGGGAAGGCGTGGTGTTCGGCAAAGTGCTGCCAGAGAGCGCACCCGGCGTGGTGCTCTTGGTCGGAGAGCACACACGGCCCGCCCGCCTGTACCAGGATTGGATCTTGATCCACGAGCTGTTCCACCTTGGTGTGCCCAGCTTCTCCGGTGAAGGCCGCTGGTTCGACGAGGGGCTCGCCACCTACTACGAGCCCATCATTCGCGCGCGCGTCGGCTGGCGCACGGAGGCGAGTGTGTGGGAGGAGTTCCGCCGCGCCATGCCCCAGGGTCTGGCGGCGGTCGGGAAAAAAGGGCTGGAAGATGCCGCCGATTTTGCCGAGGTCTACTGGGGTGGGGCGATCGTGGTGATGCTCGCCGACATCGAGATCCGCACCAAGACCGCCGGCGCACGCGGGCTCGAGGACGGACTGCGGGGTGTGCTGGACGCCGGCGGGCACGCGAGCGAGGTGTGGCCGCTGTCGCGCACGTTCGCGCTCAGCGACGAGACCTGCGGAGTTGCGGCCCTCGAGCCGCTGGCGAGAGCCCATGCCCACTCGGGGAGACGCGTCGACCTCGAAGCGCTGTGGAGACAACTCGGCGTCGAGGGCCGCGGCAGCGCACTCCGCCTCAATGCCGATGCGCCGCTGGCACGGGTCCGCCGCAGCATCGTGCTCGGCCCCGACGCCAACCCGCAGAACGCCGCGGCAAGAAACTAGATGACGTTCTCGCTTTGGTCGGGAGCTGATGGATGACAACGCGGTCGAGGCGGCCCTCGGTTCACTTGCCAAGGCCGGCCTCGGCATCGGCCTGTCGCTGCCCAGCGCGCGCCTGGGAGACAAGAGCTTCGCGCGCCTGACGCGCAGTGCGGATCGCGCGGGGGTGCCGGTGCGGGTGTGGCCACTCTTGCCCGAAGCGCACGGTTACTGGATCGGCGAGACCAACGTGGCCGAGGCCGACGAGTTGATGCGTGCGCTCGTCAGCTGGCGCGAGCGCCGCGGTGGGCCGGTGTTTGCCGGCATTTCCTTCGATCTGGAGCCGGATCTCGCCTACTCCGAACGACTGCGACGGTTGGCGCGCGCGCGTCCCGACAAGGTGCTCGGGCTGTTGCTCGAGCACGTGCGGCCAACCGCGTTTGCCAAGGCGCGCTCCAGCCTGGCGCGGACGGTGGCACGCCTGCGAAGATCGGGCCTACACGTGCACGCGGTCACGTATCCCCTGATCCTCGACCAGCCGGAGCACGACACCACTCTCGAGGACGCGCTCGCCATTCCCGTCAGCGGAATCGACTGGGACGAGCTCAGCTTCATGGTCTACCAGACACCCTTCGCTCAGCTGCTCGGCACTTGGCTGGGGCCCGCGTTGGTTCACTCGTACGCCGAGACCGCGGTGGCGCGCTTCGGGGACCGCGCTGGCATCGATGTCGGGATCGTCGGCCCGCACGGCATCGGCATCGACCCGGGGAACCGCTACGCCGATCGCAGCGCGCTTTGTGACGACCTTGGTGCGGCCCTCGCGGCAGGCATCCCCGCCGCTCGCACCCGCATCTACGGGCTCGCCGGCGTGCTGGACTCCGGCGGGCTCGAGCACTGGCTCGGCGCGGCTCCGGTGAGTCAGGTGCCGGAGTCGAGCCGGGCAGTGGCAGGTTTCCGCAACCTGGTGCGTGGGCTCGCCGTGGGTCTACGCGTGGCCAGCTGACCTTCGCTCAATCGAGGCCGAAGCGCTGGCGATTCGCCGCCAGAAACTCCACGTAGAAGGCGCTCTCCATCTGCCCCGGGATCTCTCCCGCCTCGATGGCTGCCTCGAGGGCACGCTTGATGTCGCCCAGCTTCTTGGACGGCGGAATGCCAAACGCAGTCATGATCTCGGAGCCGACACCCGAAGGCAGGGGCGGCAGCTTGGCGTCCTCGGCCGCGAGGTCGCCGATGCGACCGGCGAGCTCGTCGATGTAACCAATGCCACGCCGCTTCTTTTCGGGGCGCTTCGTCGTGATGTCCGCGCGGGACAAACACAAGAGGTCGTCCAGGTGCGGACCGATCTCCCGCGCGAACCGACGCACTGCGCTGTCGGTCCACGAACCGTCGTACTGGCTCGCGCGCAGGTGGTGCAAGACCAGGAAGCGGATCGAGCCGCGCAGGGGTTCGTCGGCGCCGAAGTAACGCTGACGCTTCTCGAGTTTGTCGAACATGCGCGCGCCGACCTCGGCGTGACCAAAGAAGTGGACCTCGCCCCGTTCGTCGATGCTGCGCGTCTTGACCTTGCCGATGTCGTGGAATAGCGCGGCCCAGCGCACCTCGAGCCGCGCCACGCTCTGGCACACCACCTGTTTGGTGTGTTTCCACACGTCCTTGTGGCGCCACTCACCGTCGCCGAAGCCGACCATGGCCTTCACCTCCGGCAACAACGAGTCGAGCACACCCGTGACCAGGAGCGAGTCGAGGCCATCGTCCGCGTGGAGGCCCATCAGCACACGGTCGAGGGGCGGGCGGACGTCGTCGGCGGACAACGCCGAGAGGTCCGCGGGAGTGACGAGCACCACCGGTCGTGTGCTCGCGCCGCGCTCGGCGTACTCCGCCGCACGTTCGAGCGCGTCCATTGCGCGAGTCTTGTCGGCGATGCTCGGCGTCTCGGTCATGAAGTGGGTCCGGCGGCGGGCGGCCGCGGGGCGCGCCTTTAGCACAATCCCATCAGAAATGACCTTACCCCGGGCACGGACCTGCGCCATGCTGCAGTGCGATGCGCCGAATTGCAGCGCTGCTGCTTCCCCTGTCCCTTGCCGTGGCCGGCTGCCCGGGCACCGAGCAAGATTTCTCGACTCCCAAGAAGGACGCGGAGCCGGGACCTCCGGACGCGGCCGTGGACGTGGCGCCGGGACCTCCCGTGCCGGTCCGCGTGATGAACTGGAACGTGAAGAACCTGTTCAACGACAAGCGGGACAGCCTGGAGATCAAACAGGCAGACGAGACGATCGTCCCCGCGGGCGAGTATCAGGCGAAGCTCGACGCCATCGCCGGCGTGATCGCGGGGGAGAAACCCGACGTCGTGATCCTGCAAGAGGTCGAGAACATGGCCGTGGTCAACGACCTGGGAGCCAAGCTCGGCGGTTATCCCCACCGGGCGATCACCCAGGGTAATGATCCGCGCGGCATCGACATCGCCGTTCTCTCCGAGCTGCCGATGGAGATCGGGCCGTCGCACAAGGGGGAGTTCTTCAAAGCCTCCAGCGATACTGGCCAATTTTTCAAGTTTGCGCGGGACGTGCTGGAGGTTCACCTCACGGTCAACACGCGCCACTTCGCGCTGCTTGGGATCCACTTCAAAGCGGAGGACGGCGACCCGACGAGCGCCATCAAACGGGTCGCGGAGGCGGAGCGCACCCGCAAGATCGCAACCGGCATCCAGTTCGGTGACCCGGCCGTGGCGATTGTGGTGCTTGGCGACTTCAACTCGACCCCGGGCTCACCCCCGCTCGATGCGCTGGCCGGCAACCCAAGCACGTTCACCAGCTCGACGGCGGCCATGCCGGCGGCCGATCGCTACAGCGTCACGTTCGGCGGGAGCCCTCAGCTCTATGACGATCAGCTGGGGGATCCGGCCGCGGCAACGCTGCTCGACGCGGCTTCGGTCACCATCCTGCACGATGGCGCGGTCAACACCGCCAGCGACCACGACCCCGTGCTAGCGACCTACATGCTGCACTGACGGTTGCTCCCCCGACGAAGGCGTTCGGGGAAATGCCCGGGGAAAGCGTCAGGAAAATCACGAGCTTTTTGGCGTAAGTGACTGAAATCACAGGCGCCTGCGCGGATAATTTGCCGCGCACTGTACGCTTTGTCGTCTAACCCTCATGGCCCTCGGACGGCGCCCCATCGACTTCGGCCGCCTGGTCGCGCGGCTGCTCTGTGCGCTGTTCGCGCTGATCGGGGCCGTTCCGCTCGCGCTCGCCGTCGCCATTCGCTCGGAGCCGGTGCTCGCCTGGGCGTCGTCGGAGACCGCGCGCGTGCTCCAGGAAGAGCTCGGCGTGACGGCCAGCTACCGCGTCGAGATGAAACTCCTGCCGCTGACCGTCGCACTGCATGACATCGTGGTGCCGTCCTCGGACGGAGGGGCACCGTTCCTGCTGGCCGAGAGCGTGGCCGTACACCCGCGCTTCTTTTCGCTCTTGGCAGGACGCCTCGACGTCGGCGACGTGGAGATCCAGCGCCCTCGTTCTCGAGTGGTCCTCAAGGACGGGAAGCTCGTGAACCTCGCGTATCGCCTGCCGGAGCAGAAGACGCCGTCGAAGAAGCTGGAGCGCGCGCCGTTCTCGTCGCTAGGTATCACGGAGGCCGAAATCGACTTCGAGGTCGATGGCGTCAAGGTCAAGACCGGCCCCATCGACATGGACGTGTTCGCCGACAAGGGACCGGTGTTCGAGGTGGGGTTGCGCGCTGCGGAGACCAGCATCGTCACCCCACGTTTGGTGACGTTGAAGACCGGCGGCGCTCCGCTCAACCGACGTGGTGAGATTGACGGCGCAAGCGACCGAGAGTTCACCTACACGGCCTTCGACGAAGACGCCATTTGTCGGCTGGATGTGCGAGTGCGGATCGAGGGCAGCACGATCCTGGTGCGCCGGCTCGCGCTCTCGGGTGTGGCGGACCAGGACCCGGGCGAGCACACGCTGCCCAAATGTCTGGCCGAAGACGACAAAAACGCCGCGCGAGTCGCGCTCGGGCTCTCTCAGCTCCGGCTCGAGCTGCGGCCCGGCGAGACCCCGCTCGTCGACGGGCACGTGGTGGTCCGGGGACCGGTCTCTCTGGCCAATCGTTACGCAAAGATGGCTCAGCTGTCGGGCTGGGCGGCCTTTGCTGGCGACGTGCATTTCACCAAGACCGGCAAGCTGCCGGATGTGCGCGGGCGGCTCCGGGGAGGGGATTTTCAGCTGGCCGACTATCGGCTGGCCAAGAAGCTCGACGCGACCGTCGAGATCCGCGACGACAAGATCGACGTTCCACGTCTCGAGACGCACTTCGCCGACGGCGTGGTCGTGGTCAGCGACACTCACATCGAGCCGCTGGAGAAGGGCGCACCCATCAGCTCCGGGCGGGTCGAAGGCAGCAGCGTCTCGTTCTCGGCGCTGATGCGCGACCTGGGCGTGACCCCCAACACGATCGTCGCTTGGGATCTCGACAAGACTCGGGCGACACACATCAAGGGAACGCTGTCACCGCTGCACATTGACGCGGACCTGTACGCCGAGACGAAGAACTTCGAGATCTACAACCGCGCGTTCCACGACCCGGCGCGTAAACACATGATCGGTGTGCGCGCTGCCACCATCCGTGGCCGCCTCGGAGTGCGGGCGGGCGCGCTCGAGTTCTACGACACTCGAGCGACCTTCGGTAAGAGCACCATCGTCTCGCCGTTGGTCTCGATTGGTTTCCACAACGACATGCAAGTCGAGGTCAGCAAGGGCTCGAAGATCGAGCTGTCGGACGTGAGCCCGCTGGTCGACATTCCCTGGGCCGGCGCCGCCGAGCTGACCGTGAAGATGGCCGGAAAATCCGGCGATCCGCTGCTCACCGGCGATCTCGCCATCAACAAGTTCGAGTTCGGCGGCTTCCCGGTTGGGGACATCAAGAGCGCCAAGCTGCGCTTCCGCCCGCTCAAGGTCGACCTCTTCGACATCCGCGGCAGGAAGAACAAGAGCGAATTCGTCATTCCAACTGCACGCCTCGATTTCGACAGCGGCTCGACGGTGATCGCCGACGCAACCCTGCAGGCCGAGCGCCTGGACGTCCGGGACTTCTTGGCGATGTTCCTGTTCGATCAAGACCCGCGCTTTGATCCCATCCACGGGACTGGAAAGATCGACGCGCGCGTCCACTACGATCTTGGTGGGCACAAGGACCGCTGCGGCGGTGGCGTGCTCAATGTCCTCGGGCGCATGGACATGAAGAAGCTCGACTTGTTCGAGGAGCGCTACGACAGCGGGCGCGCCGACTTCGAGTTCCGCTGGCTCGATCGCGAGGCGAGTTACCTCGGCATCGAGCTGGACGTGCCCAGCATCACGCTGTCGAAGGGGACCGGGACCGTGCTCGGTTCGCTGACCATGCGCCAAGGGGGCGTGGTGCGCGGCAACATGGTCGGGACCGCGGTGCCACTCTCGAAGATCGACGCGCTGGGCATGCTCGGTTCCCTGGTCGACGCGCGCGGCAGCGGTGTCGCCGAGGTCGACGGGACGGTCGACGAGCTCGCCTTCTCCAGCCACGTGCGCGTCTCGCCAATGCGCACCGGCACGAAGACCCTGCCCGCCTCGGAGCTGTCGGTGCGCCTCGAGCCCAAGAAACGCCCGCTGAAGGTCATCGGGCGCTCGCGCTGCGGCGGCCAAGTGACGGCACCGTTCGACCGGGCCGAGTGGGAGTCGGATCCGACGGTCGGCACGTTCCACGTCGACGGCAAGATGTTCGGCGGACAGATCGGTTTCAAGGATCTGCGGGTCACGCGGCAACGCAGCAAGAACGCCAAGGGCAGCGTGACGTTCAGCGACCTGGATTTGGCCGCGCTGGCCGAGCTCTCCCCGGCAGCCGCCGGCTCGAAGACCACGGGCAAGCTCAGCGGCAAACTCCAGATCGACGACTTGATGCTCGATCGGCCGAGCTCCGCCCGGGGTTCGTTCGCGGTGGAGCGCATGACCATCGCACGCGCGGGCGTCTCGGCAGAGGTGCTGCCGGGCGCCAAGGACATCACCCTAGCGGACGGCAAACTCGGCATCGGCGGGCTCGCGCTGGCGATTCGCACGCCGACTGGGCAAGAGAGTGTCTTCGATCTCAGGGGCGACGTGAGTGACATCGCCAAGAGCGCAATGGTCGATGCCTCGCTGACGCTGCGACCGATGGACCTCAGCAAACTCTCCGGTGCATTCCCCCGCGTGCAGTCCGTGAAAGGCCGACTCTCAGGGGGCCTCCAGGTCTCCGGTCCCGCCTCGGCGCTCCGCTACCAGGGGGGGTTCGATCTGGAGGGCGGCGAGCTGCAGCTGCGTGGGTTTTCTCCCATCACCGACCTGAAGTTCTCCATCGCGGTCGACAACGACGAGCTGCGACTCGCTCGAGCCTCCGCCCGTGTCGGCAACGGCAGTCTGCGTATCGAAGGCAGCGCTCCGCTCAAGGGTTTTTCCCTGGGCGCGGTGCGGGGAGTCATCACCGCCCGCGACATCGCGTTGCCGCTGGCCGAGGGTGTGAAAGGCAGCGTGGATGCCGACCTGGTGGCCACCTGGGAGGCCGAGGTCGACGGAGAGCGCAAGTTGCCGGGTGTCACGGGCAACGTGCTGCTCAAGTCGTTCGAGTACACGCGGCCCGTGGTCATGACCGCCGACATCGCCAGCCTCGCGCAGCGCGGAAAACGCACTGTGTTCGAGGCCTACGATCCCGCGGACGACTTCCTCGAGTTCGAGGTCACGCTCAAGAGCGACCGCAACCTGAAGCTGCGCAACAACTTGATCGAGGCGGAGCTCGCCCTCGATCCCGATGGGCTGACCCTGGCCGGCACCAACCAGCGCTTCGGGCTGCGGGGTGAGGTGAAGCTGAAGCAGGGCGGCACGATCAAACTGCGCCGCAACGAGTTCGAGATCAGGCAGGGGGTCGTGCGCTTCGACGATCTGACGCGCATTGCGCCGCAGGTGGACGTGACCGCAGTGACCGAATATCGGCGTTACAGCGAGTCCAGCTCCGCAGAGAAGGGCGGAACCGCCACGCCGACCAGCGGCTCGGGCCAGGGCGGCACGACGGCGCAGGGTGGACGCTGGCGGATCTCGATGCGGGCCCACGGTGACGCGGACAAGCTCAACATCGATCTCACGAGTGATCCCGCGCTGGCGCAGGACGACATCTTCTTGCTGCTCACCGTCGGCCTGACCCGAGCCGAGCTCGATCAAGCGCAGAGCGCGAGTGTGGGTGAGAGCGTGGCGCTCGAGGCCCTGGGCACACTGAGCGGAGCGGACCGTGCAGTGACGGAGGCCGTGCCGCTGATCGACGAATTCCGGTTCGGCAGCGCGTATTCGTCGCGCACCGGGCGCACGGAGCCGACGGTCACCATCGGCAAGCGCTTGGCAGAGCGCATTCGAGCCAACGTGACCAGCGGCCTGGCTGAATCCCGCGAGATCCGCTCGAACCTGGAGTGGCGCCTGAACAACCGCGTGAGCCTCGAGGGTTCTTACGACAACGTGAACGACATCTCGAGCTCGTCGCTGGGCAACCTCGGAGCAGACATCCGCTGGCGGCTGGAGTTCGAGTAGCGGTACCATCGTCCGATGCAGCGACCGGGGTTCTTGCTGTTGGCGCTGGGGCTCGTGGGCTGTGGCAGCGACGATGACGCGGGCGGTGCTGCCACGCCTGCGTCAGTCGTCGTGCTGTACGGCGCGCCAGCCGAGACCGAGCTGACGCTGTTTCCGTCGAATCGGTACAGCGTCGCGGACGAGACCACGGCGACGGGGATACGCGTCAGGCTTGGTCCCGACAACACCAAAGATCAACTGGCGACCGCTTACGCCATCACCCTCACCGAGCTGAACGAGCTGGATGGTTTTTCGACCAGCGGTGGGATCGCGGCGCGGCTCTCGGGCCCGATCGATGCTCGGGGTCTGGTGGTGTTGCCCGACGCCGAGCCACCGGTCCTGGACCCCGCCCGCGACGCCTCCGAGTACACCAAGCCGGGCACACCCCTGTTTTTGGTCGATGTCGACGCGAGCTCTCCCGAGCACGGCAAGGCCGTGGGGCTCGTGCCTCGCTATTTCGAACAACCGGCGGACGTCGACTTCCCGACCGCCGACTACACCCTGCTCGCCGAGCCTGCGACGCCCCTGCGGCCGGCGACGCGGTACGTGTTTGCCGTCACCGACGAGCTGCTGGCAAGAGACGGCACCTCGGTCGGGCGCGCACCGGACATGGCGCGCGCGCTGGGCGGCTCGAAGGACGGCTACGACGTCGAGCTTCGCTCGGCCCTGAAGGAAGCCGCAACGGTCGTCGGCACGGAGCTACGCCACGTCGTCGCCGCGACGCTGTTCACGACCGGAGACGTGAAGAGCGGAATGATCGCCGTCGGCAAGGCTCGGCGTGCGGCGCCTGCGCCGCCGCTGGTCGATGCGTGGAGTGTGGAGACCCCGAAGAAGGATCCGGATCCGCGTGTGCGCTTTCGTGCAAGCTTCACCGCGCCGGAGCTGCGCAAACCCAAACCCGACGGCAAGTGGCAGCTGGATGCGGCCGGGGCACCGGTCGAGCAGAAGGCGGTGAACCTCGAGGTGTTTCTGTCGTTCTCGAAGGCGAGCGAGAGCGGGCCGCGGCCGGTGGTGATCTACCAGCACGGCTTGGGCGGAAACAAAGACGGCAACTGGGGCACGACAGAGCGACTCGCGGGCGTCGACCCGAAGGGCGTCGCGGTGTTCGCCATCGACTCACCGGAACACGGCTCACGCGGCGACGGCAACGATTCAGTGGTTGCGAGCGCCTTCAATTTCTTCGGCGTGGAGCAGGGTTCGCTCGAGTTCGACATGGGCCGCGCGCGGGACAACTTCCGCCAGATGGCGGTCGACCAGCTGGAGCTCGTGCGCTTCATCAACAGCCTCGGCACGCTGGATCTGCTCCCGCTCGATGCAAACGGCAACCCAGCCCCGGACGGCAAACCCGATCTCGATCTCTCGCGCATCCTCTACATCGGTCACTCGTTCGGCAGCGTGCAGGGCGCCACGGTGTTCGCGCTCGCTCCAGAGATCACTCAGGCCACCTGGAACGTCGGCGGCGCGGGGCTGATGATGCTGCTCCGAGACTCGAACCTGTTCAGCATCGGTGTCGTCAAGTCACTCACGCCCGCCGGCACGCCCTTCGGTGCGGTCGCGCGCTTCATGGCCTTCACCCAGGCCATCGTCGATCCTGGGGACCCCCTGAACTACGCGCGACACGCGGCCTTCGAACCGCTCCCGGGGGTGCCCGACTGGAAACCGCGGGACGTGTTGATTCAAGAGGTCGTGAACGACGCCATCGTGCCGAACTCGACCAGTGAGGCCCTGGCGCGCGCGGCCGGAGCCGGACTCCTGAACCGGGTCAGCGCTGCGTCGGGGTTCAGCGAACTGTCGGGTAAAACCGCAGGGAATGGTCCCGGCGGTGCCACGGCGGTGCTCTGCCAGTTCGACAAGATGGGCGGCAAACCCGCCGAGCACGGCTCGCTCATCTTTGCGGACGAAGCCATCGACCAGTACGTCGAGTTCTTTTCGACGGGAGTCAGCGACGGCCACGGGAGCGTGAAGTCGCCGTATCCGTGACGCGCGCTCGAGGGTTAACCTCGGACATGCCGAAGCGCAGTTTCTGGGGCTGGGGCTACGAAGAAGTGGGGCCCGATCCGGGGCAACTAGCGGCGGCAGAGGCTGCGCTGCCTTCCCTGCTCCAGATCGCGCCGCTGAGCGTCGAGCCCGCGCCACGACTCGAGGACATCGAACTTCGTGCGCCGCGCATCCAGCCGACACCGGCCATCGCGCGCTTGCTCAGCGACGATCGCTTCGAGCGAGCTTCGCACACCTACGGCAAGAGCTACCGAGACCTCGTGCGCGGGTATGCGGGAGCGTTCGAGAACCCGCCGGACTACGTTGCCTTTCCCGAGTCCGAGGCAGACGTCGCCGCCCTGCTCGACTTCTGTGACAGTGCCCGAGCCGCGGCCGTGATCTTCGGTGGCGGCTCGAGTGTGTGTGGCGGCGTCGAAGCACCGGGCGGTGATCGCTTTCGAGGCGTCGTCTCGATCGACCTCGCGCGGCTCGACAAGGTCGTCGAGGTCGACATGGCGTCGCGTGCCGCGCGCATTCAGGCCGGCATCTTCGGCCCCGCCCTCGAGCGTGGCCTGCGAGAGCACGGGCTCTCTCTGCGGCATTACCCGCAGTCCTTCGAGTTTTCGACGCTCGGCGGCTGGATCGCAACCCGCTCCGGCGGACATTTTGCCACCGGTCCAACCCACATCGACGAGCTGGTGGAGTGCCTGAGAGTCGTGACTCCATCCGGCATCATCAGCACGCGTCGTCTGCCGGGTGACGGTGCCGGTCCGAGCCCCGACCGTTTGTTCATGGGCTCCGAAGGTGCGCTGGGCGTGATCTGCGAAGCATGGATGCGCGTCTTCGAGCGGCCGCGCTTCCGCGCCAAGGCGAGCGTGCGGTTTCCGGATTTTGCGCACGGGCTCGGAGCGGTGCGGGCGCTCGGGCAGTCGGGGCTCATGCCTTCCAACTGTCGCCTGCTCGATCCGCTCGAGGCCATGATGAACGGGGCCGCCGGCGGTGACGCGGCCGTGCTCATGCTCGGCTTCGAGTCTGGGGACCACAACCTCGACGCCTGGGGCGCGCGGGCCGCGCAGTTGTGCCGCGATCACGGCGGCGTGCTGGCGGACGGCGCGCTCCGCACTCGCCACGACGACGCACAGGAGCGAGACGCGGCGGAAGGTGCCTGGCGCGCGGCGTTCTTGCGGGCGCCCTACCTGCGGGACGCCCTCGTTGCGCGCGGGATCTTCGTCGAGACCTTCGAGACGGCGGTCACCTGGGATGGCCTCGAGGCGTTGCACCGAAAGGTGGTGGCGGCAGCGCAGGCGGCGGCGGGTGAGAACGGGCAGAAGTCGCTGGTCAGCTGTCGCATCACCCATGCCTATCCGGACGGGGCGGCTCCGTATTTCACTGTGATCACCCCGGCGCGGGTCGGGCACGAGCTGGAGCAGTGGCGGCTCATCAAGACCGCGGTCACCGATGCCATGCTCGAGGCCGGCGGCACGACGACCCACCATCACGCAGTGGGCCGCGACTTTCGCCCCTGGTACGAGCGTCAGACACCGAAGCTCGTGCTGTCGGCGCTGCTGGCTGCAAAGCGCGAGCTCGACCCGGCCGGGATCTTGAATCCCGGGGTGCTCTTGCCAGAACCGACCTGACGTTGCCCACGTTCGGCACTAAGCTCCGCGGCGCCGTGAAAGTCCGACTCATCCGCGAATACCGCTTCGAGGCCGCACACCGCTTGCCGAACGTGCCCGAGGGACACAAGTGTCAGCGCCTGCACGGCCACAGCTTCAAGATCGAGATCGGCATCGCCGGGCCCGTCGATCCGAAGACCGGCTGGCTGCTCGACTTCGGCGATCTGGATGCGGTGTGGGCACCGATCCACGACGCCCTCGATCACCGATATTTGAATGATGTGGCGGGGCTCGAGAACCCGACCAGCGAGGTCCTGGCTCGCTGGTTGTGGGAACGCTTGAAACCCACGTTGCCAGAGCTGGTGCGCGTCACCGTGTACGAGACGTGCGACGCGCGCTGTGAATACGAAGGCGACTGACGCCATCAAACCGACGTGGCGTGACCGTGTGCGGAGGCTTGCGACGCGGCGGCTGACCCCTCACTCTTCGTTCGGCTCTTCGTAACCCCACTCCGGGTCCATGCCGGCCAGATCGGCGATCTTCGCCGGATGGTAGGGCGGCCGCGGAGTGAAACCCTGACCGGGATCGCCGCCGCGTTCCGCCAGCATCCTCGCGGCGAGCGCCATGCACCACTTTCCCTGGCACCAACCGGTGCCAAACCCGGTGTAGCGTTTCACCGACTCGATGTCGCGGTGCCCGAGCGACATTGCATGCTCGAGCTCGTGAAGGGTCACGTCTTCGCAACGGCAGATGAACGTCTTCACGAGTGCGAGGTTAGCGGGGGTCGGCGGCTGCGAGGATCATTTTCTGCGGGGGTGGGCACCCCTGATCGGTTCTCGCCGGGCCGAACGTGAGCGTCCGGGGCGCTGTTCCCTGCGCGGGTGCGCGGGGGTTGTGCTTCCAGGCGCCGACTTGCTCCGGCGAAAGCGCGCCCGCGGGACAGGCGCCGACTCCCCCGGCGAAAGCGCGCTCGCGCGAATTATCGCGCGCGCGGACAAGCGCTGGCGTCAATTCACCGCGGCGACTTCGGTGCAGAGCGGTGCGTGTTCGCCGGCGGGGCGGCCGCGCTGGAAGTTGATCTCGCAGGCGTATGGGTCCTTGAGAGCCTCCGCGAATCCCATCGGGATGGAGCCGTCCCAGTTCCGCGCTCCGTCGATGCGCGCGCGAATCACACCCTTCGGGTCGACGAACCAGGTCTCGGGGTAGAGCTTGGTGCCGAACTTCTCGCTGACGACCTTCGCGTCCTGGTCGATGAGCACGATGAACGGGGGTTTGTCCGTGCCGAGCACACTCATCAGCGTGCCGCGTACGTCTTCGGGGCCGTCGTCGGTGCTGATGGTGACCAGCACGATGTTCTCGTGAGTCTTGACCACCTTGCCGAGCTCAGCGAGCGACGGCATCTCTTCGAGACACGGGCCGCAGGACTTGGTCCAGAAGTTCAGGATCACGACCTTGCCGCGAAAGCTCGAGAACTTGATCTTTTCGCCCGTCAGCGCCGGCAGCTCGAAATCCGGCGCGGCGCGATTGCGCGAAGCGTACGTCGGAGCAATCGCACACAACGACGTGCAGACCCGCCGCGATTCGCCGTCCCGCGCGGTGCGGGCAAAGGAGTAGACGCCGAACGCCGCGGCGGCCACGACGACGAGCTGGGCGAGTTGGGCCGGCTTCACAGCGCCTACTTAGATCAGCGCGCGCCGAAGGGCCATCCCTGTACAGAAGTGACTGGTCGGGTACATTGGAGCTGTGCCGGAACCCCCGCCAGCGCCGCCGGGAAAGCTGGCGCCCGGGCTCCTGTCGGCGACCGACGGGGCGGGCGTCGGGGTGGCGGTCGTCCGCCGCAACGCCCGCGACCGCCACGAGTTCGTGAGCGAGGCAGCGGCCCGGCTGCTCGGCTACGAGCAGCACGAAATCGAGCAACTCGGCCCGAGCGCCTACCTGGCCGCCGATACGCTGGCCCACCTCGAGGGTGAGCCCACAGCGAGCGCCCGGTGGACACGCGCGACGCTTCGAAGAAGAGACGGGGCTGGACTCCGTGCGCGCGTCGCCAAGGCGACCAGCGACGATGGGCTGCGCGACGTGTTCGTCTTTCGTGACATCGGCGAGCAAGAGCGGGTGGTCGAAGAGCTGGCGCGCGCGCGCAGCAACTTTCAGCGTTTGCTCGACGCCGCGCCCGATGGCGTCGCCGTGGTTGGACGAAGCGGATTGCTCTACGTCAATCCGGTGCTCCTGCGCTGGGTCGGCGTCGCCGACCTGCCCACGTTGGCGAACACACGCATTGCCGAGGTCATTCACACACACGACGTCGAGCGCGCGGTCCAAACTGCAAAGGACCTGCTCGAGTCACCGAACAGTCGACACGTGATCCGGATGCGGATCCGACGTCGGGGTGGAGGGCTGTTCGAGGTGGAGTGCCTGGGCCTCGCGACCGAGTGGGAGGGTGAGCCCGCGTGTCTGGTGGTGGCCCGCGACCTGTCCCAACGCCGGCACGATCAATCGCGAGTGATCGCCGCGGACCGCAGTGCCTCGCTCGGGACCCTGTCGGCGGGCGTCGCCCACGAGATCAACAATCCGCTGGCGTATCTGCTCCTGAACCTCGAGTACCTGATTCGTGAGCTGCCTCGGCTCGAGTCGAGCCCCGAGCGCCTGGCCCATTTCTCCGAGCGACTGGCCGAATCTCGCCACGGAGCCGAGCGCGTCGGCCACATCCTCAAGGAGCTCTCGTCGCTCTCCGGGCGGCGACGAAACCAGCACCGCGGAGTCGACGTGGGTGAGGTCGTCAAGCGGGCGCTGCGCACCACGGCACGCGACATAGACCAACGGGCACAGCTGGTCTGCGACAACCTCGGCGTGCCTCGTGTGGATGCAGACCCGAGCAGCCTGGAGCAGCTGTTCGTTAACCTGCTCTTGAACGCCACCCAGGCCTTGCCGGAGAGCCGGCGGCCAGAAAATGAGATCACGGTCCGGCTCAGCACGGGGGACGACGGCGGCGCCGAGATCGAAATTTCGGATAACGGCGTCGGCATCCAGCCCGATCACCTCAGCCGCATCTTCGACCCGTTCTTCACCACCAAGCCATCGGGCACCGGCCTGGGCCTGCCGATCTCACACGCCATCGTACGCTCACTCGGCGGGACGATTGTTGCCGTGAGTGAGCTCGGGCGCGGAACGACGTTCAAGATCGCACTGCCCCGCGGCACTCAGTCGGTCACCGAGAGTCAGAAGCCTGAGAGCGGCCCACATCGCGGAGCCGAGCGAGCGCGCGTGCTCGTGGTGGACGACGACGCGCTGGTCGCCGAAACGCTGAGTCGTGCCCTCGCCGACGACTATGAC
Source organism: Myxococcales bacterium (assembly GCA_016706225.1). Classification (NCBI taxonomy): domain Bacteria; kingdom Pseudomonadati; phylum Myxococcota; class Myxococcia; order Myxococcales; species Myxococcales bacterium. Next base: position 28,526 of record JADJKB010000023.1, read on the forward strand.
GTGCGAGTCTGTACCCGCGCGGCGGATGCCCTCGCGCTGCTCGGCACTGACCGCGGCTTCGACCTGGTGCTCTGCGATCTGCTGATGCCCGAGATGTCCGGCATGGAGCTGCACGGGCTGCTGGCCCAACGCCACCCGGGCCTCGAGGAGCGGCTGGTGTTCATGACGGGCGGCGCCTTCACCCGACGAGCGCGGGAGTTCCTGCTCCAGGTCGAGAACCCGAGGCTGGAAAAACCCTTCGAAGTCGAGCAATTTCACAGCATCGTGCGCGACCGCCTGGCGAAGCGCTGAAGAGCTGTCCAAAAATTGGCCCGGCGCAAGCCGGCGAGGCCGGCCCGCGTGGGGTGGGGCCCCAACGAATTCACTTCGTTGGGGCGGGGAGGCGCGTGCCTGGACAGGTCTTGAGCCGCGTTCTCGGCGGGCGCCCCAAGGATTGCCGCCCGTTCGGGTCGGAGGCCCTGGAGGACGCATGGCTCAAATCGACACGGGTTCCCACGCATCGAAGCGGCGCGAGACGAATCAGGAGTTGCCCCTGGTGCCATTCATCGACTTTCTGCTGTGCCTGGTATCGTTTCTCTTGATCACCGCGGTGTGGTCGCAGATGGCGCGGGTCGAGGCGTCGGCCAACGTGCCGGGCAAACAGTGTGACGACGGGCCCTGCAAAGACGAAAAACCGAAACGGCTGCACGTCGAGCTCAAGGAAAAGAAGTTCGCGCTGGCCTGGAAGCAGGGCGAGACGGTGGTGGCGACCTCCGAGGTCGAGAGGAAGCCGGTCAAGACCGAGAGTGGCGACGTGCGTTTTCCCGACCTCGAGCAGAGGCTGGCGGAAGAGTGGCGCAGCCAGGGCGTTCACCGAGGCGCTACTGACGAAAAGAGTGACCAGGCGGTCCTTCACACCCGGAACGACGCCGAGTTCGGCGAGCTGGTGGCGGTGATGGATGCACTGCAGGCGCAGCGGCGCGAGCGGCGCGTCGGAATGACCACGACCACGGTGCCGGCGTTCAACATCACCTTCGCCGCAAACTGACGGCGCCGACCGGCCACCCTCAACCTTCGGCCAGCGCGAGCCGCCGCTTGCGTTCCCGGTCGGGCTTCACCGGAGGCACCGCGTCGGCGTAGCCGCGACCGTCGGAGTAGTGGCCGAGTGCGCCGAACACTTGTTTGAAACGCGCGAACGTTCCGCCGGCGCGCACCGCTTCTGCCACCGCGAGCCCCTCGGCCATCCCTCCCTGGGACAGCGTGTGCTCCACCCACGCCCACTTCGCGCTCACCGACCGCACGTCGGCGCGACCCTTGAGTCCACGCCGCAGTCGTTCGAGCCGCCCGAGCACGGTCGCCACCCCCGCGTACGGCATGCCATCGAGGGGAGTGTTCTTCTTGGCGCAGAACGGCGAGATGCCGAGCGCTACCGGGATGATCTTGGAGAGCTCCGTCACGAAGCGCGAACACTCGTCGATGTCCGCAGGCGTTTCGCCCGGCAAACCCAGCATCAAGTAGAGCTTCAGGCGATCCATCCCGTGTGCGCGCGCGCTGCGAGCCGCGCCAAGGTAGTGCTGCTCTTGGCCGCGGCGTTCGATCACATCCCGCATGCGCTGACTCGGTCCGTCGAGGGCCGTGGTCAGTGTGCGATAACCGGCCGCCACCAGCGCGTCCACGAACTCGTCCTTCAGGCGATCGGGACGCAGGCTCGACAGCCCGACCTCGGTGCCCCGGTCGGCCAGCGCCCGCACGATCTCCGTGATGCGCGGGTGATCGCTGACTGCCGCGCCCACCAGACCGACACGTCGAACGTCGGGTGGGATGGCGGCCAGCACGACCTCTTGGGGCACGACCCGCATGCCCCCGTTGGTCGTGCGTCGCATCACACAGTAAGTACAACCGCGCGAACAGCCCCGTTCCGTCTCGAGCAACAGCATGTCGCGGAGCTCGGTATGAGGCGTGCGAATCACACTGACCGCGGGCAAGAGCGCGTCGTCACAGGCCGCGATCTGTGGCAACACCTCGCCGTGTACCTCCGGCACGAAGATGTGAGGATGGGCCGCGAGCTTCGAGAGCGCCGCCGCCTTGCTCGGTGCGGCAAACACGGTCTCGAGAACAAAACCGATCAGCTCTTCTGCCTCCCCCATCACAATCGCGTCGGCGTAGCCCGCGAGGGTCAGCGGATTGCTGAAGGTGAGTGGTCCCCCCATCAGGACAAAAGGTGCGCGGTCACCGCGCAGGGCGCGCTCGGGTTTGATGCCCGCAGCGTCGAGCATGCGCACCAGACCCCCGAGCTGCAGCTCGTACGCGACACTGAAGGCGAGAACCGGGAAATCCGACAGCTCGCGGATCTCCTCGTAGCTGACCGGAGCCTCGACCCGCGCGCCGGGTTCCTCGCCGCCGTCGTCGAGGAATACGCGCTCACAGACCATGTTCGGCATGCCCTGGATCGCGCGATAGATGCGCTGATAGCCGAGCGAGCTCATGCCCACGGCGTAGGGTGAGGGATAAACGAGCGCGACGCGGTGCGCGGCGTCCTTGTCGATTCGGCCAACCTCGTCGGACAGGCGCTGACGGATGAGCCTGCGCACAGCGTCAGAAGGCATCAGACGGAGACCTTAGGACGGCATAGCGCGCCGCGCCATCGAGCACCATTTCGCGCGGGCCAATCCGCAACTGGGGTTGCGAGTGGTAGCAGCCGTGAGCCATATTCCCAGCATGCCGAGCCAGCCCCCTCGCAACGACGATCTGGTCTACGACTGGAACGAGATCGCCCGGAAGGGTCGAGTCATCCCGAGTGGCGTCGAGTTCTTCGACGAGACGCTGCGGGACGGACTGCAGAACCCCAGCGTCAAAGACCCGAGCATCGAACACAAGCTCGAGCTCGTGCACTTGATGGACAAGCTCGGTATTCAGCAGGCTGACATTGGCCTGCCCGGCTCCAGCAAACGTGCGTTCGACGACTGCCTGCGCATCTGCCAGGAAATCGTGAACAACAAGCTCGAGATCCGGGTCGCGTGCGCAGGGCGCACGGTGCCGAGTGACATCAGCCCGATGGTCGAGCTGTCGCAGAAGGCCGGCATGCCGATCGAGGTCTACGCGTTCGTGGGCTCGAGCCCGATCCGCGCGCTGGCAGAGGAATGGGATCTGGAGCTGATCAAGAAGCGCAGCGCCGAAGCCATCGACGTCGGAGTGAAGGGCGGACTCCCGGTCTGCTACGTCACCGAAGACACGACGCGCAGCCGTCCCCAGGTGCTCTCGGAGCTGTTCAAGCTGGCCGTCGACCACGGTGCGTCGCGTCTGTGCCTGTGTGACACCGTCGGCCACGCCACGCCAGACGGGGTGCGCAACCTGATCCAGTTCACGCAGAGTGTGATCGCGGGCATGGGCGCCGAGGTCGGCATCGACTGGCACGGCCACAACGACCGGGGCCTGGGCCTGGTGAACGCCATCTACGCCCTCGAGTGGGGAGCCAGCCGGGTGCACGCCTGTGCGCTGGGCATTGGCGAGCGGGTCGGCAACGCACAAATGGAGCTGATCTTGCTCAACCTGAAGCTGCTCGGAATGCTGGAGCACCAGGACCTCACCCACCTGGTGCAGTACTGCGAGACGGCGGCGAAGGCCGTGGGTTGGCACATTCCCATCAACTACCCGCTGGTCGGACAGGACGCGTTCCGGACCGCGACCGGAGTCCACGCCGCGGCCATCATCAAGGCGCAAGCCAAGGGTGATGCCTGGCTGGCCGATCGCATCTACAGCGGCGTGCCCGCAGGCATGTTCGGACGTCAGCAAGAGATCGTCATCGGCTACATGTCGGGCGCCAGCAACGTGACGTACTGGCTCCGAACCCGCAACATCGAGCCGAGCGAAACACTCGTGAAGGCGATCCTGGGCAAGGCGAAAGAGAGCGACCACATCCTCACCGAAGAGGAAGTGATGGCCGTCGTGAACACCCAAGGCGCGAACTGAGGCGAGCGGCGGGCGCGTTTCCCCCTCGCAGCCGCCGTTGCTCGCCCGAGTGGCCGTCGCGCTTTGGCGTCGGGCCCGGGCGCGTTAGGCTCGGTCGAGCCGGAGGGAGCCACCCATGAGCCTGAACGCGACCGAGACCACCAACCACTATTTGTGCCAGGCCTTCGACCTGCTCAAGCTGTCGCCGCGTTACAAGACCCTGTTGCTGACCCCGAGTCGCGAGCTCCGGGTCGAGCTGGCGATCGAGCTGGACGACGGCGGCATCGGCAACTTCATCGGTTATCGCATCCAGCACGACAACTCCCGCGGCCCGTACAAAGGCGGCCTGCGTTACCACCCGGACGTCGATCTGGACGAGGTGCGCTCCCTCGCGAGCCTGATGACCTGGAAGACCGCCGTGGTGAACGTGCCCTTCGGCGGCGCGAAGGGCGGCATCCAGGTCGACCCGAGCAAGCTGAGCCGCCGCGAGCTCGAACGCCTCAGCCGGCGCTTCATCGATCAGATCGCAGCGCTGATCGGCCCCGACGCCGACATCCCGGCACCGGACATGAACACCAATGCCCGGGTGATGGCCTGGATGTTCGACCAGTACAGCAAGCGCTACGGCTTCTCGCCGGGAGTGGTGACCGGCAAGCCGATCGAGCTACACGGTTCCTACGGCCGCGACGCCGCGACCGGTCGCGGTTGTATGTTTGCGATTCGAGAGGTGCTGGCGGTTGAAGGGCGCAAGCTCGCCGGAACCCGCTTCGTCGTTCAGGGTTTTGGCAACGTGGGGAGCTGGTTCGCCAAGCTGGTGCACGCCGAGGGCGGACGCATTGTCGCAGTCAGTGACGTGAAGGGTGGCATCACCAACCCGGACGGGCTCGACATTCCGCGGCTGGTCGAGCACGTCACTGCAACCGGCAGCGTGGTGGGATTCGGGGGCAGCACGCCGATCTCCAACGAAGAGCTGCTCATCGCGGATTGTGAGGTACTGGTGCCGGCAGCCCTCGGACACGTGCTCACCCGAGATAACGCCGAGAAGATCCGGGCAAAATGGGTGGTCGAGGCGGCCAACGGCCCGACGACCATGGAGGCGGACGAGATCTTCAACCGCCGCGGCATCGTGTGTTTGCCCGACATCTGGGCCAACGCCGGCGGCGTGACGGTGTCCTATTTCGAGTGGACGCAGAACACTCAGAAGTACCGCTGGAGCGAGGAACAAGTGAACCGCGAGCTCGAGAAGTACATGGTCGACGCTTGGTCCGCGATCAAGAAGACCATGGCCGAGCACGGATGCTCGATGCGAGCCGCGGCGTTCGTGCTGGCGGTGGGCCGGGTCAAGGAAGCCACGGATCTGCGCGGGCTCGGGTGAACACGACGAGGTTGCTCATCGCCGGGCTTGCAGCGGCGCAGCTTCTCGCGTGCCGCGAACCTCCGAATCCCACGCCCCGTGCTGAGCCGCCGGCGACTCCGGCGAGTGCTTCGACGCCAACCACGAGCGAAAGCACACAACCGCTACCTCAGCTGCTGCCCCCCGCGGCGAGCGCAAGGCCGGCCACGCCGCCGAGCTCGGACGCCTATCCGTGGCTCGTCGAGCCCGCTCTTGGGCCGAAGGCGGTTGATGGCCTCGTGACGCGGTTTGCACCACCGGCCGGGTTCATTCGTGTGCCGGTGGCGGAGAAATCCTTCGCGTCGTGGCTGCGTGAGCTACCGCTGGCGGAGGCGGGTACGCCCGTGCGCGCGTACGATGGCAAGACTCTTCACGCCGCCGACGATCCCCGCATCGCCGCGGTCGTTGCCCTCGATGTCAGCAAGGCGGATCTGCAGCAGTGCGCCGACACGGTGATTCGCCTGCACTCGGAGTGGCGTTGGTCGTTGGGTCGGCGGGACATGAGCTATCGGGCGGCGGCGGGCCTGGAGCTCCCCTGGGCGCGCTGGGCGCGTGGCGAACGCATCGTGCCGAACGGCGCCAGCATTCAATGGGTGCCAAGCTCGAAGCAGAGCGACGACCACCGGAGCTTCCGCAAATACCTCGACGCTGTCTTTGCCTGGGCCAACACCGTGAGCCTGGAGAAACAGGCAAAACCCGTGAAGCCGGATCAGGTTCGGGCGGGGGATTTCTTCATCCTTCCGGGGAATCCGGGCCACGTCGTGCTGGTGCTGGACATCGCAACAAAAGGGGACGAGCGCGTCGCGCTGCTGGGCCAGAGTTTCATGCCCGCGCAGAACGCGCAGGTGTTGCGGCCGCCGGGTGGCGGGACCTGGTTCAGCCTCGATCCGGCGAAAGACGTTGACACTCCGTTCTGGAAGCCGTTTCCGTGGAGCGCGCTGAGGCGCCTCCCCGAATGAACGCGGCAAAACCCAAGCAGCGAGCTCACAAACCCAGCGAGAGCCGCGCCAAACGCCAGGCTGAACCGCTCGAGGAGAAGCTCCCTCCACCGGAGCGGCGTGAACGACGCTCGCTGTCCCACGTCGGGGGCAGCGTGCAGACCCGCGGCGACGCGCGCGCGGCAAAGGTGCTCGAAGCCGCGCTGGCTGTGCGTTCCGACGAGACCAGCACCATGCAACACGTGCACGGGTTCCACAGCTACCCGGCGCGCCTCCACCCACAGACCGCAGCGCGCCTCATCGGGGGACTCTCGAAGCCGGGGGACACGGTGCTCGATCCCTTCTGCGGGAGTGGAACGGTGCTGGTCGAGGCCCATCGTCTGGGACGGCGCGCCCTCGGCATCGACGCCAATCCGCTCGCCGTCGAGCTGACTCGGCTCAAGACCCTGGGCCTCGGCACACGTGAGTCGGCCACGTTGGTGGATGCCGCGATCGACATCGCCGAAAGGGCGGAGGCGCGGCGGTTGGCCAAGGCAAAACCGACGCGGCTGTATGGGCCAGAAGATCGCGAGCTGTTCGACGCACACGTCTTGCTGGAGCTCGACAGCCTGGCGCACGGGATCGAAGCCATGCCGCGTGGTGAGATGAAACGCGCGCTCTTTCTGGTGCTCTCGAGCATGTTGACCAAGGTCAGCAAACAGCCCGGGGACACCACCAGTCGCACCGCCGCGCGCCGCCTGCCCTCGGGTTTTTCCATCGATTTTTTCGTGAAAAAGACCGAAGAGCTGGTGCGCCGCCTCGGGGCCTATTCGAAGTTGGTCGCCGACCCGCGTGTGCAAGTGAAGGTTGCGGCGGGCGATGCGCGCCACCTCGATCGCATCACCGCCGGCAGTGTGAACCTTGCGATTGCATCACCACCCTATCCCGGTGTGTACGACTACTACGCGCACCACGCCGTGCGCTTGCGCTGGCTGGGCCTGGAGGAAGAGCGCTTTCAGCTCAAGGAGATCGGCTCGCGCCGCGGTGCGAAAGGCAAGACGTTCGATGCTGCACTCAGCATGTGGCAACGAGACTTCGGTGCTTGCCTGAAGGAGATGGCGCGGCTCTTGGCCCCCCAGGGCGCCGCTGCCTACATCATTGCCGACAGCGCCTTGTCCGGTCGCGCGTTCCGCGCGGACGAGGTGACGACCGCCCTGGCCGAGAGCGCGGGACTGGTGGTCTGGGCACAAGCATCACAAGAGCGGCCGAACTTTCACTTGCCGAGCCAAGCCGCGTTCCGCGGGCGACCGCGGCGCGAGCACGCATTGTTGTTGCGACACGCTCCGCGAACGCGCTGATCGACAGCGCGCTCGCGCATCAAGCACGGCGGCGACGGCGCGACAGGAACGCACCGAGCGCCGTGAGCGCGAGCCAGCTGCTGGCTGGTGTCTCCGACCGAGGCACGCTGCAGCCGCAGCCTCCATCGTCGCCGACGTCCAAGCTCTCGCTGCCCGCGTCCGCCGCGCCGACCCCGCCGTCTTTGCCGCCGGTCGAGCTGCCGCCGGTCGAGCTGCCGCCGGTCGAGCTGCCGCCGGTCGAGCTGCCGCCGATCCCAGAGCCCGCAGCGCCACCGGTTCCGGAACCGGCAGCGCCACCGCTGCTCGAACCGCCCGCACCCGCCGCGCCACCGGTCGCCGAGCCACCCGAACCCGAGGCACCACCGCTGCCACCGGTTGCTCCACCCGTGCCGCCCGTTGCTCCGCCAGTGCCGCCCGTTGCGCCACCCGTGCCGCCCGTTGCGCCGCCCGTGCCGCCCGTTGCGCCGCCCGTGCCGCCCGTTGCTCCGCCCGTGCCACCCGTTGCGCCACCCGTGCCACCCGTTGCTCCGCCGGTGCCACCCGTTGCTCCGCCAGTGCCACCCGTTGCTCCGCCCGTGCCGCCGGTTCCGCCCGTTGCGCCACCCGTGCCACCGCTGCCACCGCTACCCGCGTCCGGGCCGCAACCGCTGATCGGAGTGTGCGCGCAGCCCGTGGCCGCAGCGCAGGTGTCGGTCGTGCACGGGTTGTTGTCGTCGCAGCTGATGGGTTTGTGTCCGCACCCGTTCACTGCGTTGCAGCCGTCCGCCGTGCAGGCGTCGTTGTCATCACAGCTGATCGCCACGTGTTTGCAGCCCGTCGTCGGAGCACACGAGTCCGTCGTGCAAACGTCGTTGTCATTACAGTTCGGCGCCGCCCCGCCCACACACACCCCGCCGCTGCAGAGGTCCTTGGTGGTGCAGGCGTTCTTGTCGTCGCAAGCGTTGGTATTGGGCTGCCCCAGGCAGACGCCGGTGTTCGGGTTGCAGGTGTCCGTCGTACACGGGTTGCTGTCGTCGCAGTTCTTCGCGGTTCCCGCTGCACACTTGCCCGCACCGTCGCACTTGTCGCTGAGCGTACAGGCGTTGCTATCGCTGCACCCCGTGTCCTTGAGCAGGTTGATGGTCGTGCACGTCTTCGCCGACGTCATGTCGCAGGTTCGGAGCACACAGCTGTCGCGTCCGTATGGGCACTGATTCGCCAGGGCAACACAGGCTCCAGCGCCATCACAGGCTCCAGCGCAGGTATTCGAGGTGACCAGCGGCCTGCAGGCCGCACCGGCCTTGGCCGCCACCGCGACACATGCCCCGTTCAAACACGAGTTCGCGCAAGGACCGTTGCCCGCTCCCGAGAGCGTGCCGCAGACCGCGCCATCCAGGCTCTTGATGCCAGCCACCGTCAGCGCCACACAAGCCGTGAGGCCATTCGTGTCCGCCATGCACACACCGCCGCACTCGAGCAGCGCTCCCGCGGCGCCGTCCGGATCACAGGGGTGACCAATCGTGAGCGCCGTGCAGAGTCCGGTGAGGGGCTCCGCCGCCTGACCCGTCGCTTCACTCGATTCCGTCGGGCTCGAATCGTCGGCCGCGGAACACGACAAGATCCCGAGAACACTGAGCACACTGACGACGCTGGTTAGCTTGCGCATGACGGCCTCCCGACCTGAAGAATCTCCAAAAGCCCGAGACCCGAAGATACAGAGTCGCGCCCCGGCGGGAAATCACCCCGTCACGATTGCCAGGCGCTCGGCTCTTCCCTAGGGATTGCTCGATGTCTGCCAGCGAGCGGCGCCCCAACCGCCTGATCACCGAGACCAGCCCCTACCTGCTTCAGCACGCCCACAACCCGGTGGACTGGCATCCGTGGGGGCCAGAGGCGCTCGGACGGGCCAAGGCCGAAGACAAACCCATCTTGCTCAGCATTGGCTACGCGGCGTGCCACTGGTGCCACGTGATGGAGCGCGAGAGCTTCGAGAACGACGACATCGCGCAGCGCATGAACGAAGGCTTCGTGTGCATCAAGGTGGACCGCGAGGAGCGACCGGATCTGGACGAGATCTACATGGCGGCGACCGTCGCGATGAGCGGCGGCGGCGGCTGGCCGATGACGGTGTTCCTCAGCCCGGACCAGAGACCTTTCTTTGCTGGCACTTACTTCCCGCCGAGCGATCACCACGGCCGCCCGGGTTTCGGCAGCGTGCTCGAGCGCATTACCGAGCTGTGGGAGAACGAGCGCGAGAGCCTGCTGTTGCAGGCGGACGAGCTCACCGAGCAGGTGATGGCGCAGTCGAAGCTCGCGCGCGCCAGCGCCATCGACGCCGGCGCCATCGAGCGCGCCGTCCAGCAGCTGGAGGCGACCTTCGACCCACGCTGGGGTGGCTTCGGCGGCGCACCGAAATTCCCGCCCTGCTCGCCGCTCGAGCTGTTGCTGCGTCACCAGCATCGAAGCCGCGACGCCCGCTCCCTGGAGATGATCGACACGACCCTCACCGGCATGAAGAACGGCGGCATGTACGATCACCTGGCCGGAGGTTTCTCTCGTTATTCGACCGACGAACGCTGGTTGGCGCCGCACTTCGAGAAGATGCTCTACGACAACGCACAGCTCGCCCGGGTCTACGCCTGGGCGTTTCAGCTGAGGAACGAGCCCGAATACGCCCGCGTCTGCCGCGAGACCCTGGACTACGTCGCCCGAGAAATGCAGGCACCCGACGGGGGGTATTACTCGGCGACGGATGCCGACAGCGAGGGCGAGGAAGGGAAGTTCTTCGTCTGGGCACCCGACGAAATCTCGAAGCTGCTCGGGGAGCCCGACGCCGAACGCTTCTCTGCTTTCTATGACGTCACCCCGGGGGGCAACTGGGAGGGCAAGAACATCCTCAACACGCCCAGGGGCACGGCGGAGGTCGCTCGAGAGCTCGGGATCTCGGAGGACGAGCTGCGCGCTTCGCTCGAGCGCGGCAAGGCCAAGCTGTACGCCGCGCGGCTCGAGCGAGTGCCGCCGCTGCTCGACGACAAGATCCTCTGCGCCTGGAATGGCCTGATGATTGGCGCGATGGCCGAGGGCGCACGTATCTTCGGCGAGGCGCGCTATCGCGAGAGCGCCGAGCGCGCGGCGGCCTTCGTACTCGATCAGCTGATGCGCCCGGATGGCGGTCTCTACCGCACGGCGCGCGGCGGCAAGGCTCACCTCGACGCTTACCTGGAGGACTACGCTTACCTCGGTGACGCGCTCCTCGATCTGTACGAAGCGGCGGGCTCACCCGAACACCTGAAGAACGCCGAACGCCTCGCCGAGCGCATGCTCTCGGACTTCGGCGACAGCGAAGGCGGCGCCTTCTATTTCACCGCGCACACCCACGAGCAGCTCGTCGCACGCACGCGGGAAGGGCACGACGGCGCCGTTCCCAACGCGAACGCCGTGGCGGCACGCCTGCTGGCGCGGCTCAGTGTGCACCTCGATCGGCCGGAGTGGCGCGAGCGCGCGACGGCCGCCCTCACCGCCTACGGCCAGCTGATCGAGCGGTCGCCGCGCTCGTTTGCCACTTCGCTCGGGGTGCTCGACTTCCTGGTCGAGCCGCCGGTCGAGCTGGTGGTCGTGGGTACACCGGAAGCACGCCGCCCCCTCGCCGACGAGCTCGCCCGCCACTACCTGCCCAATCGTGTCATCGCGTGGGTCGATCCGGAGGCCCCTCCGGTGGACGGTTCTCCGCTGACTGTCGGCAAGAGCAGCGCCGACGCGACAGCCAAGCTGTTCGTGTGTCGGGACTACGCCTGCCAGGCCCCGATTGACGAGGCGACGGAGATCGCACGGGCGCTCGGCGCGCAGCACGAGAGTGCGCGAGATGCCCGGCGAGCGCGCGTGGGAACACGCCACCTGAGCGGCCACGCCAGCGTCGAAGGCACCCGCGCCTACGCCGACAAACACGCCGACACCTGGGGCAGCACCGGCTATTCGGAGCTCGGCAGCACCGGCCTATCGGCCAGCCGTCTCGGCTTTGGAGCGTATCGCGTCGACGCACATACCGCCGAGCACGCGGCGGCGCTCGAGGAGGCGCTCGAGACCGGTGTGAACCTGATCGACACTTCCACCAACTACACCAACGGCGAGAGCGAGCAGCTGATCGGAGAGGTCATCGCAGAGCTGACACGCTCGGGCAAACTCTGGCGCGATCAGCTGATTGTCGTGTCCAAGATCGGCTACGTGCAGGGCAAGAACCTGGAGCTGGCCGAGGAGCGCGAGAACACGGCGCGCGCCTTCCCCGAGATGGTCAAGGTAGGGCCGGGGCTCTGGCACTGCCTGCATCCGCTCTGGCTCGAAGATCAGCTCACGCGCTCCCTCGATCGACTCGGACTCGAGACGCTGGACGTGTGCCTGCTGCACAACCCCGAGTATTTCTTCACCGAGGCCGCGAAGCGCGGTGAAGGACCCCTGAGCAAGCTGCGCGAAGAGTTCTACCGCCGCCTGGAGGCAGCGTTCACTCACTTCGAACAGGAGCTGAAGCGCGGGCGACTGAAGAGTTATGGCGTGTCGAGCAACACCTCGGTCGGCTCGCCCGACGATCGCGATTTCACCGATCTCACCTCGATGCTCGCCGCGGCGAAGCGCGCCGGCGGCGACGAGCACGGGTTCCGTGTGCTCGAGCTCCCCTTCAACTTGCTGGAGACCGGAGCCGCCCTGGTCGAAGATCGGCCGAGTGTGCTCGAAGTCGCAGCTCGCGAGCGCATCGGCGTGCTGGTGAACCGACCCCTCAACGTCATCGCCGGCTCGGGACTGATTCGCCTGGCCGACGCGCCGCGCCTGGCAGGCGCAAGTGAGCCCGAAGTAGCTCTGAAGCGCGTCGCCGACCTGGAGCAGGAGTTCAAGCGCGAGTTTGCCCCGAAGCTGCGCACCGGCTCGGGTAATCCGCCGCCGACGGCGCTGTTCAACTGGGCAGAGCAGCTCGGGCGCCTCCCGGCCGCCGCGCAGACCTTCGCGGAGTGGAGCCAGATCGAACGCGAGGTCGTCTTGCCGCGCACGAGTCAGGTGCTCGCCGCTCTCGAGCGCGCGATGCGCGGCGAGGCGGAGAAACCCTGGCGCGAGTGGAGCGCTCGATACACCGAGGCGCTCGACCAGCTCCTGTCGGCCATTCGGCAGCTCGCCGCGGCCCACAGCCTCGACTTCTCTCTGCGCGCACACCGCGCCCTCGAAGCCGCGCTGCCCGCGGCCCGCCGTCGGGCAACCCTCGCGCAGAAGGCCCTGTGGGTGCTGGCGAGCACACCGGGGGTGACGAGTGTGCTGGTGGGCATGCGGCGTCCCGAGTACGTGGTCGACGCGCGCGAGGTGTTGGGCTGGGACGCGCTCGAACAACCGCTGGAAGCGCTGCGCTCGGCCGCCGTTCTCGGCAGAGCCTGAGCGCTTCGTTCGGACCAGTGCCGACGACGAGCACAGAAGTCGCGGCGCTCGTGTAGCATGCGCGCATGCCGTGGGTCGATGGACTGCTTGCGCTCGTGTGTTGGGGCTTCTGGGCGTTCTTTCCGAAGCTGGCGAGTAAACACTTGCCCGACGCCTACAGCGGCGTCCTGTTTCAGTACGTGGGTTCGATCGTGTGTCTGCTTGGTTACGGCGCCGCCCGTGGTTCGCTGGCTCCGAGTTATCACCCCAAGGGAGCACTCTTCGCCGTGCTCGGTGGCGTCGCCGCCACGGCCGGCATGGCGTTCTACTACCGCGCGGCCGAGCGCTCGGCGGTGAGTGTCGTGGCCGCCACGACGGCCCTCTACCCGATTGTCTCGATCGCGCTCGCGATGATGTTGCTCGGCGAACGTCTGTCGCCGCGCCAGTGGGCGGGCGCGGCGCTGGCGCTGGTTGCGGTGGCTTTGCTGGTGCCGACGGCCTGAGTTGACGCGGAAAACCCGCCTTTCCCCACATCGGCGCCGCGAATTGGTTCAACCAGTTGTGTAGCGGACTTCGCGCTGTTCGCTACGCACCAACCCGCTAACAGCGCGGATCTGCACGCGCTCGCCGCTGGCACGTTGCTGGCTACGAGGGAGCAGTGTGACTGCTTCGAACCTGTTCAAGGCCGCGTGGGTGGTGGTGCGGAGCGCAGGCGTTGGCCTGTGCGCGACCGCGACGGATCTGATTGCGCTCGCGGTGCTCGTCAGCGGCTTCGGCCTGTCACCCCGCATCGCCAGTGTGCCCGCGCTCGCTTTGGGCATCGCGATCCAGTTCGTGGGCAACAAGTGGTTCGCATTCGCCGACCGCTCACCCAACTGGGTGCGTCAAGGCGCGCAGTTTCTGGGTGTCGAGTCCCTCGGCTTCGTCGCGAACCTCGTGCTCTTCGACCTCGCGCTGACCCACACCCATCTCCCTTACCTCCCGCTCCGACTCGTCACCACCAACCTCGTCTACTTCGCGCTGTGTCTTCCCTTGTGGTCGCTGATCTTCCGCCCCGCACCCCAGGAGTCGTCATGAACACCATCGCCTTTGCTGTGACCGGTCTGTGTACGACGTGGACGTTGCTCGGCACCCTCGCCGTGATCAAGGCGACGCGCGGTCAGCCACTGCCCGAAGGCGCGCGCGCCGAGAACGATGACCCGCTGGCCACGCACCCCTCCGAAGGGCGCGCGGTCGTCGAGCGCGCCGGACGCGCTCTCGACCTGCCGCCCGTCACGATCTTGAAACCGCTGTGCGGCAAGGACGCCGGCCTCGCGGAGAACCTCGCCAGCTTCTTCCGGCAAGATCACCCGAACTTCGAGCTGGTGTTCGGAGTACAGCGCCACGACGACCCGGCCATCGGCGTGGTCAACGAGCTCGCGGAGCGCTACCCGGAGGTGTCGGTGAAGTTGGTCGTGCACCCGGGCGGGACCGCCATCAATCCCAAGGTGGACAACCTGCTCGGCATGTTGCCGCACGCCGCCCACGACCTGGTGCTGATCAGCGACAGCAACGTGCGCGCGCCGGCGCACTACGTGTCCGAGATGGTCGAGACCTTGCTCGCCGACCCCAAGAACGGGCTGGTCACCAACCTGTTCGCCGGCACCGGCGAGGACAGCCTCGGCTCGGCGCTCGAGAACGTGCAGCTGAACGGTTTCTGCGCGGCGGGCTCCGCGCTGCCGACGTTGCTCGGGGACGCGCTGATCGTCGGCAAGAGCATGCTGTTCTCTCAGCGAGTGTTCGAAGAGCTCGGCGGGTTCCGCCGCGTCGCGGACGTGCTCGCCGAGGACTACGTCATGGGCAAACTGTTCCAACACGGTGGCTACCGCGTGCGCATCGCCCCGACGGTGCTCGACAACGTGACCCGGGGTATGACACTCCGAGGTTTCGTACAGCGCCAGCAGCGCTGGGCCATGTTGCGCTCGCGACTGCGACCGGCCGCCCAGATCATGGAGCCGCTGACCAGCCCGCTCGCGGTGCTGCCCTTGGCCTGGTGGTTGATGGGCCCAGCGGCGGCGATCACCTGGACCCTGGCGCTGCTCGCGCTGCGCGACGTCGGCGGCTGGGTCGCCCTGCGCGGTTTCCGCAACGCATGGCTCCCCGCGCTGCTCTCACCGCTGCGCGAGCTCTTCATGCTGTTCGTGTGGGCGCGCGCTCCGCTCAAGCGGCACGTGACGTGGCGCGGGCACAAGGTGCGATTGGGCGCGGGCACGCTGGTGTTCGTCCCCCGAGAGGCGCGCGCACGCTGACTGCGTGGAGAGTGCGCGTGCAGATCGCGCGCGGAGTGAGGACGGGCGCGCCACAAAGCGTCTCACCCGGGTTGTTCATGAGCCCACGCTGGCGTTAGGCTCCGCTCCCTCCATGCAGCGCGCATCGGACGAACTGTCATCACGCGGGCGAGGCACGCTCGCGCCCGCGACTGCGCAGCTCGCTGCGTGGCTCCTGGTTGGCAGTGTCACCGCCGTTTGTATGCAACTGGTCCTCGGCAACGCTCCCGAGGGTTGGCGCGTGCGAGCCCACCACCAACTACTGAACCTGGGGCAGCACTTCGCCCTCGGCGCCACGGCGCTGATCGCGGTCGCGACCTGGCAACGAGTGGGCATCAAGCGGCGCCTCGCCGTGGTGCTCGCCTCGTTTGTCTTCTGGTCCTTGCTCGGCGCCTGGGTCTTGCCGGAAGATCTGGCCGTTTTCGCCTCGAAGCTCGCCGAGCGGGTGCCAACCGCGCTGGTCATGGGCGCGCTCATCGGCAGTGTCGCGCTGGGTCTTGCACTCGTACCGCTGACCTTCGGCCGGGGCCCGCGCTGGTTGAGGCTCGTATTGGGTGTCGTGTTCGCCCTGAGCTTGGGCATCGGCAACAACCTGATCCTGCGCGGTGACTACCCGGGGGTTCATCTCGTGATGGCCGTGGCCGAGGCGCTGTGTTTCGGCCTGGCCCTCAGCGAGGGCAACGACATGCCAGGTCGCGGGGTCCTGATCGGCGTCGCAGCCACGCTGCCCGTCGCGCTCTGGTCCCTCGTCGCGAGCCCGCCGAATGCCGTCGCGCTCGACATCACCCGCTCCTCGGGCAGCATCGTCGCCCCGTGGTTGTCGCGCCTGCGACGCCCGCCGCTGCGCAACTGGACGCCCTCCACCGATCCGTGGCTCCGCTCACGCCGCGCTGCAGCCGACGTCGCGCCAAGCAAGCCGACCGCACTGCCGAAGAACGGCATCGTGCTGGTCTTGACCGCGGACTGTGTGCGCGCCGACGTGGTGTCGAAACCGGGGAATCTTGCGCGCTTCCCCGCCCTCAGCCGGCTTCAACGTGAAGGCATCACTTTCACGCAGGCTCGAACCACCGCCCCGGCCACCACGCAGGCCATCACGTCGATCTTCACCAGCACGTTCTACTCCCAGCTTCAGTGGGCGAACCTCCCGGGCAAGGGTGCCGAGTATTACTACCCGCACCTCGACAAGACTCCTCGACTCGGGGAGCTCTTGAGCCAGGCCCAGGTGCACACCGCAAGTGTGCAGGGGCTGCCCGGCATCAGTGCGCGCACGGGGCTCGTGCGTGGCATCCAGACCGAGCGCATCCTGCCGCCCGCGGGCGGACGCTTCGCCGGCTCGGAGCTGCAGCTTCCGGTCATCTTGGAGGTCCTCGAGGCACAGCGTGCGGGCCCGCTGTTCTTGTATGCCCACTTCGATGACCCACACGCGCCCTATGATCGCGCGGGCAACGAAGGCTCGGCCTTCGAGCGCTACCTGCGCGAGGTCGGGCTGGTGGACACGGCGCTCGGCGCGATCCTGACGAAGGTCGACGAGCTGGGCATCGCGGACCGCACCGCCGTCCTGTTCTCGGCCGATCACGGCGAGGCGTTCGGCGAACATGGCGCCAAGCTCCACGCCACCTCGCTCTACGACGAGCTCTTGCGAGTCCCGCTCTTGGTGCGGCTCCCGGGTTTCAGCCCGCGCGTCATCGACGAGCCCGTGTCGCTGGTCGATATCGAGCCGAGCATCCTCGACCTGTTCGGGCTGCCGACACCAGGCCTCGCCATGGGACAGAGCCTGGTTCCGTTGATGCGCGACGGCGGACCCCCGCTCGAACGCCCGCTCGCCTTCGAGTCGGGTCGGGCGATCCGCGCCGTCTTGTTCCGCGACCGGATGAAGCTGATTCAAAACCTGCGCGCCGGCACCGTCGAACTGTTCGACCTCTCGGTCGATCCGGAGGAGCTGCACAACCTGGCCGACCGGAGCCCAAGAACCACCGACGAGCGCCTGCGCCGCACGGAACAACTGTTCGCCGCCCACCGCTTCGAGGCCCCGGGCTACGAGCTGCCGTTCGCTCGCTGAGCCGGCGGCTGTGCGAAAACGCGGCACCCGGGCCATGGGTCTGCGCGGGCCCTGGACCTTTGATCGCCGCGCATCGACCGTGTAGCTTTCAACGCCATGAAGATCGAGACCGTCACCATCACGCGCCTCCGAGATGCTCTCCTGGCCAGCGGACGCCGGCCGACGATGGTTCTCTCCCCCGCCTACGAGACCCTCACGCGCGAGGGGCTCTTGAGTCAGGAGGAGACGATGACCTTGTCGCGCATCGATCCACTGGCCGAGACCATGTTCTTGATGATGAGCGCCGACGGCAAGATCGAGGAAAGCGAGCGCGACGTCGTGCGCGGTGCCATTCGCGGCCTGAGCGACAACATCCTGCGCAGTGGCACCATCAACGTGATGCTCGAGAACTACCAGAAGCGGCTGGAAGAACAGGGACGCGACCAGCGGCTGCACGAGATCGCGGAGGAGATTTCGGCAGAGCCGAGCGAAGCCGAAGGTGCGTTTGCACTCGCAGCAGCCGTCGCGTTGGCGGACGAAGAGATCGCGGACGAAGAGAACGATTTGATCAATCAGCTCGCGGACTGGTTCGGAATTTCCGAGGAGCGCGCGGGCCAGATCCTGGATCAACTCGAAGAGGACAACCCAGACTGAGCGGGTTTGGTCGAGTTGCTCGGCAGCACACGCGCGAGGCCCGCTGCCAGGAGCCAGAGCAGGGCGAACGGAAGGTCGCCGAGGACTCGCAGCCCGGTCCAGAAGCTCGCGCCCGCGACCAGGAACATGCTCGCGAGGACCACGGTGCGCCCGAGGAACGCCAGGAACGCAACCTCGAGCACCACCCCGGAGAGCGGCGCGCCAAGCTGGGACGCAAACGCGCCGAGCACCAGCCACAGGCCGAGCGCGTACTTCGAGATCAGCGCACTGCCCACGATCCAGGCGGGCACGTGGGGATCACCGAACCCTGCCACTCCCCAGTCCATGGCGCCGAAATCGATGGCTCCCTGGATGCCGATGCGCTGCACGAACGTGAGGCCGAAGACAAAGCAGGCGATCAGCGCCAGCTGTCCGGGTTCGAGCGCGGACTCGACCTTGCCTGCCAAGGCGCGATGGCGCGCCAACGCCGCACCCACTCCGTCCGCCAGGAGCAGCGACGCCCCCAATGTCAGAAGCTCGATGTCGCGTGATACCCAAGCGTAGGTCGCGAGCGCCGCGAGCAGCGCCGGAAGGCGCTCCCGTCGCAGCACGAACACGACTGCCAGCGCGGCGTAACCGACCAGCAAGAGTCTCCCGGGCAACGGCGGTACAAAACGTCTCAGCACGAGCGCGCTGAGCGCGAGCACACCGAAGCCGAGCGCCAACAGCAGCCGGCGGCGATGCTCGGAGCGCACGGCGAGCACGAACACGCTCACACCGATCACGACGATGCCCGCCGCCAACGTCAGCCGGGGATCGTGGCGAAACCAGGCGGGGAAGAGCTCGCTCGTGCGAGTGCCGGGAAAAAAGAGCACGAACAGGCAGAGCGCGAGCAAGACGAGGTGCGCCGGGGGAAGAACCCGCGCCGCAGCCCGGAGTGTGCCGCGCGCCGAGTCGAGACCACCGACGAACACGATGAGCACACTCGCCACCGCCACCGCCACGTAGGCTTCGGGTTGTGCGTTGGTCGTGTAAGTCGCGATCAGAAATCCGGGTAGTACACAGAGCACCAGCCACGGCGAGCGAGCTGCGAGCGTCGCCACACGACCGGGGACGACGAGCGCCAGGAGCGCGGGAGTGTTGCCCAGGAAGAAGAGCAGGGCGCGTGCGGCGGTCGGGGTCGAGCCCGGTAGGCGTTCGACGCCCCAGGTCAAGAGAACGCCGAGCACGGCCACCAGAGCGAGCGCCGCGATTTCAAGTGGCCTGCGACCCACCGCGCTGAGCGCGATGAACACGCCGAGCAGCCAGCTCGCCAGGACGAGCCAAGGCACGGCAGGAGAACCGAGACCGCCGCTGTTGTCGAAGGCGCGATCGACGGCTCGGACCTCGGCACGGGCCGTCGTGATGGGGGTCGGCCCATCCACACAACTCACCCGTTCCGCGGACGAACCCAGGGCCGCTGCCGCAGCAAATTGCTGCGCGCGAGCCGCGTCGGCGCAGGCAAGCTGCGCCCGCGCGGCCTCGGACAGATCGAGCATTTCCACCAGCACGTGCCCCCGGGAGTGTTTGGGTGTCGGCAGACCCAGGAGCGCCGCGAAGGTCCCGGCGAGATCCGCCTGGTCGATGGCACCACTCGCACGAAAACCCCGCGCAATGCCCGGGCCGCGAGCGAACAGCGCGGTCCGGCGCTGGATCGGCACGTCCGCCCCGTGGGTACCGCTGTCTGCCGCGCCGTGATCGCCCGCCACGACGACCGTCCAATCGGGCGAAAGCTCGTCCAGAAACTGGAACAAGTCGCGGTCGAAACCGCGAATGTGCTCGGTGAAGCGCGAGCTCGGAACCGTGTACGCGTGCGCCTGGTGATCGGGTGTCACGAAGTGGACCACGAGCACGTCGGGGTTCTTCGCGCGAAGCTCCCGCGCATCTCGAAAGGTGATCGGATTGAAGTCGACGTCGATGGCAACACCCTCCGGGTCGAGCCGCCGCTCGCTGAAGGCTGCGCCGTACATCTCGACCCAGGCGGGATCCCCCACACTCATCAGCGTGAGACCCGCTTGCCGCGCGGAGATCAACCACGAGTCGAAGGGCGGCGGCTCGGGGTTCACGTTGCGCACGACCTGCTCGAAGCTGCCGCGTTGACCGGTGCCAATCGTCAGAATGGCGCTGGTGGTCATCGACACCCGCCCGGCCATCAGCTCGCCGCCCGCTTCTTCGCGCAGGGCGCGTGCCGTGCCGGGCATGCGCTCTGGATCGGTGGCGACGTCGTAGCGCAGACCGTCGACGACCACGAAGAGCAGGTGCCGGGTCAGGCGTTTCGCCGGCGCCATGGCGGTCTCGAAGGGCGGTGGCGTGCGGGCCGGGATCACCACGCGGAGCACGGCGAACAGCACCAGCCCCACCAGGAGCGCGCTGAGCCCGAGGGCCAGAATCGATCGGCCGCGGTCGAGACGGGAGGTCATGAACGCTCAGCCCTCGGCGCTCGGAGCTGAGCCGAGAAGAGCCTCACGTCGCCCGCCGAGCGCAAGCACCGCCACGAGCGCGAGCAGGCACATCACCACTACCGATCCCAGCTCACCCAGCATGCGGAAGCGCGACCAGAAACTCACCGGCGGAGCGTACAGAATTGCAGCCATCGTCGCGAGTCGAAGCACGCTGGCCGCCGACAGCAGCTGCAGCGACGATCTCACGACGGCAAAGGGCAGCCAGCGCAGGAACGCGCCAGCGACCAGGCTGAGGGCAATGACGTATTTTGCGATCAGTGCCAGCATGATTCGAGACGGTGGCACCGCGATGCTGTCGAAGGTGCCCGCTCCGAAGTCGAGCGTGCCGAAATCGAGGCCACGCTGCAGACCGACGCGGGTGGCAAACGCCATGGCAAACACGGCGCAGGTGGAGAGTACGATGCTCCAAGCGAGGGGCGGACCGCCGGTTGTTCGGCGCATGCTGCGCCCGGCGAGAAATCCGATGCCCTCGGCCGCGAGTCCGAGGGCCGCCACCGCGGGCAGCTCGACCGCCCGCGACACCAGCCCGTAGCCCGCGAGAAAACACAGACGCGCTAGCAACGTGCGACCACGCGCCGCAGACGCGAGCCCAGCCAGCGGCAGAGCCACGAGCAGGCCGAGCCCCAGCGTCGCGGGCAGGTGGGATCTCGATGAGAACGCAGCGATGACCAGCGGGATACCAACCGCGAGCTCGAGCCCGAGCTCTCGCGCGGCCCGCGTGGCTCGCTCGAGTGAAATCGCGACGAGGACCCACAACACAGCCAGGGCTGCACCCACCGCGAGCTCCCGCGGCGAGAGCCACGAGCCGATTGGATCTTCTCTCACCGCTCCCAGCCGCAACGCAACACCGACGCCAATCGCCGCCGCGGCGACCGAGATCCCCACGCTCACGTCTCGCTCGAAGACGGCGCGGGAAGCGCGAACGACTCCCACCAAACACACCGCGAGCACGACGCCGGACTGAACCTGGGTGTTGGTCGGAAACGACGCGATGAAGAACCCGGGCACCAGCGCGAGCGCAAAGAAAGGCCAGCTTCGATACAAACGCTCGGCGGTGCGGGGTGAGAGCGCAACCGCTGCGAACAGCAGCGTGGAGAGCCAGGTCACGATCGCGCGCGAGTCGTTCCAAGGTGGCAACGTGCGATCGACCTGGGTCGTGAGGGCCAGGCAGAGCGCGGCGCTGCCCGTCAGCGCGAACCCGGCTCGATATGTGGCGCCTCTCTGTGAGAGGCCCAACAAACGCGGCGCGAGCAGACCAAAGACCAGCAGCACCGCCAGCGCCTCGAACAGACCCGACACGCCGCGATTGGCGGCGCGGAGCGCGAGCAGCTCGTCCCAGACGCGCGACAGCTCCCGCGCGGCCGAGACCCGCTCCGGCTCCGCGGCGTCAGCCTTGCAGGTGGCGAACAATTCGGGGTGCTCCGCCTCGAGCGACGGCTCCCCCGCAGCCCGCGACAAAAGGGCGAGCCGCGAGACTTCCCCACACGCGAGTTTACCCGCGTCACCCACAGGCAAATCGAGGAGCCCGAGGGCGGGGCTTCCAACCCCATGCGCCGGGCTTGCCACACCGAGCAATGCGGCGAACGTGGACGCCAGATCGACCTGATCGAGCTTCAGTTTTTGTCCGGGTTTGATGCCGGGCCCGTAAGCGAAGAACGGCGTGCGACGCTCGAGATCCGAGTCCACACCGTGGTTGCCGTTCGACAATGCGCCGTGATCACTCAGCACCGCGACGGTCGTGTCTTTGGGCAGTGAAGCCAGAAAACGAGCCAGCCCTGCGTCGAGGCGCAGCAGGAATTGGCGAAAGGTCGGGGAGAACACCCCGAACGAGTGGCCTTGATGATCACTCGCGAAAAAGTGAATCACCGACAGGTTCGGTAGCTGACCCGAGCTGACCCAGCGCCCGGCGTCCGCCAGTAGCTCCGCGGAGTCGTCGATGTCGAGGGCCAGATCGCCCGGACTCAGGCGCTCTTGATCGAACTCACCGTAGGCCTGCCTCCAGACTGGATCACCAATCAAACCGACGCGCAGTCCCGCCGCCCGCGCGTTCGTGAAGAGGTCGTTGGCGGTCGTGCGCCGGGCGTGCACGTTGAGCACAATCTGGCTGAAGTCACCGCGCGTTCCGGTGCCCAGTGAGAGCACCGCTGCGCTGGTCATGGTGATGCGCCCCGCCCAGACCTCTGCGCTCGACTCCTCGCGCATGTAACGCGCGAGGTTCGGCGCCCGCTCCGGATCGGTGGCGAAGTCGTAGCGAAGCCCGTCGATCACCACCAGCACCAGCCTCTTCGTCAGCGGCTGGAGCACCGGCGATTGCGGCTTCACGGACGGATAGACCGCGCCCCGCGTCAGGTAGAGCAGCACGGGCACGAGCAAGAGCACGACGGCAACGAGCGCCAGCCAGGCCGCCGCCCGGGGCCGCAAGGGCGTTGCCGCGGTGTCGGCCATTGGGGCGGCAGAGTGTCGAGCGACCCGCCGCCTTGTCAAGCCGAGGGAAGTCGACGGTTGACAGGCTCGCCGACCCCGTCGACCTTCGCGCCATGAGCGACGAGAGCGCCGCCGAAGAGACCCAGCAAGAAGCGGCGGTCGAGGCTCGCGACGAGACAGCGGAAGTCGAAGCTCGGGACGAGGAGGCTGCGCCGCCCATCTTGGATCCGCTCGCGACCGCGGCCGAGGCCGACGTGCTCGCGGTCGAGACCTTCGCCTCGCGTGCGGACTGGCTCGGCAAGGCCAGCTTCGCCGCATCGGCGCTCACGCTCGTGCTCGCGCTGGTCGCCCTCGCCGGGCGCGCAGACGCTGGCCTCTTTTTCTATCTGGGGCCCTTGGCGCTGGCAAACCTCGCGATCGGTGTCTTCCTTCGACGTGCGAGCGTTGCGCTGGCGGACGCGGCAAGGACTCGTCTCTCGGGGCGCACCTCACTGATGTCGGGACTGCGCGAGCTGCACAAGGTGCTCGGAGTGCAGCTCTTGGCCACCGGGTTCCTGGTGTTCTTGCTGGTGGTCGCGCTCTTGGTCGCAGCTGCGTTCCAGCGTGCGACGGAGATCTGAGCTTCAGCTCGGATTGCGCACGCAGCGGAAGCCAAGCCCGGGCACCCGATAGGTCTTCTTCGACCCCGCGCGCCAGGTGACCTTGAGCGCTTCCTTGCTGCGGTTCCAACCACCACCGCGGAGAGCCCGCACGTAACACTCACCCGGCACGCTCGGGTGCGCCTGCGGGCTCGGGTCCACGACCTTGCCGTCCGGGTAGCTCACGTAACAATCGTTGGTCCACTCCCAGAGGTTACCCCCGAGATCGTAGAGATCGCCCGCGGGCCAGCTGCTTTTGCCCTTCGGGTGGGCCTTGACCTTGCTCGTTCCGCCGCCGTGACAGCCGACGTCTCCTGCCGGGTCCGAGTGGGGAGAACCGCCCGGCGTGAAGTCGGCCGTGCCGTTGTCACACGTCGGTGTTTCGTCACCCCAAGGATAGACGCGTCCGTCGCCGTGACCGGCCGCCCACTCGAACTGTGCCTCGCTGGGCAGAGCCTTGCCTGCGCTCTCGCAGAAGTGCTTGGCCTGAGCGAAGTTCACCATGTTGATCGGATGATCGTCGCGGTGATACTCGGTTCGGAAGTTACTGTTCAGATCGTTGAGCTGAGGAATGGTGCAGGTCCCCGAGTCCACGCACTTTCGATAGGCCGCCACCGTCACCTCGGTTGCGTCCATGCAGAACGGTTTGGTGAGCACCACGACGTGCTTCTGGTCCATCGCCCCGCGCACGCCGCGTCCCATCTTGAAGCCGTCCGCTCCCGTCGCGGGAATGAAGACCTCCGCCGGCGGGCACGCGGCGACGCAGCGCTCCGCCTCACAGCGTTCGATGGAGCTGCAGGCCGGCGAACAAACCGCAGCAGGTGGCGCCGCACTCGCAGAGGGCAGAGCGGCTGCCGCCGGCTTCGAAGCGGCGCTGGCCGACGGCACCGGTGAGTCGTGGCCTCCACGGCCGCATCCGGAGAGGCTCACAGCCAAGATCAGCGTGGCTCGACGCATCACCGCGCGGACCCGGGTTTCTTGGGCGAAATTGGCATGCAAGAGAGCTCACCCGGCGGCCCGGCCTCGGTGCCTCCGGTGGCGGCGGAGAGCAGCTCGAGGTGCCGCTCGAACGCCTGCTCGCGCGGCACCCGAGTCTTGCCGCCGAACGGCGTCGGGATGTGTCCGAGAATCGAGTAGGGGCAGGCCTCGACTTCGCGGCGCCCATCAGCGAAAAACGTCACCCTCGCCATGAAACTCGTTCCCGTCCAAGGGTAATCGCGGTGCATGGCAAAGACCAAATTGCCGAGGCTGTAAAACGCAGGTCTGCCTGCGTGCCACCCCACACCGAGTGGCACGTGCGGGTGATGGCCGAAGAACGCGTCAGCGCCCGCGCCCATGACCTGCGCAACGAACGAACGGGTCCACTGCATCGGCACGTCCATGTACTCACCACCACCGTGGTAGCTGACCAGGACCAGGTCGTTCTCCTTGCGCGCCTTCTTCAGTGGCGCTTCGAGCAGCTTGAACGCCGCCCAGGCCACGTGGTTTCGCGCGACGTGCTCCTGGATCGGGCCTTGGTTCCAGATGTCCGTCACGGCGAAGACCGCGATGCGAAAACCTTTGATCGTGAGCAGCGTCGGTTCGTACATGCGACCCGGTTCGCGCGTGGCCCCGGCGTAGCGCACCTTGGCGCGCTCCAGGTTGGCAATGGTCTGGAAGAACGCGTCTTTTCCGTAGTCCCAGGCGTGATTGTTGGCGAGGGAGACCAGCTGGATCCCGGCCTGGGCGAGCACGTCGGCGCCGCCGGGTGGACCGGTGAACACCAGGTGGTTGTTCGGATGCTGGGTCTCACCCTGCTGCTCACTCAGCTGCGACTCCAGGTTCACGATGCGCAGGTCAGCGCTGGCGAGGAGCGGCGCGATTTCTCGGAACGGAGCGTATTTCGGATCGGCAATGATGCGCGCCCCTGCGCCGCGACCGAGGTTGACGTCCCCGCCGACCAGGACCACGACCCGATCACTCTTCTTCTCTTCAGCGGCCGCTGGCGGAGCCGCATCAGCAGGGGGCGCAGGCACAGCGGCGGCACTCGCCGGGGCCGGAACCTGGGCGTCGGGCGTGGCGGAGGGCTCTTTGCGCTCCGCGCAGGCCACGAGCCCGCCGAGCACGGCGGCCCAGAATCCGAACGATACGCGCATGAGTGTGAGCCGGATAATTCTGGCATTTCACCGAGCCCGAGGCCCGTTTGTGGATCGAATCGGCGGAGCGCGGGACAATCGTGCGCATGCGCCGTCTCGTGCTCACCGGTGTGTTCGTGTTGGCTGCATGTGCGGCCAGCCGTGCGCCGGAGGCGAAGCCGCCAGCATCGAGCCAGAGCACGGCTTCGCACTTCGTCGCAAACACGACGCCACGCGCCGAGACGGCAAGCGCCGCCGCCGCGCCGAATGACGTCGCGCTCTCGCCCGCTGATTTCTTCGGCGCCGACTACCCGAGGGCAAAAGCGCGAGCGCCGGGCAGCGGAGTCGGTTCGCTGACGTGGGGCACCTGGATCCAGCCTGGGCCCCGCGCTGGCTCCTTGCCCCTCGGCAGCATTCGGCAAGGCGGCACTCTCCCGCTTCTGGACTCCGAAATCTTGCCGGGCAACGGCAGCTGCCCACGCTTCGTCAAGGTCGAGGGAGGCTTCGTGTGTGCCGGGCCTCGCGCCACCCTCGACATGAATTCACGCTGGCTGACGGCGGGCGCGTGGACGGAGCCGGCGCCGGGTGTGATGCCGTACCAGTACGCGCTCTCGGTGGGCACGCCCATGCTGACCCGGCCCCTGCCAGCGGAGAAGATGTTGTGGAAGACCGGCGCCCGCGACCGACCGCCGATGCGCGGTTGGAACGCTGGACATGACGAGCTCGCCGAGGACGAACCCATCGCACCCAACGGTCCGATCCCTGATTTTCTGAAGGACGGCGGTCAGGTCCCGACGCCCTGGGGTGAACCCAAGGGGTCCTTCTTCAAGATGATCCCCGCGGGAACCATGCTCGCGTACACCCGCGCCTTCGAGGCCTTCGGCGAGACGTGGGTGCTCTCTACCAACATGAGTGTGATCCCGGCGCGCGGCTTGAAACGCTTCCGTGTGTCGACGTTCCACGGCGTCGAGCTCGACAAGGGCACCCAGCTGCCTCTGGCGTGGATGCGCAAGACCCCGAGACCGAAGTGGAGAAAGTCAGCGCAAGGTTTCGAGGCGACGGGCGAGACCTGGCCGGTCAAGACCTGGGTCGCTCTGACCGGTCGCGAAGAGGAGAGCGACAAGCGCCGCTTCCTGGAGACCCGTGAGGCGGGTGTGTTCCTCGAACGGTCCGACGCCACGCTGGTGGAAGCGCGGCCAAAGCCACCGTGGGAGACGAAGGGCACCGGCAAGTGGCTGCACGTTCGGGTCAACCGCGGCACGCTGACCGCCTATGAAGGGCCGAAGCCGGTGTTCACGACTCTGATCTCACCCGGCCAGAAGGACGCCACTCCGTATGGGCGTTATTTCGTCGAGAGCAAACATCACTTCTCGACCATGAGCACCGCGAAGGGTGAGGCCGCCGGGTTCTTCATCGCCGACGTGCCCTGGACCATCTACTTCAAGCGCCCGTACGCGATTCACGCGAGTTACTGGCACGAAGATTTCGGCGAGCGCAAGAGCGGCGGCTGCATCAACCTGTCGCCGCTCGACGCGCACCGCGTCTTTCAGTGGGTCACACCCGACCTGCCCCAAGGCTGGGACACCGTGCAGGCGCCCGCCAAGGGTGACACCACGTTCGTGTTGGTCGAGGGCTGAGCCGCGCGTCGCCGCGCGCTCAGTGCAGTGTGCCGGTGAAGAACAGCGTGAACGCGGTGGTGTTGTAGTCGGCCTTCACCGAGTCCTTGTCGTACTTCAGGGGTGCGTACATGAACCGGAGCTCCGGCCCGAGGCTCCACTGCTCACCGACCCAGAAGTCGTACCCACCGCCGATGCCAAACACCGCGCCGGACGGCTTCTCGTTGTTGTTGCTGTTGTTATTGTTGTTGTCGTTGTCGTCGAGCTGACCAAAACCGATCAACGCTTGCAGGTATCCACCCGACGTCGCGTCGAAGTAGTACTGGCCGAACAGTCCGAACACCGAGAAGGTGAGGGTCTCGTCCTTGGTGTCGATCTTCGTGCCGTCGAGCTCGAAGTCGGGCTCCGACACACCATGACCCAAGAGCGCGCCGCCGAGCACGAAGCCGGGGGCGATCGTGCCACCGATCATCAACCCCAAACCCACGCCACTACCCTTGATGCTGCCGCTGAGCTCGACGGGATCGGTAACCTCGATCTTGGTGTTGACGTACGCGTACCCGAGCCCCATGCGCAGGAAGAACCCGTCGTGCTCATGCACGCCCACCGGCTGTCGCGCCATGGGCGGCGGTGGCTCACCCTGGGCGGGATAACCGTAGTAGCCGGGTGGCGGTGCGCCCTGCGGAGGCGGTGCGCCGGGTTGCCCGTAGGCCGCAGGCGGCGGCGGCTGACCAGCGGGAGGCTGCGCCGGTTGTGTGGGCGGCGGCGGAGGCGGAGGCGGTGCCGGTTCACCCGCGGGGGGTGGCGGCGGAGGCGGTGGCGGTGGAGGCGGCTCGCCCTGCGCCAGGGCGCCCGCACCAAATCCCATCAGCGCCACGAACACCAGACTGCCGACCAAGCTTCGATGTGAAAGCCGCATTCTCACTACCTCCCGGGGGTCCGAGCCTCCTGCACATGATGGGCGCTCGTCAACAGCAGGCTCGCTGCCCGGCGGAGGTCGCACGCCAAAATACGCCGGTCGATCGCCTCGCAGCGACGCGGCATCGCACGCCTCAGCGCTCCGGCAGGCAGCGAAGCGCTGCATCGACGAACGGATGTCGCGCGCCGCTGCTCCAGGCGGCTGGCAGGTTCTGGCCTTCGCCAAGGACCGCGGCGCGTTCTATTACCTGCTCTACCTGCTGCCGCTCGGGGCGCTAGCGGCCGGTCTGCTCGCATGGGTCGACCGGCGCACGGCTGGCACCCTCGCCATGCTGGTGGGCGGCGCTTTTCTCGGCTGGGGAGCGCTCGAGGTGCTGCGCGTGCTGTACGCCACTACTTTTGCGGGGGTTTGGCTCACGGCCCTCGGCGCGCTGGTGCTGTTCGTGGCGGGCGTCGAGACCAGGTCCCGGGCGTGACGCTTGCGGGCGCTGTTCGGGCCAGCGACCATCCCACGACTCGCATGACAGCCGTTCCCCCGTCTGAAAACCCACTGCGTGCAGGCATGCTCGAAGAGCTCAGTGTGGAGCCTTGCGCTCTCGTGATCTTCGGAGCCAGCGGTGATCTCACCGGCCGCAAGCTCTTGCCGGGGGTGTACGCCCTGGCAAAAAACCGCATGCTCCCCAGCGCGTTCGCGGTGGTCGGTTTCGCTCGGCGTCCGATCAGCGACGCCGAGTTCCGCGACAAGATGAAGAGCTCGGTCCAGAAGTACGCGCGCTCGCAGCCGCTGGACGAACCGGTCTGGGACGATCTGGCGCGGGGCATGCGCTACGTGCAAGGAGCGTTCGACGACGCGACCGCGTACCGGAAGCTGAAGGAGACCCTGGAGGAGCTCGACCGCACCCGAGGCACCGCCGGCGGGCGCACCTTCTACCTGGCCGTCCCTCCGGACGCCGTGCGGGGCATCGTCGAACAGCTGGTCGAAGCGGGGCTGTGCCCGCGACCCGACGGCCCGGGCACTCCGTACGCGCGGGTGATCGTCGAGAAACCCTTCGGGGTGGATCTGGCCTCGGCCAAGCAGCTCAATCGTGACCTCCTGGGGCTCCTGGACGAGCGCCAGGTGTTTCGCATCGATCACTACCTGGGCAAAGAGACGGTGCAGAACCTGCTGGTGCTGCGCTTCGGCAACACGATCTTCGAGCCGCTGTGGAATCGCAGCCACGTGTCTCACGTCGAGCTGACGGTGGCGGAGCACATTGGCATGGAAGGCCGGGGCAAGTTCTACGAGCAGACGGGCTTGATGCGCGACATCGTGCAAAACCACACGCTGCAGCTGTTGTCCCTGGTCGCCATGGAAGCGCCCGTCGCCTGGGACGCCGACGCCGTACGCGACGAGAAGGTGAAGGCCCTGCGCGCTCTGCGGCAGATCCGCAGCATCGAAGAGATCCGCACGAGCACGCTGCGAGGACAGTACGCCGGAGGCGTCGTCCGGGGTGACGCCGTGCCCGGCTACCGCGAGGAGCCCGACGTCGCTGGGGCGAGCAGCGTCGAGACCTACGTCGCGATCGAGGCGCGCGTGGAGAACTGGCGCTGGGCGGGAGTGCCGTTCTACATCCGCGCTGGCAAACGCCTGGCAAAACGCGTCACCGAAATCGGGCTGCACTTCCGGCCGCTGCCCCACCCGCTGTTCGACGAGAGCACCCTCGGGCTCAGGCAACCGAACTCGTTGGTGCTGCGCATTCAGCCGGACGAGGGCATCGCACTCCGGTTTGCCAGCAAGATCCCCGGCCAAGGCGTCGCGATGCGGGACGTTGCCATGGATTTTCGCTACGGCACCGCGTTCGGGCACGAGAGCCCCGAGGCCTACGAGCGGCTCCTGCTCGACACGATGCGAGGCGATGCGACGCTCTTCACGCGTCACGACGAGGTCGAGGCGCAGTGGTCGTTCGTCGATCCGATCCTGGCGGCATGGCGGGACAACGCGGCGCTCCTGGCGAGCTACCCGGCTGGCGGCTGGGGACCCGCGGAATCCGACGCGATGCTGGCGCGGAACGGGCACCACTGGAGCAAACCGTGACCGTGCGCGTGAGCGACTCACTCTCCCGCATCGAGCGCGAGCTGGGCGCCCTGTGGCAGCCGGATGCCTCGGGACAGATCAAACCCCACGCCACCACGCTCAACCTGATCGCAGTTCACGGTCAGCGCGAGCCATCGTTCCTGGAGACGCTCGACGACGTCGCGGCTCGGCTCGGCGCGCACGTTCATCGTGAGTGTGGAGGGTCGCCTCGAACCGCGGGCCCTCGACGCCGAGGTGTCGGCCGTCTGCCGCGTGGAGCCGGGTACGCTTCGAGAGGCGGTGTGCGCCGAGCGGGTGAGCCTGACGTTCGGCGCACTCCTGGGCAAACGCGCGGCGTCGATCCTCGCTTCGCTGATCGAAGCGTCGCTGCCCACGGCGTTGTTCGTCGGTCCCGGCGCACCCGCCGCGGTGGTCGAGGCCCTGTGCCCCGAGGCGGGGGTCGTCGTGCTCGACAGCGCCGAGCTCGGCCTCGAGCGCGCGGCCAAGCTCGCGGGACTGGGGCAGGCAAAAATCCACGATCTTGCCTTCATTCGCGGCCGGCGCTCGCGGGAAATGCTGGCGCGGGTGTTCGACGACTGCGGTCTGCGCCCGGCGCTCGGTCGGATCCGAGCGATTGACATCGTGCACGCCGAGCGCCCGGGGCACGTCGGCGCGGGCGTCGAAGCGGAGCTGCTGATCGCGTGGCTCGCGGCGCGGCTCGGCTGGGATGCGTCGCTCCGCGACAAGAGCGGAACGCCGGTTCACGTCAGTGTGCAGAGTGCAACGCGAGACGGCGTGTTGCCGGGCTGCCTGCTCTTGGTGGTGTTGCACGCGGAGCTGGACGCAGGCCCGCTCGAAGCTCGCATCGAGCGCAGCGCCGATGGGGAGCACCTGTCGTTGACCGTGAGCTCACCGGGCGCGTCGGACCAAGTGCGTCGCTTTTCGGTCCCCCGGCGCGACGATGCGGAGCTGGTCGAGCGCGCGATCCGCAGCTTTCGAGACGACGAGCTGGTGCGAGAGGCGCTCGCGTTTGCCAAGGAATGGAAATCTCATGCCTGAAATTCTGGTGACGAACGACGCCGGTGAGCTCGCCGAGCAGGCCCGAACGCTGGCCTCCACCATCATCGCAACCGCCATCGACCAGCGCGGTGTTGCCAACATCGCGCTCTCCGGCGGCTCCACGCCGGGCGAGACGTATCGACTCCTGGCTGAGAGCGGTCTCGACATCGAACACTGCCGCTGGTTCTTCGTCGACGAGCGCTGTGTTGCTCCCGACAACGAACGCAGCAACTACCGGGCAGCTCGTCGTGAGCTGTTCGAGTCTGCAAAGATCTCGGACGCTCACGTCTTCCGCATGCTGGGTGAGCTGGGCGCGGAGGCCGGGGCGCGTGCCTACACGGAGGTGCTCGACGCCGAGCTCGGTGCGGGGGCACCCATGGACCTGGTGATTGCTGGCCTCGGCAACGACGGGCACACCGCGTCGCTCTTTCCCGGCACCGGCGCCGTGCGTTTGCCCGGACGTGTCGTTGCCGTGACCCCAGGCGGAGAGCTCGAGCCGCGCATCAGCCTCGGGCGCGACATGCTGCTCGCGTCGCGGCGAGTGCTGCTATTGGTCAGTGGCGCTGGCAAACGCTCCGCCCTGGTCCAGGCCCTCGCGGCCGGGGACGAGGACGTGATCCCCGCGCGCATTTACCTCGCTGCGCCAGCCGGCGTCGTGACGGTGATCATGGACGCCGCCGCTCAGGGCTGACCCGCGTGGGAGGCTGCGCTCGGGCGGCTCGACAGCCCGGACGATGGACGCTAATTGAGCCGCATCATGCGCATTTCCGTGGTGGGTTCAGGGTATGTGGGTCTGGTGGCGGGCGCCTGTTTTGCCGACGTCGGCACGGACGTCACTTGCGTCGATGTGGACGAGAGCAAGCTGGAGAAACTCCGGCGCGGCGAGGTCCCGTTCTTCGAGCCGCGGCTCAACGAGCTGGTGAAGCGGAACCACCCGGACCGGCTGCGCTTCAGCTCGAACCTGGCGGACAGCATCGCGGGTCGCAAGGCCGTGTTCATCGCCGTCGGCACCCCGCCGAACGAGGATGGCTCGGCAGATCTACAGCACGTGCTGAAGGTCGCCGAGGACGTGGCCAAGAGCGCCACCAACGATCTGGCGCTGGTGACCAAGAGCACCGTCCCGGTGGGCACGAACAAGAAGGTGCGTGAGGTCGTCGCGCGTCACGCCAAACATCGCATCAGCGTGGTCTCGAACCCGGAGTTCTTGAAGGAGGGCGACGCGGTCAACGATTTCTTGAAGCCCGATCGCATCGTGATCGGCTGCGACGACGACGAGGCGTACGAGGTGCTCGCGCGCCTGTACGCGCCGTTCAATCGCCAGAAGGAACGCATCCACCGCATGAGCCCCGAGAGCGCCGAGATCGTGAAGTACGCGGCCAACGCCCTGCTCGCGACCAAGATCTCGTTCATGAACGAGATCGCGCGCCTGTGCGACGTGGTCGGTGCCGACGCGGAGGACGTGCGCAGCGCCGTCGGCGCCGACGAGCGCATCGGTCTGCAATTTCTGTATCCGGGCCTGGGTTTCGGCGGCAGCTGCTTCCCGAAGGACCTGCGGGCGCTGGTGCACACAGCCAAGGACCTCGGCATTCCGATGGGGGTTGCAGAAGCGGCCACACGAGCCAACGACGAGCCGGTACGGCTGCTGCTCGAGCACATGGAGGCTGATCTGGGGGGTGTCGCGGGCAAGACGATCGCGGTCTGGGGCCTGGCCTTCAAGCCGCGCACCGACGACATCCGCGAGGCGCCTGCGCTGAAGTTGATCGAGCACCTCGTGAACAAGGGCGCCGTCGTGCGCGCGACCGATCCCCAAGCGCGAGAGACGGCGCTCGTGCGGCTGAAAGAGCTCGGCATCGCGGAGAAGGTCGCGCTCAGCGCCGACTACTACGAGACCTGCAGCGGCGCGGACGCCCTGGTCGTGGCCACCGAGTGGAACCAGTACCGCTCACCCGACTTCGACCGGGTCCGCACCTCGATGAAGGGCCGGATGGTGTTCGACGGTCGCAACTGCCTGGTCCCCGGCAGCGTCCGGGACGCCGGCCTGCGCTACCGCGGCATCGGCCGGCCCGTGCTGGGCTGAGCGGCGTCAGCTGGGTGCAGCCGCCGGCTTGTGCAGGGGTTCCCGAGCGGGTATCTCGCTCGCGGAGGGTTGAATATGCGAACTTACACGGTCCTCGGCTCGGTCTGTGGAGCGAGTCTCCTGCTCTGGGTCTCCACTGCTGGGGCGCAAGAATGCGTGCCGGCATGCGCTGCCGGATCGGTCTGCCAGGCGGGAGTGTGTGTGGCGCCTCCGCCTCCGCCGCCCGCGCCCGCCGAGACCCCGCCGGCGCCCCCACCTGCCGCCCCCGCCGCCGCTCCGCCTGCAGCTCCACCCGCTGGCGCACCACCGCCGGCGGCGCCGCCCTACGCGGCACCGCAACCCGGCGCATCACCCGCAGCAAGCGGCGCCGCGGCTGCTCCCGCCGCTGCCGCCCACAAAGTGCGCTCTGGCTTCGCCGCCGTGGTGCGCGCCGGGTACATCGTCACGGGCAGCGGGGAGCGCGACACGAAGTGCACGGGCTCGGACTGTCCGAGCATACGTACCGAGGACTACGACGACAAGTCGGGGCTGGTGCTCGGCGCGGACTTCTTCGGTCACCTGTCCCCGCAGTTCCGACTCGGCGGGGGTCTGCTCTTCGCGCCGAACACGAAGATGGAGACCTCGGATGGCAGCGCCAAGGTCGGCAGTGATCTCTCGCTCTTGGCCATTGGAGAGGGTGTGTTCGACGTCGGGCCCACGACGGCCCTGGCGCTGCGGTTGTTCGTGGGGCCGGCCATCGTCATCGCGGGCTCCGACTTGAAAGACGAGAACGACTCCATCAACGACAGCTGCAAACAGGTCAACTGCAAGTTCGACGAGGGGTCGAACGCTGCACTGAGCTACGGCGTCGGGGGCGGAGTCATCGTGGACGTCGGCTCTGTCGCCCTGCGTTTCGATCTGCTTCAGCAGTGGTACAGCGGCAAAGGGCGCAAGGTCGACTACTCGGGCAGCGGTGTCGATGCCACGATCGAGGAGGAGATCAGCGGCAGTCGTACCCTCGTGGCGGTCGGCCTCGATTTCTGATCGAAAACACATCTCCGTCGGGCCGAAGAGCGCGGGGGCAGTCGGAGCTGGCTCACCCCAGCTCGCTCCGCGGCGTTGCTGAGTCAGGCCGCGCGCCGACGACGCGCGAGCCCGATGGCCGCAGCGAGAACCAGCCACGCAAGATCGGAGCGCGCCGGATTGTCACCCTGGTGCCAGCCCGCCGCCCTTTCAACACCGCTGCGGATGGCCAGTCGATCTCGAGCGGTGTTCATCGAACATCCGCAGCGCGAACGCGCCGGCCGGATGCGCGCGGTAGCTCGCGACCAATGCCCGCACGGGCTCCGGAAGCTCATCCGGCGTGGGCAGCGGCACGCCGTAGTTTCGAGGGCAGGTCAGCGCCGCCGCCATACAAGCAAACGTCAGATCGGCGGCCGTGAAACGCTCGCCAACCAAGAATCTCTTTCCACCCGCGAGACGCTCTCCGACCTCGTCGAACACGCGGTCCACCACCGCGCGGCCCGCCCGCTCCGTGTCCGCGCTGATGTCCAGATAAAGAATAGCGCGATTGCGGGAGCGGGCCCACGGTTCAGCCGGCGCGTGTGAGTACGAGGCCAACAAGGTGGCGCCCGGTGCCGCAATCGTCGAGTTGGACGGAGCCGCTGGTGCGGCGCCGGGATGGGGCCACAGGTCGCTATGGAGAAATTGCCCGCCCGGCTCGACGTCGAGGGGCTCGGCGGGGCCGGGTCGGTTGCGATGAGGCGGCATCCGGAGGTGGTCCGAGGGTCGAGCGGAGGGAAGACCGCGCGGTGATTCCGCTCGTAGGATGGACGTGGGCATGACCACTCGAGCGAGCGGCCAATGGGTGATGACTGCGGTGCTTGGCTGAAGTGGTCATGCCGCTTTCGGAGGGGCTCGGGCGTCGAAAGCCGAGCGCGGCAACGGCCGGCGCTCGAGCGCACGACGGCCACAACAGCGGCAGCAGTCGATTTCGATGCCGGTCAGGATGCGGATCACTTCGCGCCACTTGGCGGCGCGCAGAGGGTTGGAGGAGCTGGGCGAAGCGGTGGGGTTCGGAGCGGATTTGGCCGGTAGTAGCTGTCGCGCGGTTTCGAGTCGGCCGGTGGCGTGGCTCGCCGACACCAGCCCGTAGTGTCGGATCTTGGTGAAGCCGGGCGGCAGGATGTGGCGAAGCCAGCGCATGAGGAATGCGACGCCGTCGAGCGTGATGTGCTCGCCACTCTTGGTGCGGAAAGTGACGCCGCGCTGGTCCATCGCGAGGAGTCGGTGGTTGGAGATGGCGACGCGGTGAGTGTACTGGCCGAGGTAGGTGATCACCTGGGCGGCGCCGCCGAAGGGGCGTTTGCAGTAGACGTTCCAGCTCTTGCGATGAAGGCCCGCAACGAGCGCGGCGAAACGGGTGGGGTCGCCGATGCGCAACGTGCCGGAGCGGGCGGCCCGCGTGAGGGCGTCGAGCATCTTTCCGCGGAACAGCCGACCCATGACGTGGACGGGAAAGAGGAAGTCGCGGCGGGCAGAGATCCAGCGAGAGCCGTCCGGGCTGAGCGCACCTCCGGTCACGATACAGTGCAGGTGCGGATGGTATTCGAGCTTCTGCGTCCACGTGTGCAACACCGCCGTCACGCCGAGCTCGCCGCCGCAACGCTTGGGATCCACGCCGAGCTGGAGCAGCGTGGCGGATGCACAACGGAAGAGCAGGTCGTAGACGATTCTCGGACTGGCGAGAGCCAGACCGCGCAACTGAGCGGGCAGTGTGAAGACGACGTGGAAATAGTGGATCGGCAGTACGCGCTCCAACCGCCCGGCGATCCACTTCGCCTGCGCCACCGCCGGGCACTTCGGGCAGTGCCGGTTGTGACATGAGTCGTAC
This sequence comes from Myxococcales bacterium, assembly GCA_016706225.1. Taxonomy (NCBI): domain Bacteria; kingdom Pseudomonadati; phylum Myxococcota; class Myxococcia; order Myxococcales; species Myxococcales bacterium. The sequence continues at coordinate 64,740 of JADJKB010000023.1, forward strand.
GAAGGATCGCTGACGAAGCCACAGTCGAGACACACGTTGACGTGCCCACCGAGGGCGGCCGTTCGGCAACGTGCTACGGCGTCGAGGACAGCGCGCTCGGCGAGGGTCAGTGCATGTTGTTGCTCGTGGACCGGCCGGAACGCGCGAACGACATCCGCGAGCTCCAGCGACGGCCTGCCTTCCTGTGCTGGCTCCGGCGAGCGAGCACAAGGGCCATGCTGGCGCATGCCCGGCTACCCGGCGCGCCGACTTCGAGACCGCTTCTTTCTGGGCACCGGCGAGGCCGTCTTGCGCAGCCGGTCCGCTGGGCTCTTGGTCCTCCGAATCATTACCGGGCTGACCTGCGCGTAGCGAGCGGTCGTGCTGATGGAGGCGTGACCGAGCAGGACCTGCAACGTGCGCAGATCGGTCCCGGTCTCGAGCAGATGCGTGGCGAAGGCATGGCGCAGGACATGAGGGTGCACGTGCTTTTCGAGCCCTGCGCGGACCGCCGCCCGCGCCAACGCCTTGCCCACGGTGTCCCGGCACAGGACGCGGCCCGGTGTCTTCCCAGGAAACAGCTCGGGACCCGGCGGTTGCTCTTGCCTCCAGTACGCACGGAGCGTTTGCAGCACGAGCTTGGGCAACATCGTGTAGCGGTCACGCTGACCTTTGCCTTGCCTGATGTGAATCACCATGCGACGGCTGTCGATGTCCGCAACTCGCAAGTTGAGCACCTCGTTGATCCGCAGGCCGGCCCCATACGCCGTCATCACGATCGCCTGCATTCTGAGCGACCCCAGCTCACCGAGCAGTTGCTCGATCTCGTCGCCGCTCAGGATGGCCGGCAGTCGATGCGGCACGCGCATCTGCTGGATCCAAGCGACCTCTTCCGGTCGCTCCAGGGTGTGCGCATAGAGAAACTTCAGCGCCGCGGCGTCAGACGTTGTACGTCGATGGCGAGCGCTTCAGGTCCTCGACCAGGTGCAGCAAGAAGTCTCAATTTCGGCCTTGCCCATCAGCGTCGGTGACTTGCCGTGGTGCCTCACGAAAACTTCGGCGCAACGCAGATAGGTCTTGAGCGTGTTGGCGCAAAGACCGCGCAGCCTGATGTCCTCGGCCATTTTGTTTCGCAGCTGTCCCATGCTTCAACTCCGGTGTTGGCGCACCCGGCCATCGGGCGCGCGATCACCAGGATCGCCGACGAACACAGCGTGGCGCCGCTCATGCTCGAGCCGGCAGGAATCAAGCCGCGATGCGACGTCGCCGCGGGCAGCCGCTCAGACGCTGCCCGTCACGTGGCGCTACTCCTGCCGCGCCAGCGGCTTCGTCCAACGGGGCACGCGTTGACCCGCGAGCGCCGTGGCTCATCGTATCAGACGGCAAGGCGTGAACGCACGCGGGCGAGTGCCGCATCAGAGTGGTCGCCCGCGGGCGCGGAACGGACGGTAAAACTCGCCACGACCGGCGCTCGGCGGGTCGAACGCGAGTTATACCGTGGTGGAGCCACGGTTGTTCGGGGCGCGGAGACCGTGGGCGCCACCGTGCGGCGTGGCGCCGTGATCTCGGAGCTCGGGTGCCAGCGCGCGGGGCTTCTGTTCACCGCGCCACGGTCGACACGACGCGTGGGGTCGCGCGCGGCGCTTGGGCGAAGGACTCTGAGACCGCAGCGCGGCAAAGACAGTCGGCAAGGCGCTGATGATCTTGCGTGATCGTTTCCGGTCAGAAGACAGCGGTATAACGGGGCACGCGTTGACCCGCGAGCGCCGTGGCTCATCGTAACAGACGGCAAGGCGTGAACGCACGCGGGCGAGTGCCGAAGACAGAGTGGTCGCCCGCGGGCGCGGAACGGACGGTGAAACTCGCCACGACCGGCGCTCGGCGGGTCCAACGCGAGTTATACCGTGGTGGAACCACGGTTGTTCTGGGCGCGGAGACCGTGAGCGCTACCGTGCGGCGCGGCGCCGTGATCTCGGAGCTCGGATCCAGCTCGCCCGGCCTCTGGTTGATCGTCTCAGTCGGCAAGGCGTTGGCGGTCTTGGGCGCAGCGCGGTTGTTCAACAGCCGGCGCGTTCTCGAGCGCGACCACGGTCGGGGTCGACAAGGCGCGACCGGACGCGTGAGAGACCGTCGACTTCGACAGTCGGCTCGGCGCTGTGGTCTTGGCCGCGCTGCCCGGAAGCGGAGGAACTCTGAGACCGCAGCGCGGCAAAGACAGCCGGCACGGCGCTGCTGATCTTGCGTGATCGTTTCCGGTCAGAACACAGCGGTATAACGGCACACGCATTCACCCGCGAGCGCCGAGCGTCAAGTCGTCAGTCGGCACGGCGCTGCAGACGCGGGCGAGTGCCGCATCAGAATGTTCGCCCGCGGAAGCGGAACGGACGGTGAAGTCGGCATGGCCGGCGCTCGGCGGGTGGAATGCGAGTTAGACCGCAGCACCCATGCGGTTACACGAGCGGCAGGTATCGGTCCGGCTGGGAGCCCTTCTGGTGGGTGTAGTGGCCGTCGCCTCGCACCGCCAAGACCCTCCCACTGGGTTCGTAGAGGGTCCAGAGGTCGCCGTCACTCTGTGCGTCGAACCGGCGTACGCTCAGACGAGCCCCGAGATCGAAGGTGAACTCGGTCTTGGCGTTGCGCGGGTCGACGGCGACGCTTTCCAATCGCTGCCCATCGAGAAGTCCAATTGCTCGCTCGATTACCCGGCGCGACGAAGCGCCGGTGACCGGTTTGGCGCCGCGGACTGCGAGTTTCCAGAAAGCGCAATAGACCCAGAGCCACCACTGACCGCGAACAACTACAAGGCGACGCGCCAGAAGGAGACGCACCTTCGTGGATGGTGCGCGAGTCGACCGGGGTTCGCGAACGATGAGGTGGGGGCGGCCAAAGTTCAGCGAGAGGTTGAGCTGGGGATCCCAGTGAACACCCCAGCATGGGAGGCCGACGACTCGACGGAATGACTTCTCGATCACGTTTGGCGCTCGGAGGTCGGTCTAACGAGACACACGTTCACCCGCGAACGCCGAGCGTCAAGTCATCAGGCGGCGAGGCGCCACAGCCGCGGGCGAGTGCCGCATCAGTGTGTTCGCCCGCGGGCGTGGAACGGACGGTGAAATCGGCCAGACCGGCGTTCGGCGGGTGCAACGTGAGTTATACAATTCCTGGAACTTCGGTGGTCCAGAGGCACGGAGGGGACCTAGCGCGCCCAGAGCGTCGTGGGACACTAGAGCGGGATGCGGTTGCGTGCGCCAGCCTTCGCTCTGGGTCTCTTCGTCTACGCCTGTGGGACGAGCGCCACCGTCCGTCTCCACCGCGGCGGCGAAGTCCAGGGAAGAATCGCTGAAGCTCGGCCGGGGTACGTGGTGATCGAAGAGAACGACGGTCGGCGACTCGCCGTTCCCCGACGCGAGGTGGCCGACGTGCGTCATCCGGGGACGCCCGCGATGGTCATGGGCGGCGCGGTGACGGTCCTGTCCATACCCCTGGTGGCGGCCACGGCCTTCGAGTGTGGAGGCCCGGACGAGGGTGGGTTCATGGGGAACGACTGCGAGAAGGCGCGCGCCACCGTCCTCATCCCCGCGGTCGCGCTTCTCGGAACGGGCATTGGAATGGTCGTGTGGGGCCTGACGACGTACGAGGGCTCGCGCGCTCGGGCGGAGGGCACACACGACGACGCACCCACTCTGGCCCCGCGTTCGGCGCCAGAGGGCGAGTGGCGACCGCCGTTCTGAGCAGAAGCACGCTCGGCGAGGCTGGACAGATCATCCGCGGCGCGGCGCTGCGGGTCGGTCGCGCTGCCTTTCCCGGTCGGAACAAGTTGGATAACGAGACACACGTTCACCCGCGAACGCCGAGCGTCAAGTCGTCAGTCGGCAAGGCGCCACAGACGCGGGCGGTGCCGCATCAGTTTGGTCGCCCGCGGAAGCGGAACGGACGGTGAAGTCGGCAAGACTGGCGTTCGGCGGGTGGAACGTGAGTTATCCGGCGACCGACAGGAGCCCGGCCGACTCAGCGGACGAGGTGGGGCCCGCGAGTCTCCTAGCACGGTACAATCGTCGCCGTATGCCTCCGGAGAAGTTCAACTTCAGGCTTCGCTTTCACCTCCGCGAGGGCGACTGCATCGCCTCTGACGAAGTGGAGATCCTGATTGTAGAGGACCAGGACCGCGGCCAGCTCACGGTTCGATCTGGCGGACGTGGGCGGCCGCTGAGGAGCCAGCCGAGCGCTCTGCTTGTCGGACAAGGCTACGATGACCGGCGGGCCGCACTTCGGGCTGCGGACAACGCCAAGTCTGCCCTTCTGGTATGGGCGGTCGGAAGAAGAATTGGGGTGAACATCGGACACCGCCTGGGGTGGTCGCGCGGGGTTGAAGGACCTGCAGGAGACGCCGCGCACACTGATGGCATCGACGTGTACGAGGACGGGGAGAAAGGAGGCATCACTGGGCTGATGAAACTTGACGCTGCGGTCGGCACGAACGCGGAAGCGTTTGTTTCAACAGTGCGGCACGAGTTCCTCCGCGACACAGTTTTGAGCGAGAAACAACGATTGGCAGCGGAGCTCTACTGCCAATCCTTCTTCGACCTATCGCGGCGCAGCCGCTTTATTACTCTCGTGACGGCCGTCGAGGCCTTGCTGGAACCGCCGCAGCGCGACGCGGCGGCGCAGTCATTGGTGGCGCAGTTGGAGGCTGCGGTCAGATCCGCGAGCGTATCGACAGAGGTGCGGGACTCGATGCTGGGCAGCCTGCACTGGCTCAACAACGATTCAATCGGGCAAACAGGTCGCGCGCTCTGTCGACGCCTCTTGCATGGGCGCAATTTCTTGGGCAAGGCGCCGGACAAGTTCTTCGCGGAGTGCTACGCAGCGCGGAGCCAGATACTACACAATGGCAGCCCCAAGAATCAGACGGTGGACATGGTCGAACTGGCCGACGCCGCGTCCTGTTTCGTTTCCGCCCTGCTCATCGCTTCATTTCGGGAGTGCGCGGCAAACACGTCCGGATAACGGAACCACGTTCACCCGCGAGCGCCGAGCGTCAAGTCGTCAGTCGGCATGGCGCTTCAGACGCGGGCGAGTGCCGCATCAGTTTGGTCGCCCGCGGAAGCGGAACGGACGGTGAAGTCGGCAGGGCCGGCGTTCGGCGGGTGCAACGTGAGTTATGCGGCGGCGCGCGACTGGGGAATGTGCGCTACTTCGTCGCGTAGCAGGTCGCTCCGTTCCAGGTGAAGCTGGAAGCGGTCAGGGCTGCGGGAAAGCAACCGCCCGGTCCGCAGATTTGGTTGAGCTCGCAGTCGATAACGTATTCGGTGGTGGGGCCGCCGAACTGCACGATGTGGCCGGCACATCCCTTTGAATTCTGCGATTCCACCTGAAAGTCGACGGACTCGATACCGGGCTTTGAACAGACAAACGAAACGTGCGCGCATACCTCACAGACCGGAGGACCACCCTGGTCTGCGCCTGCCGCATTGTCGGAGTCGAGACTGCCGGAGTCGCCTGCGATACCAGCGGATCCCGCGACGCCGCCGGTGCCGGCCTGGGTTCCGCCGGCTCCAGCGCCACCAATGCCCCCCGTGCTACCGGGTGCGCCTGCATCGGTGTTGCCACCGCACGCAGACATTGCGGCCGTGCCGAGGCACGCGACGAACACGAGGGTTGAGGAGAGGTGTGTCACGGGAGGGCGAGGAAGCACGACTCATGCCCGTGAAATGGCGCAGCGTGTGCCACGCAGCCTTAGTCCGAATAACGAATTTGCGCTCAGCAGCGAGCGCCGGAGAACATCGTAGCAGAGCGCGAGGCGCCGCAGAGGCGGGCGAGTGCCAAAGACAGAGTGGTCGCCCGCCGCCGCGGAACGGACGGTGAAATTCGCCACTACCGGCGCTCGTCTGCTGCAGCGTCAAGTTATGCGGCCCTGAGCGCATGGTCGGCGCAAGCCGGGTCAACCCGCGGGCGGTGCACGCTCTGGGTGCTTGTCGGGCAGAAAGGCGATCGCGATCATGCCGATCGGGCCAAGCAGGCACCACAACGGGCTCTGACCCTTTGCAGCGGCGAGGACGCCGACTGCAATGACCATGATGACCCACCCAATGTTGACCAGAATCAGCGCGCCGCCAGAGCCGAGCGCCAGTGTGGCGAGAACGATGGCAAGCCCAGCGAGGAGTGCGGAGCTTCCGATTTGCTTGTGTGGCGCACGCACGAGCGAAACTCTGGTGTTCTGGTCCGAATAACGAGACACACGTTCACCCGCGAACGCCGAGGAACATCGTAACAGAGCGCGGGGCGTGAACGCACGCGGGCGCGTGCCGCATCAGAATGTTCGCCCGCGGGCGCGGGACGGACGGTGAAGTCGGCAAGACCGGCGTTCGGCGGGTGCAACGTGAGTTATGCGGCGGCGTGTCGGCAAGCCGTGTGTGAGAGCATTCTCAATCCGTTTCTTGCCAGCGAGAGGTCAGGCCACCGCACTCGACGAACTCGACTTCGCCCGCGTCTGTGCCTGCGACAACCACCACGGGTGCCCGGGTGGCTGCATGCATTCGATAGCCAGTTTCGTGGACGGACAGATCGGAAGTCAGCGCGCAACATGCAACGTCCTGGCGGGCTTTCCACTCGGCAATCGCGTCGCCGGTGCCGGCGGAGGCGACGCGAACCGAGCTGTCTGCACCGGCCGACGCGAGGTACGTCCCGGATTCGTCGATTGCGAGCGAGCGGACAGCGCCGGGGTGCGCTTGGACTTGGAACAGCAGAGCGCCGTCATCAAGATCCCAGGGCCGTCAACAACCCCTCGCGTCGCCGATCGCCACCAGTGTGCCTGCCCGCGGAACCGCCAAGCGCAAGGGCGGTTCGAGCCCGCTCTCGATGCTGACCCGAGGAGCGCGCTGCTCGGCGGTCCAGACCTCGAGGGCGCCGTTTTCGGTCAGCGTGAGAACGGTGCGCTCGCGAGAGCACACTGCCGTACAGAATTGCCGCCCAGAGTCGCGGAGCTCGACCGGTGGAGCGGCGCCTCCGAGGTCAAGAACCCGCAGGACGTGCCGGTCGAAGCTCCGCAAGACCGCGAACGGGCGCTCCGCGACCGCGCAGAGGGCGATGATCCGCATGACGCGAGGGCTCGACGCAACAATTCGCGACACCTCCCCACCGAGGTCCGACACACGCACGGTGCGATCATCGCTGGCCGTGATGACTTGGCGCCCACCCGATGCAAAGAGCACCGAGGTGACGGGCCCACTGTGCAACGCCAGCGTCGTGTGTGACTCCGCAGAATCAACCTCCCAGAGAGAAAGCGAGCCGTCCGCGTGGCCCGTCGCCGCGCGACGGGACTCGGGCTCAAGCGCGACGCAGGACACCGCGCTGGCGCTGCCGGATGGTACAGAGCTTGCCCGGCGGCCATGGCGCAGATTCTACCCGGCCTTGCGAGCGACCCGACGCCTGGTCGAGTGAATGCGCCCCACGAGCGCTAGGCCTGGGTGGGTCATTCTGTTTGGCCGCATAACGGATGCGCGTTCACCCGCGAACGCGCGAGATCATCGTATCAGACGGCAGGGCATTTTCGAGGCCGGCGCGTGCCGTAGAAAATTGGGCGCCGGCCGCCGCGGAACGGACGGTGAAGTCGGCAAGACCCGCGTTCGGCGGGTGGAACGCGAGTTATGCCGTGCGTCGGTGGTTCAGGGAGCGGAGCCGTGGGCGCTACCGCGCGGCGCGGCGCCGTGATCTCGGAGCTCGGCGCCAGCTTGCCCGGCTTCTGCTGAACGGCTCCGGTCGGCAAGGCGCTGGCGGTCTTGGGCGCAGCGCGATTGTTCAACAGCCGGCTCGTCTTCGAGCGCGATCACGGTCGGGGTCGTCATGGCGCGACCGGACGCGGAGAGACTTCCGACTCAACAGCCCGCCCGGCGCCGTGGGCTCGGCCGCGCTGCCCCGCTCCTCAAAGCGGAGGAACTCTGAATCTGAGACCGCAAAGACAGTCGGCAAGGCGCCGTGGTCTCGCGAGACACCGGCATAACGAGACACGTTCACCCGCGAACGCCGAGCGTCAAGTCGTCAGTCGGCAAGGCGCTGCATACGCGGGCGAGTGCCGCATCAGAATGTTCGCCCGCGGAAGCGGAACGGACGGTGAAGTCGGCAGGGCCGGCGTTCGGCGGGTGCAACGTGAGTTATGCAGGGCACGGCACACCGAGATCAGATCTGCGTCTGGTCCGGGCTATCAGTAGTACTTCGTCGCGGCCATCGAGATTCCAAAGCCGGCGCCGCCAAGGACCAACGCGCCTGCCGCCGTGCCGCACCCGCCACAGCCGCCGGAATCCACCGGATCCCTCTCGGGGTCCCTCCGCGACCACCGGTACTCCAGGTACGTGCCGAGTACCGCGCCCGCGAGCGCCGACGCCGCGAAGGTTCCCAACACGATGAAGGTGCGGCCGCTGTCCCTCTGAACGACGTCAACGCGGCGGACGTCGACGAGTTCCGCGGACCGCCGGTCAAAGAACAGCTGGCCATCGCGAACGGATGCCTTGAACGGCGGGCGAAGCGTCTCGACTTGTTCATATCCGTCGCCGCCGATCACGACGCGGGCTTCTTTGAACGTGCCGTCTATTGACGCGGAGTCGCCGCGGAATGTTCTCACAGTGACCGGCGCGCGGCCGGGACCGTGCTCGTCGAGTCGAGCGAGCTCTGGCCCCGGCACCTGCGCGACGCGGAAGCAACCCGTCAGGCAGAACACGGGAAGGAGGAACCGACCGCGCACCGAAGAAGGATAGCACTCGAGATGCACTGCGGGTCGCTCCTCCCGCGCGGCAGCGGCTGCATAACGAGACACACGTTCACCCGCGAACGCCGAGCGTCAAGTCGTCAGTCGGCAAGGCGCTACAGACGCGGGCGAGTGCCGCTTCAGTGTGGTCGCCCGCGGGCGCGGAACGGACGGCGAAGTCGACAAGACCGGCGTTCGGCGGGTGCAACGTGAGTTATGCGGCAATTCGTGGCGATCGCGACGTGATGTCGCGAGGCGTATCATCTCGTGTGACCCAATGGTCCGGGCTCGCGTCCTCACGATCGCATTGCTTGCGGTGATCGCCCTCGGGGTGGCGGCCACGTTCGGGTTGATGAGAACGGCGCAGACACCCGCGCGGGTCCCGACGAGCTCAATGGAGGGCCTCGACGACGTGGACTTTGAGGAACGCTCCGCTTCGCCCAGCCCGGGCGAGCGCGAGCTTGAGGAAGAGATCGAAGCGCGTCGCGCGATTCGCGACCAGGGCCTTGATGCGGGCCTCGGCGAGGTGAAGAAGATGGTGAGGGTGAAGGACAACCTGAAGAAACACTGGCAGACCGGAGGACTCCCCAACGAGGGCGACCGCCGAATGCTCCGCCACCTTTGCCAGAGGCTGGGCGACCCGAGTTGCAGCCAATTGCCGTTGGCCGAATAACGAATTTGCGCTCAGCAGCGAGCGCCGGAGAACATCGTAGCAGAGCGCGGGGCGCCGCAGAGGCGGGCGAGTGCCGAAGACAGAGTGGTCGCCCGCCGGCGCGGAACGGACGGTGAAACTCGCCTGACCGGCGCTCGTCTGCTGCAGCGTCAAGTTATGCAGCGCCCGCGAGCTCTCAGAGCGGAGCGCCTAGGAAGCACTCCGATCGCCTGGAGTCGGGCGCGGGCGAGTGCGTCATCCGTCGAGTGGACGGGCGTCACCACGGCCGAAGCGTACTCGATGGCGCCCGAGCGACGTCGTTCTGGGTCTCCGCCAGCGTTCCCAGCAGCATATGGATCCTCGACACGCCGCTCGGCTGCAGCGTGCTTTCCGTCGGATTCCGCGGCGCGCTTAAGGAGATCCTCCTTCGCTACGGCGCCACGACGGGCGAGATCGGCAACGCTTGGCCCCAGGCCGAATCCGGTGCGGCGGCGGAGTCGGGTGGATCGCCGTGGTCACGCACTTGCACACCGCCGCGCGGGCGTTGGTTGGCGCGCCGCCGCGCGCGCGAAATGCGCGGCCGCGTCTTTTATCTGGTGGGACCCTCGCGCAGGAGCAGGTATCCCAACATCAGCTCGGGAGAAGCGCCCTCTGGAGCAATGCGTTGTGCGTGTCTGACGTCATCAAGGGCGCTGTCGAATGCGCCCGCGATGAACCTCCACGCGCGCGCCAAATACACATCTGGTGAGGAATCCGGTGCTTGCCGGATCGACTCGTTCAGGATCTTCTGGGCGCGGCCAAGGTCGCCGGTGGCGACAACCACAGTACCCTGCAGCGAAAGGAAGAGCGCGCGTCGTTCCCCATTCGTGGATTCCGCACCGTGCCGCGCGACTGTTTCGGCTTTCGAGTACTCACCAAGTTGAAGCAGTGCCTGGGCTGCGACCGCGCGCGCCGCATGTTGTCCCCGGCGAGGTCATCAACTGATCGCAGGCCGTCGCGGCGGAGGAGTACCGCCCGGCGGCGAAGTCCGCGGCACTGGGACTGGTCGAAACCGACATCCGCACCTTTCGCCGGGGGTCAGAACGGTTGCACGTGGGAACGCCCAGTAGCACGAGCGGAACGACAAGCGGGCAAGACTTCGCACGAGCGCTTTCTGAACCGGCTGAATAACGAGACACACGTTCACCCGCGAACGCCGAGCGTCAAGTCGTCAGTCGGCAAAGGCGCTGCAGACGCGGGCGAGTGCCGCATCACAATGGTCGCCCGCGGACGTGGAACGGACGGTGAAAACTCGCCTGGCTGGCGTTCGGCGGGTGCAACGTGAGTTATGCAGTGCGTGAAGATCACCGCACCTACCAGAGAGCCTCCCGGTGGTCTTGGGTCTCCAGCGGCTCCCGAATCGAGGAAAGCGGACGGATCAACGGGCCCGAGGGCCACGTTCAGAACGGTGCTCTCGTAGGCCCAGGTCCGATCGAGGCCGTGCCGACCGTTGTGGACGAGGCGGCACCATTGCCCGGGATGGAGACGGATCGCGCGACCGTGCGGGAAGCGAAAGGGCGGTTGGCGTCGCATTTCGCAGAGCGGCACCAGGGCCGCCGCGGGACTCCTTCGTCCACCGCGTGACGAGGGCCTGAACCACCACGGTGCTCATAGCTGCATAACGGCACACGCGTTCACCCGCGAGCGCCGAAGTCCAAAGGTATCAGACGGCAGGGCGCTGCACACGCGGGCGAGTGCCGCATCAGAGTGTTCGCCCGCGGACGCGGAACGGACGGTGAAACTGGCGACAACCGGCGCTCGGCGGGTGGAACGCGAGTTAGGCAGCACCGGCGGCTCGCCGCTGTGGCCCAGAAGCGCCTAAGGGTCAGGCACCCTGCACTCGAGGATGTCGCATCGGAAGTAGCCCGAGGTGCGCGCAGCCTCCAGGACTTCGACTTGGAAGTACAACGGGACATTGCCAAAAACGCACGGAAGGTGGGCGAGTCGGGTGCGGAACTCGTCGCGCGTGAGCCTGCGCGGGATTCTCCACACCGTCCCGTGCTCGTAGGTAGGTTCGACGCACGTCAAGCCAAGCTGAAGAAGCGTGTCCAGGGTTGCGTTGACGTCGCGGACCTCAAGCAGAACGAGGTCGTAGCTCTCGAATTGGTATCCACGGTCGTACAGGGAGAGGTCGCGTTCCACAGGAAAGGCGCTTCCAAGGTTGAAGACCCTGCCCGTCGACTTGTTGATGATGATGCCCTGAGACCCCGCCACGGGTTCCGACCTGTCGCGAAACGGGAAGAACCAGCCATTCTGGAGTTCGCGGATCCCAGGTTCATGAATGACGACGTCGTCCGGCACATGCATGTCGGCAATCGTCCGCGCAGAGGTTTGGTCGAGCACTACGTCTGCCTAACGAGACACACGTTCACCCGCGAACGCCGAGCGTCAAGTCGTCAGTCGGCAAGGCGCTGCAGACGCGGGCGAGTGCCGCATCAGAATGTTCGCCCGCGGAAGCGGGACGGACGGTGAAGTCGGCAAGACCGGCGTTCGGCGGGTGCAACGTGAGTTATGCGGCAGGGTCAGGCACGGCGCACCGGTCCGTTGGCTGCACGGGTCATCTGAGGACCAGCGCGGCGCTGGCAAATGCTCCTGTGGGAGCCTCGCCGATGCTTGTTGCTGCGACTTCGTACTCCCAGGAAGGCGCGGTGATTTTCCTGAAGTCACCGGCGCTAATGCTAATTGACCCGAAGCACCCCACGGTCGGCAAGAGTTGCAGCGCTGCGCTTGGAACGATGAGCTCGCCAGAACCGGTGGGCACTTCGCACTGAATCGTTGTCGATTCGCCGGCATCAACGTTGTCGCAGACCAGGGTCGCTCGAACGGAGGATTTCGGTTCGATCGCCCACTGTATCCCCAGGTCAGTCTCCGTATCGACCTCCAGGGGAAGCGGCATGTCAGGTCCCCAGCTACCCTGCTGAAACGCAGGTTGCTCCAGCAGAAACGGAGGCGGCGCCTCAAGGGCTGCGTTCAATGGAGGACCGATGTCGAAAGTACCGACGACCGCAACCTCCTGTCCGGCGTTCCACGGCGCCTTGGGCCAGAGACCGTACACGGCGGTGTCCTGCCATGTCTCGACAACGGCAATCTCTAATCCCCAAGTCACCGTCACCGTCCCGGTCGCGTTCCAGTCTGGACCGGCGTCGGCGGCCCAGGTGCACGTGGTGATGGCGCAGGCACCGACCAACGAACGGCGGCAGTAGAAGAATTCGGGACTCTTCATCAATGCAACCACGAGGTCGAAGTGGGAACCGGATCTCGCGACGTAGACGTATCCGTTTGGCGGTATGTGGGGCGGGCCATCGACGTGACGAAACCCGCGCTTCTCGCGATCGGTCGTCGTGGTACCGCACCCCAAGAAAGCGCAGGTGAAGGCAAGGAGGACGCAGCGGGCGGACCACCGGAGGGCGCCACCTCCCTCGACGACGGCGTCGGCAGCCATGAGCATGACAGCGCAAGGGGACTTGGTGGTCATTGCCAACGCGGGTTGGGCCGAATAACGACACACGCGTTCACCCGCGAACGCGCGAGGACCATCGTATCAGACGGCAGAGCATTTTCGAGGCCGGCGCGTGCCGCAGACAGAGTGTCGCCGGCCCTTGCGGAACGAACGTGAAAGCCGGCAAGGCGCGCGTTCGGCGGGTGGAACGCGAGTTATACCGTGGTGGAACTTCGGTTGTTCGGGGGCAAGTGACCCGAAGCGTCACCGTGCGGCACGGCGCCATGGGCTCGGAGCTCGGTCACCAGCTCGCGCGGCTTCTGTTCACCGCGCCACGGTCGGCAAGACGCTCGGGGCCGGCCACGACGTTTGGGCAGAGGAACTCTGAGACCGCAGGGAAACAAAACCGATGGAACAGCTTGGTGATCTTGCCGCGACGTCAACCCGTGGAAAGACAGCGGGATAACGAGACACACGTTCACCCGCGAACGCCGAGCGTCAAGTCGTCAGTTGGCGAGGCGCTGCAGACGCGGGCGAGTGCCGCATCAGAATGTTCGCCCGCGGAAGAGGAACGGACGGTGAAGTCGGCAAGGCCGGCGTTCGGCGGGTGCAACGTGAGTTAGGCGGAGCCAGACTTGACTGTCCGAGTGTCCTTGTAGAACGAAAGCGCGAGAACCGGATCGCGGCCGCTATCGATGCGTCGCCAGTTTACGAACGCAGTGCAATCAACGAGGGCCTCGTAGATTTCGGGGCAGCGTTTCACTACGTCATCAACGTGGTCAAGGGCGAGCGTGAGCACCTGGCCGGGCGGGACGTGGATAGACGTCATCCCGGCGCCGGCGTCGTCGAGGGACGTCATGCAGTCGATCCAAGCGTTCATGTTGCGCCCGTAGAACCCAGGAAAGCCAAGAGCCTCAGCGAAAACGTCGTGGAACGATGCCCAGTCGGTAATGCGCGACCCATCGATGTTGACGATCATCGCTGCCGCCTAACGAGACACGCGTTCACCCGCGAACGCGCGAGATCATCGTAACAGAGCGCGGGGCATTTTCGAGGCCGGCGCGTGCCGTAGAAAATTGGGCGCCGGCCGCCGCGGAACGGACGCTGAAGTCGGCAAGACCCGCGTTCGGCGGGTGCAACGCGAGTTATGCCGTGCGACGGTGGTTCAGGGGGCGAAGCCGCGAGCGCCACCGTGCGGCGTGGCGCTTCGAGCTCGGGGCTTGGCGCCAGCTCGCGCGGCTTCTGTTGGCAGGGCGCCGTGGGCTTGGTCGCAGCGCGGTTGCTCAACAGCCGGCTCGTCCTCGAGCGCGACGACGGTCGGGGTCGTCATGGCGCGACCGGACGCGTGAGAGACGTTCGACTTCAACAGCCCGCGCGGCGCCGTGGGCTCGGCCGCGCTGCCTCGAAGCGGAGGAACTCTGAATCTGAAACCGCAAAGACAGTCGGCAAGGCGCCGTGGGGTTCGAAGAACGGCGGCATAACGAGACACACGTTCACCCGCGAACGCCGAGCGTCAAGTCGTCAGTCGGCAAGGCGCGACAGGCGCGGGCGAGTGCCGCATCGAATTGTTCGCCCGCGGAAGCGGAACGGACGTTGAAGTCGGCAAGGCCGGCGTTCGGCGGGTGCAACGTGAGTTAGGCGGCTTCAGGAGCTACTCATACAGGCGGCACCAAAAGCGCGAGCTTGGACCGCAGGTACTCGTGGGCTTCGGGCGGGACGGTCTTGCTCCAGGAGTCGTCCTTCAGCTTTGTGAAAGCGTCGAAGGCGATGTGACGCGTGAGGAATTCTGGCAGCACAAAGGCGCGCACAACGAGAGCGAGATTTTCGTCGGGCAGTCTTGTTGCGATGGCTGCCAGACCGACAGTGCGCGACCGAAACGGCCGTGTCCATTTCGAAGGAGCATCAACGAGACGCTCGAGCTCGCCATACGGGGCACAGCGTAAACGGTGGCACTCGTCGGCTAGGCACTGACTAAGCGCATCATCGATGTCGGTTGCCACGTGTCCGCCTAACGAGACACGCGTTCACCCGCGAACGCGCGAGATCATCGTAACAGAGCGCGGGACATTTTCGAGGCCGGCGCGTGCCGTTGAAAATTGGGCGCCGGCCGCCGCGGGACGGACGGTGAAGTCGGCAAGGCGCGCGTTCGGCGGGTGCAACGCGAGTTATACCGTGGTGGAACCACGGTTGTTCGGGGCGCGGAGACCGTGAGCGCCACCGTTCGGCGCGTCGCCGTGATCTCGGAGCTCCGCTCCAGCTCGCGCGGCTTCTGTCCACCGCGCCACGGTCGACACGACGCGCGGGGTCGCGCGCGGCGCATGGGCGAAGGACTCTGAGACCGCAGCGCGGCAAGGACAGGCGGCAAGGCGCCGTGATCTTGCGTGATGGCTTCCGGTCAGAGGACAGCGGTATAACGAAACCGCGCTCTCCCGCGAGCGCGAGCAACATCTTAGCAGTCGTCTGGGCGTAATCCGAGGCCGGCGTGTGCCGTATCAGAGTGTCGCCGGCCGCCGCGGAACGGACGCTGAAGTCGGCAAGGCCGCGCTCGGCGGGAGGAGCGTCGAGTTAGACAGCGACGGCCAGAGCGGTCGTCAGGGGCACGAGGGCACGCGCGTGGAGTTGTCGAGAGCCACCCACTCGTCACACGACTTCGCGATGCTCTGGAGGAACTTCGGCGCGGCACAAGCGCAACCGTCTGCGCCGCGTGCGCAGCAGTCCTTTGAGGCAGGGCACTTCTCGATTCCATCGGGAATCGGTTCGTCTCCGCACGCGCAGATGTCACCCACGTCGGAGCAAGGCCCATCGTCATTCGAACTGCACGAGAGCACGAGGGCGCCGACGCCAACCAAGAGCGAGATTGAGGACAAGGCAGAAATGGCAGAAGTGGGTCGCATGGGGCTGTCTAACGAGACACACGTTCACCCGCGAACGCCGAGCGTCAAGTCGTCAGTCGGCAAGGCGCGACAGACGCGGGCGAGTGCCGCATCAGAGTGGTCGCCCGCGGAAGCGGAACGGACGGTGAAGTCGGCAGGACCGGCGTTCGGCGGGTGCAACGTGAGTTATACGGCGCCATCCGGAGGCTTGATGGCCCACTCAGCGGTCGTGAAGTACGGGCCGCACCAGTCAGCCTCGTGGGTGAACACCATGGTCCAGCGGAAGTCGCTTGCGACGACGTAGACATCGAGGCCTGCTCGGTCGAACCATGGAAGGGTATCGGCCTGGCAGGCGAAGCCGTCCGAAGGCGTCGCGCCAAGCAAGACCAGGAAAGACTGCGAGCGCTGGCGCGCGCGATACGCGGATTGCGCAGCATCACCGGAGACTGCATACGCGTAAGCGTAGCTGAAGGCATGCCAGTCGAAACCCAAGTGCGTCGGCGTTCCCGTCTCCCTCAACACGCGCGCGGCGAAGGTCTTGCGCCAGCGACTTGCGTACGCGGCCGCATCCGCCTCGGAAAGGCGCGACGGGGAGAAGCCTGCCAGTAGACGCTCGGCTTTCTCAAGAGGTCGACTGCTCTTGCCCATCGGAACGGCCGAATAACGAGACACGCGTTCACCCGCGAACGCGCGAGATCATCGTAACAGAGCGCGGGGCATTTTCGAGGCCGGCGCGTGCCGTTGAAAATTGGGCGCCGGCCGCCGCGGGACGGACGGTGAAGTCGGCAAGGCGCGCGTTCGGCGGGTGGAACGCGAGTTATACCGTGGTGGAACCACGGTTGTTCGGGGCGCGGAGACCGTGAGCGCCACCGTGCAACACGGCGCCGTGATCTCGGAGCTCGGCGCCAGGTCGCGCGGCTTCTGTTCACCACGCCACGGTCGGCAAGACGCGTGGGGTCGCGCGTGGCGCTTGGGCGAAGGACTCTGAGACCGCAGCGCGGCAAGGACAGTCGGCAGGGCGCTGGTGATCTTGCGTGAGCGTTTCCGGTCAGAAGACAGCGGTATAACGAGACACACGTTCACCCGCGAACGCCGAGCGTCAAGTCGTCAGTCGGCAAGGCGCTGCAGACGCGGGCGAGTGCCGCATCACAATGGTCGCCCGCGGACGTGGAACGGACGGTGAAACTCGCCTGGCTGGCGTTCGGCGGGTGCAACGTGAGTTATGCAGTGCGTGAAGATCACCGCACCTACCAGAGAGCCTCCCGGTGGTCTTGGGTCTCCAGCGGCTCCGAATCGAGGAAAGCGGACGGATCAACGGGCCCGAGGGCCACGTTCAGAACGGTGCTCTCGTAGGCCCAGGTCCGATCGAGGCCGTGCCGACCGTTGTGGACGAGGCGGCACCATTGCCCGGGATGGAGACGGATCGCGCGACCATGACTCCGACGCGGTGCGCCGAGGAAATAGTTCCAAACGAAGCGCACGCGGAGGGTTCCGACCTCTGCGCGAAGCTCGAGTCCCGGGACGACGCGATGCAAATCGATGAGGTTGCAGACCGTCAGCGTAGACGTCGGCTCAAAACCCGTGCGCTCTTCGAAGGCAACACCATGCACGCGGAGCTCGCCGGCGCGCGTTTGTTCTGCGGGAAGCGAAAGGGCGGTTGGCGTCGCATTTCGCAGAGCGGCACCAGGGCCGCCGCGGGACTCCTTCGTCCACCGCGTGACGAGGGCCTGAACCACCACGGTGCTCATAGCTGCATAACGGACACACGTTCACCCGCGAACGCCGAGCGTCAAGTGTCAGCCGGCAAGGCGCTGTAGACGCGGGCGAGTGCCGCATCAGAATGTTCGCCCGCGGAAGCGGAACGGAGGGTGAAGTCGGAGAGACCGGCGTTCGGCGGGTGCAACGTGAGTTAGGCGGCGGACCGTCACTTGTTGGGAAAAGACTGGCCAATGTCTTCGTCACGAAGACACGGCTGGTCGAGCGCTTTGAACATGAGAGCAAGTTCGTGACGCAAGCCCTCGATGGACGACACGGAGGGCGAGACGGCGGCGACTGTGCACGACTCCGGGCGTCCGAGGTCGTCGAAATAGACCTCGTGCACAGCATATTCGCCGTTTCGGAAGACGACGCGATAGTCGAATGTTGTCACAACGTCACCAGGTTAACCCGAGCAATGCTGGCGCCACTCGTCGGCCGACGGCACTTCGATACGGCCGTCGATGAAGTGTTTTGATCGCGCGCTGCAGCAGTCACATTCGTAGTAGGTCCAGGAGTCAGGATAGCGCTTGCCGTTCTCTTCAACGCGGGACGCGCGCAGCCAGTTCCGCGAACGAAGACGGCCGTCGGCACAATCGAGACAGCGTTTCCGAAATAGACGGAAGAGCATCGACATCATGACTAGCTGGCGTCCGCCTAACGAGACACACGTTCACCCGCGAACGCCGAGCGTCAAGTCGTCAGTCGGCAAGGCGCGACAGCCGCGGGCGAGTGCCGCATCAGAATGGTCGCCCGCGGAAGCGGAACGGACGGTGAAGTCGGCAAGACCGGCGTTCGGCGGGTGCAACGTGAGTTATGCCGCTGGGTCCACGACGTAGACAGTTTTCGTTCCGAGCTGGTCGGCGGCGACGAGCGCAAGGAACTGCTCGGGGCTGATGCGCTCAACATGAGCTGGGGTGTCGCCGGCCCAGAGCGCGGAGACGCGAAGCACTGGCGGGCCCTGCTTTAGCAGCGTGCGGAGCGCAGACACGATGGCCGGAACGACGTCGGACCTCAGAGTCCAGGCAGGCGCATTCCAGTCGGCTTCGTCCGCAAGTAGGCTACAGCCGCAGGCGCCGTCCTCGGTCAGTTCGGCGATGACAGGTCGCTTCTGTGCCCAGGGCCAACGCGATGGGTGGGCAACATCGACTCGTATTCCATCTCGTGAAGCGAGCGCCGCTGCGGCAAGCAGGCGCTCACGCTGATCGTGGAGCGCTTCGATGGAGAAAATCAGGCACATGGTTTGTCGGCATAACGAGACACACGTTCACCCGCGAACGCCGAGCGTCAAGTCGTCAGTCGGCAAGGCGCCACAGACGCGGGCGAGTGCCGCATCGGAATGTTCGCCCGCGGAAGCGGAACGGACGGTGAAGTCGGAAAGACTGGCGTTCGGCGGGTGCAACGTGAGTTATGCGGCGTCCGCCTTGAAGGAAAGAGCGGCGCCGTCACGGTCGTGCAACGCGTCTTCGTCGGATTTGCGGCTGAACCCGCACCTGGATTCGCTTTGCCTGACGGCGTCTACGCCGAGAGCGCCGGCGGCGAGATCGTCTTCCATCCACTGCCGTTCCTCACCAGCGACGACGTCGGCGGCGGGTGAGCAGCATCCGGCGAAGCGTAGCGTGGTTCTCCGGGAGCGGAAGCGGGTTGCTCGACTTGAGGTCAGAACCATCCACTCACGCCCAGCGTGCCGCGGTCCCGAAGCCAGACCACGGAGGCCGTCACACCGACGGCCGGCGTGCGCTTGGCACGCTGCGGGGGAACGTCCTCGTACGCGATGACCGAGGCGTCGAGCACGCTCGCTGCTACGAGTCCCAGGAACATGCCGGCGGCCGCCCCACCGAGGCAGCCGAACATGCCATCGCTGTCGTCCGCGGCACAGCCCACGAAGCCTCCGACGATTGGCAGGCCTACCCTCAACCCCAGGCTGGCGAAGGGCTTGCCCGCGTGTCCGTGTGCCGCGTGCACGATGGGTGCAGCGAAGAACATCCCGAGCAGCCCGAACACGGCAAGCTCCGAGGATTCGGCGGCCCCGCCGGCGAAGATCGCGCCGAGGGACGCGCCGTCAGCGATCAGCGTCTGGCCGCCGTACCACCTCCGCTTCGGCTTTATGGGGGCGCTGCTGTATTCCCAAGGCGGCTGCGCCGGGGGCCGCCACATCACCTGTGGGTACGCAGGACGACTGGGCGCGACGACCTCGGAACCCGGCGAGGGCGGCACGGGGCGCGGCGGCTGTGGCGGAAGCGGCGGCGGGAGAAGGGGGGCGCCGGAATCCGGCTGCGCGGGTGCGCCGGCGTCCTCAACGGGCACCGGCGGAAACGCCTCGGTGGGAACGGCGTCCTGGCCCTTGGCGGCAGGCGAGGCAAGCAGGCAGCCGAATGGGATCGCCAGCAGCAACGTGCGCCGCACCATGCTCGAACGCTACCGGCGACTGCACCGCCCGACCATGGTCATTTCTTGTGATCTGGTTCGCGGTCACCTCACCCGCTACAGCCGACCTGTTCCCGCTCCGGTGGCCGCATCGCGGTCACTGCACCCGCTGCAGCTCAGAAGACGCCCGAATAAAGAATAGCGCGATTGCGGGAGCGGGCCCACGGTTCAGCCGGCGCGTGTGAGTACGAGGCCAACAAGGTGGCGCCCGGTGCCGCAATCGTCGAGTTGGACGGAGCCGCTGGTGCGGCGCCGGGATGGGGCCACAGGTCGCTATGGAGAATTGCCCGCCCGGCTCGACGTCGAGGGGCTCGGCGGGGCCGGGTCGGTTGCGATGAGGCGGCATCGGGAGGTGGTCCGAGGGTCGAGCGGAGGGGAAGACCGCGCGGTGATTCCGCTCGTAGGATGGACATGGGCATGACCACTCGAGCGAGCGGCCAATGGGTGATGACTGCGGTGCTTGGCTGAAGTGGTCATGCCGCTGGAGGGGCTCGGGCGTCGAAAGCCGAGCGCGGCAACGGCCGGCGCTCGAGCGCACGACGGCCACAACAGCGGCAGCAGTCGATTTCGATGCCGGTCAGGATGCGGATCACTTCGCGCCACTTGGCGGCGCGCAGAGGGTTGGAGGAGCTGGGCGAAGCGGTGGGGTTCGGAGCGGATTTGGCCGGTAGTAGCTGTCGCGCGGTTTCGAGTCGGCCGGTGGCGTGGCTCGCCGACACCAGCCCGTAGTGTCGGATCTTGGTGAAGCCGGGCGGCAGGATGTGGCGAAGCCAGCGCATGAGGAATGCGACGCCGTCGAGCGTGATGTGCTCGCCACTCTTGGTGCGGAAAGTGACGCCGCGCTGGTCCATCGCGAGGAGTCGGTGGTTGGAGATGGCGACGCGGTGAGTGTACTGGCCGAGGTAGGTGATCACCTGGGCGGCGCCGCCGAAGGGGCGTTTGCAGTAGACGTTCCAGCTCTTGCGATGAAGGCCCGCAACGAGCGCGGCGAAACGGGTGGGGTCGCCGATGCGCAACGTGCCGGAGCGGGCGGCCCGCGTGAGGGCGTCGAGCATCTTTCCGCGGAACAGCCGACCCATGACGTGGACGGGAAAGAGGAAGTCGCGGCGGGCAGAGATCCAGCGAGAGCCGTCCGGGCTGAGCGCACCTCCGGTCACGATACAGTGCAGGTGCGGATGGTATTCGAGCTTCTGCGTCCACGTGTGCAACACCGCCGTCACGCCGAGCTCGCCGCCGCAACGCTTGGGATCCACGCCGAGCTGGAGCAGCGTGGCGGATGCACAACGGAAGAGCAGGTCGTAGACGATTCTCGGATTGGCGAGAGCCAGACCGCGCAACTGAGCGGGCAGTGTGAAGACGACGTGGAAATAGTGGATCGGCAGTACGCGCTCCAACCGCCCGGCGATCCACTTCGCCTGCGCCACCGCCGGGCACTTCGGGCAGTGCCGGTTGTGACATGAGTCGTACGAAGGATCGCTGACGAAGCCACAGTCGAGACACACGTTGACGTGCCCACCGAGGGCGGCCGTTCGGCAACGTGCTACGGCGTCGAGGACAGCGCGCTCGGCGAGGGTCAGTGCATGTTGTTGCTCGTGGACCGGCCGGAACGCGCGAACGACATCCGCGAGCTCCAGCGACGGCCTGCCTTCCTGTGCTGGCTCCGGCGAGCGAGCACAAAGGGCCATGCTGGCGCATGCCCGGCTACCCGGCGCGCCGACTTCGAGACCGCTTCTTTCTGGGCACCGGCGAGGCCGTCTTGCGCAGCCGGTCCGCTGGGCTCTTGGTCCTCCGAATCATTACCGGGCTGACCTGCGCGTAGCGGGCGGTCGTGCTGATGGAGGCGTGACCGAGCAGGACCTGCAACGTGCGCAGATCGGTCCCGGTCTCGAGCAGATGCGTGGCGAAGGCATGGCGCAGAACACGAGGGTGCACGTGCTGAGCCCTGCGCGGACCGCCGCCCGCGCCAACGCCTTGCCCACGGTGTCCCGGCACAGGACGCGGCCCGGTGTCTTCCCAGGAAACAGCTCGGGACCCGGCGGTTGCTCTGCCTCCAGTACGCACGGAGCGTTTGCAGCACGAGCTTGGGCAACATCGTGTAGCGGTCACGCTGACCTTTGCCTTGCCTGATGTGAATCACCATGCGACGGCTGTCGATGTCCGCAACTCGCAAGTTGAGCACCTCGTTGATCCGCAGGCCGGCCCCATACGCGGTCATCACGATCGCCTGCATTCTGAGCGACCCCAGCTCACCGAGCAGTCGCTCGATCTCGTCGCCGCTCAGGATGGCCGGCAGTCGATGCGGCACGCGCATCTGCTGGATCCAAGCGACCTCTTCCGGTCGCTCCAGGGTGTGCGCATAGAGAAACTTCAGCGCCGCGGCGTAGACGTTGTACGTCGATGGCGAGCGCTCAGGTCCTCGACCAGGTGCAGCAAGAAGTCTCGAATTTCGGCCTTGCCCATCAGCCTCGGTGACTTGCCGTGGTGCCTCACGAAAACTTCGCCGCAACGCAGATAGGTCTTGAGCGTGTTGGCGCAAAGACCGCGCAGCCTGATGTCCTCGGCCATTTGGTTTCGCAGCTGTCCCATGCTTCAACTCCGGTGTTGGCGCACCCGGCCATCGGGCGCGCGATCACCAGGATCGCCGACGAACACAGCGTGGCGCCGCTCATGCTCGAGCCAGCAGGAATCAGCCGCGATGCGACGTCGCCGCGGGCAGCCGCTCAGACGCTGCCCGTCACGTGGCGCTACTCCTGCCGCGCCAGCGGCTTCGTCCAACGGAACCACGTTCACCCGCGAACGCCGAGCGTCAAGTCGTCAGTCGGCAAGGCGCCACAGACGCGGGCGAGTGCCGCATCAGAATGTTCGCCAGCGGAAGTGGAACGGACGGTGAAGTCGGCAGGGCCGGCGTTCGGCGGGTGCAACGTGAGTTAGACGGCGCCCATCGCGGGGCCTTCACGTAGCAGCAACCACGAGACCATCGTGGCACCCGAAACGGCGATATGCCCACCTGCGTTCTTGCTGAGGACGCCCTCTGGGGCAGAGAGAATGTCACCTGTGAGCACCCAGCCCGCTCCGATCTTTTGCGCCGCACGAATGGTCTCCACGACGGCGTCGTTCCACCCTGACGAGTTCGGCTCTGCCCATGTAACAACGAAACCACCACGCTCGTACGGCTTGACCGTGACTGGCGGCGACATTGGAAACGCGAGGGCGTGGACGCGAGCCGCCACCGTGCGGGCGCTGGCCTCCGTGGTGCAGTCAACCCAGAGCTTCCAGTGGACAATCATCGCAACGGCAGGTCCGGCTAACGAATTTGCGCTCAGCAGCGAGCGCCGGAGAACATCGTAGCAGAGCGCGGGGCGCCGCAGAGGCGGGCGAGTGCCGAAGACAGAGTGGTCGCCCGCCGGCGCGGAACGGACGGTGAAACTCGCCTGACCGGCGCTCGTCTGCTGCAGCGTCAAGTTATGCAGCGCCCGCGAGCTCTCAGAGCGGAGCGCCTAGGGAAGCACTCCGATCGCTTGGAGTCGGGCGCGGGCGAGTGCGTCATCCGTCGAGTGGACGGGCGTCACCACGGCCGAAGCGTACTCGATGCGTGCCCGAGCGACGTCGTTCTGGGTCTCCGCTAGCGTTCCCAGCAGCATATGGATCTCGACACGCCGCTCGGCTGCAGCGTGCTTTCCGTCGGATTCCGCGGCGCGCTTAAGGAGATCCTCCTTCGCTACGGCGCCACGACGGGCGAGATCAAGCAACGCTTGGCCCCAGGCCGAATCCGGTGCGGCGGCTGAGTCGGGTGGATCGCCTGTGGTCACGTACTTGTACACCGCCGCGCGGGCGTTGGTTGGTTGGCGCGCCGCCGCGCGCGCGAAATGCGCGGCCGCGTCTTTGTATCTGGTGGGACCCTCGCGCAGGAGCAGGTATCCCAACATCAGCTCGGGAGAAGCGCCCTCTGGAGCAATGCGTTGTGCGTGTCTGACGTCATCAAGGGCGCTGTCGAATGCGCCCGCGATGAACCTCCACCTCGCGCGCGCCAAATACACATCTGGTGAGGAATCCGGTGCTTGCCGGATCGACTCGTTCAGGATCTTCTGGCGGGCCAAGGTCGCCGGTGGCGACAACCACAGTACCCCGCAGCGAAGGAAGAGCGCGCGTCGTTCCCCATTCGTGGATTCCGCACCGTGCCGCGCGACTGTTTCGGCTTTCGAGTACTCACCAAGTTGAAGCAGTGCCTGGGCTGCGACCGCGCGCGCCGCATGTTGTCCCGGCGAGGTCATCAACTGATCGCAGGCCGTCGCGGCGGAGGAGTACCGCCCGGCGGCGAAGTCCGCGCGGCACTGGGACTGGTCGAAACCGACATCCGCACCGTTTCGCCGGGGGTCAGAACGGTTGCACGTGGGAACGCCCAGTAGCACGAGCGGAACGACAAGCGGGGCAAGACTTCGCACGAGCGCTTTCTGAACCGGCTGAATAACGAGACACACGTTCACCCGCGAACGCCGAGCGTCAAGTCGTCAGTCGGCGAGGCGCTTCAGACGCGGGCGAGTGCCGCAGCAGAATGTTCGCCCGCGGAAGCGGAACGGACGGTGAAGTCGGCAAGGCCGGCGTTCGGCGGGTGCAACGTGAGTTATGCAGTTCGTGAGCGCATGGGCGGCGCAGTCATGCCGTGGAGTGCGAGCTGTCGTTGATATCAATCTCGATGAAGTGGCCAGGCGCCACGTCCTGCCAGCAGAAGTAGGTAGGTGGCCAGGTTTCGTCAAAGCAATTCAGGTACAGCGCGCCATCGATTTCGGCGAACGCCGTGTAGGTTCCGGGGGCAAGGCCTACGCCGAACCGCCCATCGTCATCGGAATGAACGGTGATGACCAAGTCAAGCTCGTCGAGCTGCGGTGTCTCGGCCGCGAATGGAACTCGGCCGCGGACAATGTGGACCGGAACAGAGAGCGGATAGGTCTGGCCGGTCACAGGACAGCACTGGAAGTCGCCAACGGACTGGCTGACGATTCCGCTAATCCCCTGGGGAGCACCTGGGGCTTCTCTGACGTCGCCGTGCCGGCGCACGCAGCAAGACTCGCGACAAGGACTGCGGAGGCAAGGCGTGGGAACAAGGACATGCTAGTTCGAACGGGTGGTGGCACACGAAGCCCGGGAAATCTGCATAACGGAACGGCGTTCACCCGCGAACGCCGGAGTTCAAACATATCAGACCGCGCGGCGCTGCAGCGCGGGCGAGTGCCGAAGACAGTGTGTTCGCCCGCGGGCGCGGAACGGACGGTGAAGTCGGCCAGACCGGCGTTCGGCGGGTGCAACGTCCAGTTAGACAGCGCGTGGTTACGTGTCGCATGTCACCTCCGAGTAGATTGGATCTTGTCCCACAAGCCAATTCGCTGCGCGTTGGCGCTCTCTCGCGATGCCCAAGCATTCGTCTCGACGGCGGTCGTCGAGCATCGCCAGGGGCCGGCCATCGATTGCGAGGTCATGAGCCAAGAAATCCATGCCCCGGACCTCGAGAGGCCCAAACGCACATTCCGAAGCGAAGGCCTCGAAGTCCATGGATCGAGCGTCCAACGCAAAGTGACGAAGACGCCAATGCAGGGCGAAGTAGAACTCTGCCAGCCGGATCAAATCTGAACGCTGCCGCAGTTGAGCGTGCAGCATGACATCTTCTACATCCTCGTTGAGGAACCCGAGGGCTTCGGCCGCTACCGACGAGTCAACCTGGACGTCGTAGCGCGGAAGGTCACCGTGGCCCAGAGACCAAGCCAGGAGGACTACGCCTTCTCCGCACCACGTCGTGTCGATCGCGTCGCGTTCGGACAGACTGCCCAAAGGGGCCTCCAGTCGAGACAGTTCGTGCGGCTCAGTCTCGTCCAGCAGGCGGGTCTTGCGAACCCATCCGATCACTTGTTCGCGTAGTTCCTCTGCTTCACGATCGCCGACGCCGTGCTCGATGGCGCCCCTGCAGGTCACAGCTGCGAGCACCAGAGCACGAGCGGCAACTCTCTCTGGCCGCGGCGTCGTCCCCTCGTCGGCACTCGTCATCGCTTCGCCTGGCTAACGGAACCACGTTCACCCGCGAACGCCAAGCGTCAAGTCGTCAGTCGGCAAGGCGCAACAGACGCGGGCGAGTGCCGCATCAGAATGGTCGCCCGCGGAAGCGGAACGGACGGTGAAGCGTGGAAGGCCGGCGTTCGGCGGGTGCAACGTGAGTTAGACAGCGCAGGTCACAAGCGCTTGCGAGGACAGACGCTAGATCATCGGCACGAGTTCATCGAGCTTCGCACGGAGCAGGTCATACGCTTCCGGAGGCATCGTCTTGCGCCATGACTCGTCAGCAAACTTGGTGAAACCGTCGTACACAACAAAGCGCGTCAGAAAGGCTGGGAGCACGAATGCGCGCACCCCGACAACAAGGCTGGCGTCATCGATCGGCGCGGCCACGGCGGCGAGACCAACGGAGCGGGAACGAAACGGACGGGTCCACTTCGAAGGAACGATCGCAAAGCTTCGCCAGATCGCCGAATGCCAATTTGCGGAGTCGGTGCGTCTCTTGGTAACACCACAGTCTCGCCGCCTCGGTAACGTCCTCCATGTCGGCGCCCGGCTGTTTAACGAGACACACGTTCACCCGCGAACGCCGAGCGTCAAGTGGTCAGTCGGCAAGGCGCTGCAGACGCGGGCGAGTGCCGCATCAGAGTGGTCGCCCGCGGAAGCGGAACGGACGGTGAAGTCGGCAAGGCCGGCGTTCGGCGGGTGCAACGTGAGTTATACAGCGCGCGGAATCAGCACGATTTGACGGGTGCTTGGAGAGCTCAGGTTGCTTCTCGCATGCGCAGCCAGTCTTCCAGCGAGTCGGCGACGACAATGAAGCGGTGTTGCAGGGCGCGCGGGACAACGGGCTCGCGGTACGCGAGACGATTCGGACTGGTCGCCAGTTTGGGGTCGTCGACAGCGTCGAGGTGTTCGTACTCGACAATCCGCAACGCCGCGTCGTCGAGGTCGACGGCGCGAAAGACGCCGCAGCCGCAGTCCTCGAGCACCAACAAGCCTGGTGGCCAAACGTGATCGTCGCGCGCATGCGAAGCGCTCTCGGCATTGCCGATCGCGTGGCCAAGGACGGATGCGAAGCGGCGCTGGGCGTCCTCAAATCGGCCGGCAGGTGAGTCGTCAGGAACGGGCGCGTCATGTTCGCGCCCGGTGGTGAGAGGAAGCAGGCCACGGGGAGCGGTCGAAAACGCCAGGTAGAGTTCACGGAGTCGCGGCGGGAGCGTCCGTCCGAGGTAGTCCTCAAGGGCCGCGAGTTGCTCGGCAACGGGAGGGCCAGTCGTGCGCTGCGTGCTCATGGGACGAAGGAGAGCCCGAATGTCCGGCTGTATAAAGAATAGCGCGATTGCGGGAGCGGGCCCACGGTTCAGCCGGCGCGTGTGAGTACGAGGCCAACAAGGTGGCGCCCGGTGCCGCAATCGTCGAGTTGGACGGAGCCGCTGGTGCGGCGCCGGGATGGGGCCACAGGTCGCTATGGAGAAATTGCCCGCCCGGCTCGACGTCGAGGCTCGGCGGGGCCGGGTCGGCTGCGATGAGGCGGCATCCGGAGGTGGTCCGAGGGTCGAGCGGAGGGAAGACCGCGCGGTGATTCCGCCCGTAGGATGGACGTGGGCATGACCACCGAGCGAGCGGCCAATGGGTGATGACTGCGGTGCTTGGCTGAAGTGGTCATGCCGCTTTCGGAGGCTCGGGCGTCGAAAGCCGAGCGCGGCAACGGCCGGCGCTCGAAGCGCACGACGGCCACAACAGCGGCAGCAGTCGATTTCGATGCCGGTCAGGATGCGGATCACTTCGCGCCACTTGGCGGCGCGCAGAGGGTTGGAGGAGCTGGGCGAAGCGGTGGGGTTCGGAGCGGATTTGGCCGGTAGTAGCTGTCGCGCGGTTTCGAGTCGGCCGGTGGCGTGGCTCGCCGACACCAGCCCGTAGTGTCGGATCTTGGTGAAGCCGGGCGGCAGGATGTGGCGAAGCCAGCGCATGAGGAATGCGACGCCGTCGAGCGTGATGTGCTCGCCACTCTTGGTGCGGAGGTGACGCCGCGCTGGTCCATCGCGAGGAGTCGGTGGTTGGAGATGGCGACGCGGTGAGTGTACTGGCCGAGGTAGGTGATCACCTGGGCGGCGCCGCCGAAGGGGCGTTTGCGTAGACGTTCCAGTCTTGCGATGAAGGCCCGCAATGAGCGCGGCGAAACGGGTGGGGTCGCCGATGCGCAACGTGCCGGAGCGGGCGGCCCGCGTGAGGGCGTCGAGCATCTTTCCGCGGAACAGCCGACCCATGACGTGGACGGGAAAGAGGAAGTCGCGGCGGCAGAGATCCAGCGAGAGCCGTCCGGGCTGAGCGCACCTCCGGTCACGATACAGTGCAGGTGCGGATGGTATTCGAGCTTCTGCGTCCACGTGTAACACCGCCGTCACGCCGAGCTCGCCGCCGCAACGCTTGGGATCCACGCCGAGCTGGAGCAGCGTGGCGGATGCACAACGAAGAGCAGGTCGTAGACGATTCTCGGATTGGCGAGAGCCAGACCGCGCAACTGAGCGGGCAGTGTGAAGACGACGTGGAAATAGTGGATCGGCAGTACGCGCTCCAACCGCCCGGCGATCCACTTCGCCTGCGCCACCGCCGGGCACTTCGGGCAGTGCCGGTTGTGACATGAGTCGTACGAAGGATCGCTGACGAAGCCACAGTCGAGACACGTTGACGTGCCCACCGAGGGCGGCCGTTCGGCAACGTGCTACGGCGTCGAGGACAGCGCGCTCGGCGAGGGTCAGTGCATGTTGTTGCTCGTGGACCGGCCGGAACGCGCGAACGACATCCGCGAGCTCCAGCGACGGCCTGCCTTCCTGTGCTGGCTCCGGCGAGCGAGCACAAGGGGCCATGCTGGCGCATGCCCGGCTACCCGGCGCGCCGACTTCGAGACCGCTTCTTTCTGGGCACCGGCGAGGCCGTCTTGCGCAGCCGGTCCGCTGGGCTCTTGGTCCTCCGAATCATTACCGGGCTGACCTGCGCGTAGCGGGCGGTCGTGCTGATGGAGGCGTGACCGAGCAGGACCTGCAACGTGCGCAGATCGGTCCCGGTCTCGAGCAGATGCGTGGCGAAGGCATGGCGCAGGACATGAGGGTGCACGTGCTTTTCGAGCCCTGCGCGGACCGCCGCCCGCGCCAACGCCTTGCCCACGGTGTCCCGGCACAGGACGCGGCCCGGTGTCTTCCCAGGAAACAGCTCGGGACCCGGCGGTTGCTCTTGCCTCCAGTACGCGCGGAGCGTTTGCAGCACGAGCTTGGGCAACATCGTGTAGCGGTCACGCTGACCTTTGCCTTGCCTGATGTGAATCACCATGCGACGGCTGTCGATGTCCGCAACTCGCAAGTTGAGCACCTCGTTGATCCGCAGGCCGGCCCCATACGCGGTCATCACGATCGCCTGGCATTCTGAGCGACCCCAGCTCCCGAGCAGTCGCTCGATCTCGTCGCCGCTCAGGATGGCCGGCAGTCGATGCGGCACGCGCATCTGCTGGATCCAAGCGACCTCTTCCGGTCGCTCCAGGGTGCGCATAGAGAAACTTCAGCGCCGCGGCGTAGACGTTGTACGTCGATGGCGAGCGCTTCAGGTCCTCGACCAGGTGCAGCAAGAAGTCTCGAATTTCGGCCTTGCCCATCAGCGTCGGTGACTTGCCGTGGTGCCTCACGAAAACTTCGGCGCAACGCAGATAGGTCTTGAGCGTGTTGGCGCAAAGACCCGCAGCCTGATGTCCTCGGCCATTCGGTTTCGCAGCTGTCCCATGCTTCAACTCCGGTGTTGGCGCACCCGGCCATCGGGCGCGCGATCACCAGGATCGCCGACGAACACAGCGTGGCGCCGCTCATGCTCGAGCCGGCAGGAATCGCCGCGACGCGACGTCGCCGCGGGCAGCCGCTCAGACGCTGCCCGTCACGTGGCGCTACTCCTGCCGCGCCAGCGGCTTCGTCCAACTAATATTCTACTGCGACTTGGGCGGGATAGCACCTCCGCTTGTTGGACCGCCTCCCCCTCTTGGTCCCCTTTGGGCCGCGTGGGGGGCCGTTGTTATGCGTCGCGGGGTAGCGGGATAATTGGTGCTTGGCGAACACCCGCCGGCGCGTTGACCTCTGCCCCTGCCCCCTGCCCCCGCCCGCTCCTCTCTTCTTTCTCCATCGTGCGCATGCGCGTCCGCGCGCCGCCCCCCGCCGCCGAATCGCGGCCACCTCGCCGCCCCTCGCCGCCTTGCGCGCTCGTTTCCGCGGTGCGCCCCACCCGTCACTTCCCTGTCTGCCCAACTCGTGTAGGCTCCGCGCCCTGGGGAATGAGCCCGCCTCACGAAATACGTG